>NZ_AP022618.1:1525681-1830818 GCF_010731615.1 Mycolicibacterium insubricum | reverse complement strand
ACGCTGGTGCCCAAGGCGTACGGGGCAATGCATCTGGACCGGTTGACCGCCGACGACGATCTGGACTTCTTCATCGTGTCGTCGTCGGTATCGAGCATGTTCGGTTCGCCCGGCCAGTCCAACTACGCGACGGCCAACGCGCTGCTCGACGGCCTGGTGGCCCAGCGGCGGTCCCGGGGCCTGCCGGGCACCGGTATCAACTTCGGTCCCTGGGCCGACGGCGGCATGGCGTCCTCGGATGCCGCGGTCGCCAATATCAGTGCCCAAGGCCTGATTCCGCTGGACCCGTCGGCGGCGTTGAGCGCGATGGCCGAGGTGGTCGCCAACGGCACCGCCGAGGCGGCGGTGATCAAGGCCAACTGGCAGCGGGCGGCCAAGGTGCTGGGCAGTTCCCGCCCGCCGATTCTGGATCTGGTGTTGCCGCGGGCGGCCGGGGAGATGACCGGCGACAGCGAGTTGCTCAAGAAGCTGCAGGAGATCCCGGTGGCGCAGCGCGCCGGTTTCGTGACCGAGTTCCTGCAGGCCGAGGTGCAGAACTTCCTGCGGCTGGCCCAGCCCCCGGCGGCCAGCAGCCGGTTCCTGGATCTGGGTACCGACTCGCTGATGGCGATCGAGCTGCGCAACCGATTGGAGAGCCAGTTCGGTGGCGCGTTCACCATCAACGCCACCGCGGTGTTCGACTACCCGACCATCGGTGGTCTGGCCGAGTATCTGGTGGCCCAGCTGCCCGATGCGGATTCCGGTGACAAAGCCGCGGACTCGGAGTCGGGCTCGGAGTCTGACGGGGATGCCGAATCGGCCGAGGATTCGGGTGCCGACGAGGCATCGGCGCAGGCCGCGACCGGTGAAGGTGCGGCCGAATAGGCCCACACGTGGCTGGTAGCGGCGGGCGTCGCAGGCGCCCGCCGCTACCGTCAGTACCCGGGATACTTCCGCCAGATGTTCTGCGTGTCGGTGTGGTCGATCTGCCAATCCGGGTAGGCGTAGAGGTCGTCGGCGATCTCGGTGATCACATCACGGAGTTCCAGTGGCTCCAGCCAGTGCGCATCGATTGCCCGCTCGCCGAGCGCGGCACCGAGCAGATTGCCGGCGATCGATCCGGTGGAGTCGGAGTCACCGCTGTGATTGACCGCGAGCACCACGGCGTCGGTGAAGGATTCGGCCACCAGCGCGCAGTAGAGCCCGATGGCCAGCGCCTCGTCGGCCACCCAGCCCTCCCCCAGCGTCGCGACAGCGTCGTGACGCGCTCCCCGGCGGTGCACCGCTGCCTCGGCGGCCTCGACAGCGCCCAGCGTCTCCTCCTGGCCGTCGAACCCGCGCAGGATCCGCTTCGCCTCGGGTAGGGCGTCGGCTAGCGAAACACCCTGGACCAGTTGGTAGACCAACGCAGCCAGCACGCCGGCGGACAGCGATCCGGTCGGGTGGCCGTGTGTCAGGGCAGCGAGGTCGGTGGCGATCTGGAAGGCCTGCTCGCAGGTTCCGTCCGACATCCGATCGACGAACAACCCGACCGGCGCAACACGCATGACGCCGCCGCAGCCCTTGCTGTCGTTGTCGGCCGGTTCACCGAGCCCGGGCATGGCGCGCAGCGCCGACATGCACGTGTTGCCCGGTGCCCGGTTGCTGTGCAGTCGTCGCTCCTGATACAGCCGGCCCGGCTCCCCCTCGCCGAACGGCTCGCCGACTCCGAGGGGGTTTCGGGGACTGCCGCCCTGGGTGCGCAGCCACCGCAGATACGCGTTCGCCGTCACGCCGGTATAGGTGGCTATCCCTTTCATCCGCCCGCGAACCCAGTACCGCAGTAGCCCTTCGGCGGTGAACAGTGTCATCTGGGTGTCGTCGGTGATCATCCCGATCCCGCCATAGGCGGGCGCGTAGCCGGTGATCCCGTCGGGACCGAACCGCCTCAGGATCTGTTCGCGCGGGTCGAATTCCACCGGCGCGCCCAGCGCGTCCCCCACCGCCCCGCCCAGCAGGCAACCGCGGAACCGCCCTCCGGCCGAACCCGCTCCCCGCTGCCGGCCAATCTGCTCGCCATCCACGGTGAGCAGGGTACGTGCGGCCACCGACAAACCGCCTTGACCACCGAATCCGGTGGTCAACCACCTAGGCGATAGGCAGCGAGTCGAACCGCCTACGGTCGGGCCATACGGTGCGCGAGCGCTGGATGAGCACGCAAGCTGTCAATACGTCCGGTCATCGGCGCTCGGTCCACACCGCATCCACAATGGCACCCGTGGGAAGATCGAGGTCCGGCAGCTCGGCCAACAGCCGGGCGTTGTCCACCCTCCGGCTCGCCGCGTCGAGCTCACGGATCGCAATCGCGGCCACCGTCACGCCCTCGGCACGCGCTATCCGCTCAAGCCGATGCACGACCTCATTCGGGATGTTTTGCAGGTGCAACTCCCCCATGACGGCATTCTAATGGCCGTCCTGGGGCCGGATCCGTGTTCCAGTGCTCGGTTGCTCCCGCGCTCGGTCCAGGTACGACGGCGACGAGCTCACCGAAACTCACGTGTGGGCTGCTTTCCTTGCCGCGAGATAGCCCTCACGTAAATCTCGTCGGCAATCGATCCTACGCAGCAGCCCTACCGTCAATCTCGACGCGGAAACTCCAGCGCCAGCAACCCTGCCGTCAATCTCGACGGGAGCCGTCGGCACGCAACAGCCCTGCCGTCGATCTCGACGAAGAAACCCCGTGCGCAGCAGCCCTACCGTCAATCTCGACGGAGAAACACCTCGTTGAGCCTGCCGGTGGCGACATCGAAGACGAAGCCGCGGGCCGACTCGTGCTTGGTGACGAACGGGCTGGCCTCGATGCGGCGCAGCGACTGGCGCACGTCCTGCTCGACGTCGGGAAACGCTTCGGCGGCCCAGTTCGGCTTGACTCCGGTGTCGTCCTGGATGGCGCGCTTGAACTCGTCGTCGGTGAAGGTCAGCATCCCGCAGTCGGTGTGGTGGATGAGGATGATCTCTCGCGTGCCCAGCAGCCTCTGACTGATGGCCAGGGACCGGATCTCGTCGTCGGTGACCACGCCTCCGGCATTGCGGATGACGTGGGCTTCGCCGTCGGCCAGGCCGAGGATCCGGTACACGTTGAGGCGGGCGTCCATACAGGCGACGACGGCGACGTGCCGGCTCGGCGGCAACGGCAGCGGCCCGTGGAAGGTCGAGGCGTATTCGGCGTTGTTCGCCAGGTATTCATCGGTAACCGACACTGAGTTCCTCTCCAGGGCGCATCCGTCGTCGAGCATTCACATCGCACCGTAACCACGGCGCCCGCAGTACCCCACGTTCAGAATCGGCGTGATTGTGACGCACTGTCGCAAGCGCCCCGACACAACAAAAATGACATGCGCCGGTAACAGTCGGCTGCCACACTGGCTCCGCTGACCTGATTCAGCATCTGCCGCCGCAGCGTCGCAGCGCAGCCGATTCAACTTCATCGGCGCCCGATCTCCGTGAGACGGCCACGACCCTGGAGTTCCGACCATGATCTATGTGACGCGTACCTGCCGCAGCCCGGGCTGCACCGCCGCACCGACACCCGGTAGCCGCCGCTGCAGCTATCACGGCATCACCCGCTACCCGGTCGACCGCAGCGCCGGCCAGATCTCCCCGGGCGCGCCCCGGTCCTGACGGGATTAGGTCCACAACCAAGGCATTCACCATCGGACACTGAGATCCCAGCGCACCCGAACTGTGCGGCACGGGCGCTACATTGGCAGCACCATGAGCTACACGGCCAATGACGACCCACTCCTGCTGGGGCAACGTGTTCTGGCCGTCCTGGACGCGGGTCGGCGAGTAGCGACCTACAAGCTGGCGACCTTGAGGGCCCTGATCGACCAGTGCGTCGAACACCTTCCGGATGAGCCTGATGGCACCCTTGTCGTACCGATTCCCGATCTAGCCCGCCGAGTTCTCGACGTCTACTGGCGCCAGGTCCGCCCGTTTGAAGGGCATGAACTGCGCCAGACCACCACGGAACCAGCACGGATATTGGCTGCGGTCCACCGTCTTCAGCAGTCGGTTGGGAAGCCATACATGTCGGTCGACTTCGCCGCGGTTCGAGCCCCCGAGGACTATCGGCAGGCAATTGAGGACATCACGATGTGCCTGGCACAGCAACCTCTCTATCGGTTGCAACGACTATCCGGTTCGAGTACCAGCGACCCCTTCCTCTACGACGACTCCTTCCTGCACTCCAAGATCAGTCGCAAGGTTCTCCGGGATCACGACTTCTCAATCGAGCTCAGACCCGGTGTCGCACAGGGGTTGGCTCGACTTGCCGCGCTGCTGAAGCCCGCTCTAGAGATCATGTGGGTCGACGACGTCCGCCGGATGAACAGCTTCCTCGAACAAGACATCCCAGACGTTGCGGGTCACCTGTTCGGCCGAGAACGTATCGCATTGACTACGGTGCGCGAACCGTTCAAGGAGATCTACGGGCCCTACTGCTTCTACTGCGAATCCCCACTTCCGCGCAGCAACCCGATCGACCACGTGCTCCCGTGGTCGTTGGTGGGAATTGACGGCTTGGCAAATCTTGTTCTGTCCTGCACCAGATGCAACGGCGATAAGAGCGGTTCGGTGCCTGCTGTGGCGATCGTCGACCAGGTGCTCGGTCGTGATCGCGCAGCGCTCGAGCAGATCGCCGTCGATCTGCGATGGCCAACCCAATACGACCGAGTGGTCGCCGCTGCCCGCGGCATTTTCCGCAGCCAACCCGCCGGCATTCCGACGTGAGCCGGATACCGGCGCATAAAGAGCCTAGATATCGCATTCCCTCCTCCCTGGTGGGCGGCGTAGCCAGTCTCCGATGTCGGACCCCGTCGATATCCTGAGTCCGTGAATCCCACCGCGCCACTCCACGACTCCCTCGTCTCCGCCTTGGCGAGAGCGAGGATTCCAGCGGAGAACCATCAATTCATCGCTCGGATGGCCATGGCAGTCGGTATCGCCGAATACCGAGCGGTCGAGCGTCCCGAAAAGCCATACGTAGTGGGCAAGCGACGCGAACACGGCCCCGACCTGTATATCTACTACGGCTCCACCGACGGATTCCGTTCTGAAGATGAGATCGTGCGGTTGCTCGGCGACTCAGTGGAGCGCGGTCCGAGTTCTCGCACTGGAACTTGGTATGTCGCTCATCCCCTCAACAAGATTCGCGCCCCCTCCCAACGTCGATCTGACAAGACACGAACCGCAACATTCTGCGGTTGCGGAATGGAATTGTCGCTGACAGGGTTCTGCGCCAGCTGTGACTAGACACCAGCGAGTTTCGGCGGGTCACGTCTCCAGCGGCAGCCGCCAGACGGACTGATCCGGGTCGATCAGCCACAGCCGCGCGGCGGTGTAGCGCACCAGGCTCACCGACCCGACGATGAGGATCGCGGCCAGCAGGCAGCCCAGGAACGCGGTCAGCAAGGTGACGGCGAAATCGGCGTCACCGGAGGTGGTCACGTCGAACCAGGCGTCGCACACCAGCAGGATCCCGGTGGTGAACGCCGGCAGCACGACGACTTGGCGGTGCTGCCAGGTCAGGATGGCCGTCGCCGCCATGAAGGTGACCAGCAGGATGTCGAAGCCCACCCAGGTCACCGGCCAGTCGTGCACGGTGTAGTTCGGCGGCAGGGTCAGTGCCAGGTAGACGATCCACGGGATCATGAACAGCGCACCGCCGGTCATCAGGCCCAGGTGCGCCTGGCGCAGCCGTTCGACGTAGGTGCGCGGTTTCAGTTGCGCAACAGGGCGTTCCAGACGCCGGATCAGTTCGCGGCGCTGCGCTCCGGTCAGCGCGTCGATCTGCGCATCGGTGAGGATGTCGTTTGTCATCGGGAAACCCCTTGCCGTGCTTTAGAGTCCGCTGGGATAGGTCTCGGGTGTCTGCCCGGCGATCCACACCGACGTCGGGTCCAGCGGCTGCAGGGCCCGGGTGTGCTCGATGTGGATCATCGCGTCGTACTGGTCGGCGGGCCGCACGTGGTAGTAGTGGCTCTGCCGCTCGGTGGCCGGCAGGTAGATGACCCCGATGGCGCGGGCCAGCCGAATGGTCTCCAGCGCCTCGGCGGCCGGGCCGCCGTCGTGCATGGCGACGAAGAACGCCTCCTTGCCGGTTTCGTGGAACAGTTCCTCGATGCTGCCGGGCAGCGCCGGGCGCACGGTTTTGCGGTGCGCGACACCGCCCCATTCGTCGGCGGCGGTGACCGTGCCGCGGTAGGTGGAAAAGCCGATCAACCGGCTGTCCGCGCCGTGGCGTTGCCGGACCAGCTGCCCGAGGGTCAGTTGCCCGTCGGCGCCGACCTCGGTCGCCCGGGCGTCGCCGACGTGGGAGTTGTGCGCCCACACCACGATCCGGGCGGGTTGGCCACCGATTCCGCGGTGCCGGTCGAGGTGGGACAGCAGCGCGTCGAGGGTCTGGGCCATATGCCGGTCGCGCAGGTTCCAGGAGGTGACCCGGCCGCTGAACATGGCGCGGTAGTACTCCTCGGCATTGCGCACGGTCTGGGCGTTCTGCTGCGCGCAGAACAGTTCGTCCTCGGCGACCAGCCCGTCGTGGCGCAGATAGCTGATCGCCTCGCGATGTACCTCGACCAACTGCGCCACCGCCTCCCGCTCGCACGACGGGCCGGCGCCGAATGCCTCGGCGTAGCCGTAGGCCTGGCCGTCGTCGGCGGTGGCGTGGTCGAAGCAGGCGTAGCGCGCCCGAGCCCGGGCCGCGGCCGCGGGGTCGACGCCGTCGAGGTAGGTGATCACCTCGTCCATGGAGCGGTGCAGGCTGTAGAGGTCGAGCCCGTAGAACCCGACGCGATGCTCCGTGGCCCGGCCGTTGTGTTCGCGCAGCCAGGTGACGAAGTCGCGGACCACGTCGTTGCGCCACATCCAGCCCGGGAACCGCTCGAATCCCGACAGCGCGCCCTCGGCGGAAACGTCGTTGCCCTGGCCACGTACGTAGCGGTTGACCCGGTAGGCGTCGGGCCAGTCGGCTTCGGCGGCCACCGCGGTGAATCCCTTGTGCTCGATCAGCCACTTCGTGATTTCGGCACGGGCGGCGTAGAACTCGTGGGTGCCGTGCGAGCTTTCGCCGATCAGCACGATGCGGGCGTCCCCGATCAGTGCGTCGAGGACCTCTGCCGGCGGTATCCCGTCGGGGGCGTCGACCGCGGCCGCGCTGACCGCCATCGCGGGCGATTCGGGTGTCGATTCGGCCGCGGCGGTGGTCGGAGTGGCCAGCAGGGTGCGCACCTCGTCGTCGGTGACCTGGGTGAAGTCCCAGAAGGATTCGCCGACGGCGAAGAACGGGGTCGGCATCGACGCGCAGACGAGATCGTCGACCATTCCGGCGAATTCGCGGCAGGTCGATTCCGGTGCGGCGGGCACGGCGACGACGATCTGGGCGGGTTCGTCTTCGCGCAGCGCCAGGACGGCGGCGCGCATGCTGGCGCCGGTGGCCAGGCCGTCGTCGACGAGGATCACCACCTTGCCGGCGACCTGCAGGGGTGGTCGGCCGGATCGGTAGACGGATTCGCGGCGTTCCAGTTCCCGGCCTTCGCGTGCGGCGACCTCGCGCAGTTGTTCCGGGGTGACGCCCAGGCCGCGCACGACGTCGTCGTTGAGCACGACCCGGCCGCCGCGGGCCAGTGCGCCGACGGCGAACTCCTCCCGCCCGGGCGCGCCGAGCTTGCGGACGATGTAGGCGTCCAGCGGCGCCTGCAGTGCGGCCGCGACTTCGAAGGCAACCGGGATTCCGCCGCGCGCCAGACCGAGCACGATGACGTCGGTGCGGCCGCGGTAGGCCGAGAGCAGTTCGGCCAGCACGCGTCCGGCCTCGCGGCGGTCGCGGAACAGCCGTCGCGGGTGGTCGCGTCGGGCGGTGGTTCGCGCCATGATCGTTCGATTCTGATGAAGGCGGACAAGGGTTTCCGGGGACGGCTCAACGGCCGGTCGTCCGTCGGGTGCGGGGCCGGCGAAGCTGGCTGTGGTGCGGGCCGAACTCCAGGGTGAGCAGGACCACCAGCGCGGGCAGCAGGTCGACGGGCGTGAGCAGCACGTAGCGCTTCTGCCCCAGCGCGTCGTACTTGCGGACGTAGCGGTACAGCGATTCGAGTTTGATCAGTCCGTCGGCAGCGTGCAGGACCGTCCGGGCGAGGCGATGTGCGGGGCCGTCGGGATCGGTGGCGAAGATGTCGGTGAGCGGCGCGAAGGACAGCGACAAACGCTGTCCGCCATGGTTCTTCGCCCAGTCGATCATGCCGACCGTAAGCCGTTCGTCGGTGCCGTTGGGCGCGTCGGAACGCCGCCAGGGCAGATCCAGGCTCACCTCGGAACCGGCGCCTGCGGTGGCGTAGCGCTGGAATCCCTGCACCCCTCCGGTGTGGTCGCGGGCGACGATCAACCAGGTGCCCGGATACCGGCTGGTCAGCGTGCCGTCCAGCATCATCGAGAAACCACGCTCGGCGTCAATCGATTTCGTCGATCCGCGGGCGACCGCGAGGAGTTCGTCGTGTAGGGCCGCGGTGATGTCGGCTTCGGGCAGCACGGTGGTGGTCATGCGCGCGTTGTGGGTGCGTTGCACCGCCTGGCGCAGGTTGCGTTTGCCGCGCCCGTGCAGGGTGAAGGTGGCGACCTCGACGACGGCGTCGTGGCCGATGGGCACCACCCACCACGGGCGGCCGCGCACCTGCCGTCGTCGCCACAACACAGCGCATCGTGGTGAGGCGGCCAGTACCAGGGGCCGCCAGCCGCGGTCGCGGCACAGTTGGGCAAAGGCGTCGATCGCGTCGGGATAGGCCCGCCGGTCGCCGACCGGGTCTCCGGATACCACGGCGAACCCCGCCCGCACCCGGTAGGCCACCGCGGCAGTGGCGTCGGCGCTGAAGACGTAGCGCTTCTGCCGGTCCATGGCGAATGGTGCCAGCGGGTCGCCGCGGGTCTGGTCGATCAGAGGCCAGATCACCGGCAGCAGGTGCGGCTCGGCGGGCGCGCCGGTCGGCCACACCAGGACCGCAGCGGCGACCAGCACCGCCAGGTAGGTGCCGGTGGCGTGGCCGTGGGCCTGGGTGTAGACGGCGACCAGGCAGGCCAGCGCGGCGAGCCCGGCGTGCGGTGTGGTCACCGGGCGGCCCAGCCGCAGGCCGCGGAGGACGACCAGGACGGTGGCGGCGGCCAGCGCCGTCGGCAGCGCGCGATGTTCAGGCCCGTGCACCGCAACGGCGAGCCACCCGACGGCCAGCACCAGTGCCACCGCGAGCACCTCGACGGACAGGGTGCGCGGCCAGACGCGGGCCAGGCCGTCCTGCGCAACGGGCAGGGTGGCCCCCGCGCGCAGATCCGCTCCGGCGACAACCATCGTGACTACCAAGGGTAGGCGCGATCGGCGGGTGACAGCAGGGGCGAATGTCACCGCGGGCGGCGGCTATGTCACAGGCCGTCTAGCGGCGCAGCCGGCCGCGCGCGTCCTCACGCAGGTGCGAGGCCTCCTGGCGCAGTTCGCTCAGCGCCTCACCGATCACGATTCCCGCGTCGGTGGCCCGCTCCGAGGCGACCGCCGCGGCGTGAGCGACGCGGGGCTTGGCAGCGTCCACCACGTCGGCGAGACGCTCGGCGGCCACCGACGTGCGGCCCTCGATGCGGTCCCCGAGGCGCGCCGCGGCAGTCCGGGCGCGGTCGACGTACTCCTCGAAGTCACTGGAGTCGTGGTCACCGACCAGACCGGGGGCGATGGCGGCCGCGCGTGCCGAGGCCTTCTTGGCCAGCCGTCGGGCCCGCCACTGCACGCCGGGCTTGCCTTCGGTGTCGAATCCGGCGATCAGCAGGCCACCCATCAGGGAGGCGTCCTTGAGGAATTGGGTGGCCTTCGCGTGGCGGGCGGTGTCGTCGGGCTCGTTCCAGAAGTCGTGGGTGACGGTGGCCGGGGCCATCGAGCCGGCCAGCACCAGTGAAGCGATCCGCGGAGCCTTGCCCGCGGCCAGCAGCAGCCCGCCGGCAAGTTGCACGGCGCCGTAGGCGCGGGCCACCGTCAGGTTGTCCACCTGCCCGGTGGCCCCGAAGTCGGCGGCGGTGTCGAGCATCGGCTGGGCGGCGTCGGCGACCGGCGTGGGGTTCACCAGCGCGCGGAATCCCGCGTAGATGAAAAACGAGCCGAGCAGGGGGCGTGCGATTTGGCGGATCACGTCGTCGATGTCCTTACGTTTCGGGGTCAGTGCTTTCCCATGATTACCCAATTCACCGACGAGTTAGTCCCTTATCTGCCGATGATGTCGGATCGCACAGTCGCGGCTGGATTCGGCGCAGGGGGCACAAGTAGGGCTGAGGACGTCTGCGCGACGGCCCGGAGTTGTCGGTGGCCGGTCATAGGCTCTACACCAACCGAATAGGAGGCCCCGACATGAAGGTTCTGGTGGCAACGGCACTCACTCAGGGAGACCGGCGAAACGACTACAACTATTGCGTCCCAGGCGAACCCGTTTGGGTGCAGGACCCGTGTGACCGGGACAGGCGCAATCCCGACGGCGGCTGCGGCTGCGGTCGCGGATTCGCCGGTCTGGCATCCCATCGTGCAACGACGACCGCGCAGATCGTCGAGGTGGCGATGACGCGCGACGAGCTGATCCTGGCGATGCGCACAAGTCTCACCGACGGCGGATGGCCGCCGGAGTGGGCCGCCGACGTGGCCGACGACAACATCTGCATCGCCTCGGTGTTCCCCGTCGGCACGGTCATCGAGCGCAGGCTCAACGAGTTCTGGCCGCGGTATTCGCAGGCCGCGTAGCTCAGCGCGGGCTGCTCAGTGTTTGCGCAGGGCGTCGATCAGTTCGCTTTTGTTCATCGAGGACCGTCCGTCGACGCCGAGCTCGCGGGCGCGCTTGCGCAGGTCATCGACGGTCCACTCGTCGTAGGACGGTGAGTGTCCGCCGCGCCGGCCGACGGCGCTGCGACCGGATTTCGCGGCGGCGTTGGCGATCCGCGCCGCCTTCTCCTTCGATGCGCCGTCGTCACGCAGGTCTTCGTAGAGTTTCTTGTCCTTGACGCTGGGTCCGGGATCACGCGCAGGCATGGCAATCCTTTCGCTTGTCGCGGGGCTTGTACACAAGGACTACCCACTACCGGACGGTCCAATCCACACCGGAGACCTAGACTCGACGACTACGCACCCACAACCTCGATCCGGCACCGTGGGCCGTGAGCGCGGGCGAGACGCTCATCAAGCGTCAGAAGCGTGGCCCCAAGCAATTCCGCTAGCGCTACATAGAACGCGTCCCACCCTCGAACGGAATCCCTTAGCTGCCAGACCCGATCGAGCAAATACCGATGACTGAACCGTTCGCCGGGCCAGTCCCTCAAATCGGCTACAGCTTGTCCCGCAGCCGTACCGTCAAGATTGCCTCCCAGATACTGCGCGCGAATGACACCAAGGACTTCGACATCAATCACCTCTGGAGCGAAATGATCCGAATCGGCGGTCACTCGCGCCGCAATTTGCGGAGCTCGCGGCGTATCCGCCACGACCTCGAACAAGCAGGAGGCGTCAACGACGAGCATCGGGCCACTCACCCCGCCATTCGTCGAGCGTCGCGAGCACCTCCTGCGTTGACACCTGCGACGGCCTCCGGTGGGTGCGCCGCAACCATTCGGCGATCGAGGGTCGAGCAGCGAGCTTCGCTGCCTCACGGCGCAACAGCTCAGGCACGGTTACGCCCTCTTCACCGGCGCGTCGGACCAACCCGGCATAGACATCGTCATCGATATCACGAATCTGCACTGTCTTAGGCATACATGCATTATCTCATGCATAAACGCATGAGACCAGTTCAAGACGGTGAAATGCTGCATCACTACGACCTCGTTTCCATGAGGCCATGGTGGCACCGACCACCGACAAGTGAGGTTCTCCCCGGGACGCGCTACCGGCCCGCCTCGATCTGCGCCACCTTCGCGTCCGCCGCGGGGCCGCAGAACTGCTTGAGGTCCACGGGCCCGGCGGCGACGAGTTGGTCGACGCGCCGCCCGATCTCCCCGTTGGCCAGCCGGGCGTACAGGTTCGTCCCCGGACAGGAGGTCGAGGCGAAATCGCGGTGTCCGCCGAGGGTGTTCGGGGCGATGTGGAAGTTCTGCGTCGCCCAGGCGAAGGCGAGCGCGGCGCCGTGCAGCTGCGCCTCGGTGATCTCCTCCTGGTCGAAGTCGCCCTCGCAGAGGACCAGGAAGTGCCCGGCCGGGTCGTATTCGGTGGCGGTGTCCCCGGCCAGGTGCCAGTCGCGCAGCTCGTAGATGTTGCCGTTGCGGTCGACGCTGACGTGATAGGCGATGTCGATCCAGCCCTTGTCATTCTGGTGGTAGCGCTGATGCTGTCGCAACCGGGCCGGGGCGTTGCTGTTGTCCCCGAGCACCACGGCGGTGTGATGCAGCGTCATCCGGGTGATGGTGTGCGGCCGGCCGCCGGGGCGGGCCGGCTGGGCGCCCCAGGCCGAACGGCACAGTTCATCCACTGGGGTGACGACGGGCGGTGCGGTCGTCGTCGACGGTGGTGCGGCAGCCGGTGACGACGGCACCGGAGGTGCCGGGGACTCTCCCGGCGGCAGCGACGGTGACCCGGGCATCGGGTCGGCGCACCCGGCGGCGACGGCGGTCAGCCCCAGGGTCCCGGTCATCTGCAGCAGCCGACGGCGGGTGATCGCGTCCGAGCACTCACCGAACGTTGGAGATTCCCCCATGCCCGACGACTGTAGTGGCCGGCGGCGGGCCATCGCCGATCCCGGTCCGCCGTCGCTGTTCAGACACCGGGCCTATGCTGCGCAGGTGCAGGAGTTCACGCCGTCGTTGCCGCCGGAGCTCGACAACGTTCCCTCGGCGGAAGGACCGCTGCCCACGCCCGCCGACCTCACCGGACGGCCCTATGCGCTGCCCATCGACCTGCTCGGCGAAGTGCACGGCCCGATCTTCTACGCCGACTTCAGCGGGATCCGCAAGCTCTACGTGTGCTCGCTGGAACTGGTGAACGAGCTCTGCGACGAGACCCGGTTCGTCAAGAACCTGACCCCGACGCTGGCCCGGGTGCGCCCGCTGGCCGGTGACGGGCTGTTCACCGCCTTTCACGGCGAACCGAACTGGCAGAAGGCCCACGACGTGCTGCTGCCCGGGTTCAGCTATGCCGGGCTGCGGAACTATCACGGCGCCATGCTCGACATCAACTCGGAGTTGATCGCCCGCTGGGATGCCTGCGCGGGACGGCAACCGGTGAACGTCTCCGACGACCTGCAGAAGCTGGCGATGGACACCGTCGCGCTCGCCGGCTTCGGTGCGCGGTTCGATTCGTTCGACCACGACGGCCTGGCGCCCATCCCGCAGTGCTTCACCTCGGCGCTGATCGGGTCGGTAACACACGGAATCACACCGGAATTCGAGCGTGACCGCGACACTCTGCACCGGTACTTCGATGAGCTGATCGCCGGTCACCGCGCCGACGGTACCGCCGATGATCTGCTCGCCGTGATGCTGGCACACGACGCCGACGGACGCCCGGTCCTTGACGTGGACAACGTCCGCAACCAGATCATGACGTTCCTGATCGCCGGGCAGCTGACCACCTCGGAGCTGATGCCCACCGCGGTGTACAACCTGGTGCAGCATCCGGGTGCACTGGCCCGGGTGCGCGCCGAGGTCGACGCGGTGTTCGGTCCCGACGACGACTACGTGCCCAGCTACGACGACATCGGCAAGCTCGGCTATCTGCGCCAGGTGATCAGCGAGACGCTGCGCCTTTCACCACCGGTTGCCCAGTTCGACCGAATGGCGTTGGCCGACACCATCATCGGTGGCCGTTACCCCGTCGCGGCCGGTGAGGCGGTCACCGTTCTGACCGGTGCGCTGCACCGCCAGGGGCAGTGGGGCGACAATGTGGAGCTGTTCGACCCGTCCCGGTTCGACCCGGAATTCGCCGACGTCCGGCCCAGTGCGTTGTTCAAACCGTTCGGCACCGGCGAGCGGTCCTGCATCGGGCGTCAGTTCGCGCTGCACGAAGCCACCATGCTCATCGCACGCCTGGTCCACCGCTACCGGCTGATCGACGCGAAACACTATGTGCTGACCTGGGATGGGGTGGGGCGCCGGCCCGTCGGCTTCCGGCTCGAGCTGGTGCGGCGCACCCCGGCCGAGCGGGCCCGGACAGCCGTTGCGGAACCCGCCGGCACCGACCAATTGCAACCGAGAACGGCGGTGCGCACCGGGACCACCCTGGCCGTTCTGCACGGCTCCAACCTCGGCACCTGCCGGACGCTGGCGGGACTGCTCGCCGAGGAGACCGGCGACATCGGTTGCGCTACTACGCTCGGTCCGCTCGATGACGCCGCGGGCGGGTTCCCCGACGTCGACGCGGTGGTGATCGTCGCGTCGTCTTACAACGGTCAGCCCACCGACGATGCCCGCGCATTCCTGGGGTGGTTGCTCGGCGACGACGCCGCGGTGCCCGAGAACACGGCGTTCGCCGTTCTCGGCGTCGGGGACCACAACTGGGCCGACACCTACCAGTCCGTGCCCATCCGGATCGAGGAGCGACTATCCGCGCTCGGGGCCGCGATGCTGCTGCCACGCGGCGCGGTCGACACCTCCGGGGATCTGGTGGGCGGGGTGGAGGAGTTCAGCACCGCGCTGCGGGCCGCCCTGTCGGCACGGTTCGGCGACCCCGACGCCGAACCGCTGAGCGACGACGACGAGCCGCTCTACGACCTGCGCCAGATCACCGGCCCGGTCACCTCCGCGATCGACGCGCGGTTCCGGGTGCAGCCGATGACCGTCGTGCTCAACGAGGAACTGGTCAGCGCGGACAACTCACTGGGCCAGGCGAAACGCTATGTCCGCGTGACGCTTCCCGACGACGTCGACTACAACACCGGGGATCACCTGACGGTGCTGGCGGACAACCCGCCGGAGGTCGTCGACATGGCGATCGAACTGCTCGGCGTCGACGGGAACCAACGGTTGTCGATCAACCCGCGGCGCACCTCGCGGCGGGTGATCGCGCTGGATCGCGAGGTGAGCGTGCGCGAGCTGCTCACCCATTTCGTCGAACTGCGCAAACCCGCGACTCGCAGCCAACTGCTGCGGCTGGCCGCGACCAACCCCTGCCCGCCGGAGCGGCAGCGCCTGGAAGAGCTCGCCGACAGTGCCGAGCCGTGCCTGCTGAGTCCGATGGAATGCCTGCAGGAGCACCCGGGCTGCGTGATGACCGGCGCGGAACTGTTGGAGCTCCTCGAACCGATGACACCGCGGCACTATTCGATCGCATCTTCGTCGCGGCTGTCGCCCAAGGAGCTGGCGTTGATCGTCAGCGTCCTGGACCGCCCGGCGCACTCCGGCCGGGGCCTGTTCAAGGGCGTAGCGTCGAATCACCTCGCCGATATCGCTCCTGGCGGCCAGATCCGGGCGCGGGTGGATCCGGCGCGTCAGGCGTTCCGCGCCGGCGCGGACCCGCAGCGCAACGTGATCCTGGTCAGCGCCGGAACCGGCGTGGCCCCGTTCTGCGGGTTCCTCGGCGACCGGCTGTCCGCGCGGCAGAACGGTGAACCGTACTCACCGGCGTTGTGTTTCTTCGGTGTTCGCGACCCCGAGGTTGACTACATCTTCCGGGACCTGTTCGAGGAGGCCGAGCGGCTCGGCATCGTCGCGATGCGGCCCGCATTCTCCCGCGCTCCGCAGGACCGGGTGCGCTACGTGCAGGACCGGATCGCCGCCGACGCCGACGACGCCTGGGCCCTGCTCGGCGACGAGACCAAGGACACCCACGTG
Source organism: Mycolicibacterium insubricum (assembly GCF_010731615.1). Taxonomy (NCBI): domain Bacteria; kingdom Bacillati; phylum Actinomycetota; class Actinomycetes; order Mycobacteriales; family Mycobacteriaceae; genus Mycobacterium; species Mycolicibacterium insubricum. The sequence goes on along the minus strand of NZ_AP022618.1, from coordinate 1,815,035 downwards.
TACGTGTGCGGGGACGGGGCGCGGATGGCCCCGGCGGTGCGGGCGGCGTTCCGCGAAATCTACTCCGCGCGCACCGGTGCCGACGATGATGCCGCGCGGGCCTGGCTCGATGGTCTGGTGGCCTCGGATCACTACGTCGAGGACGTGTGGGCCGGGTAGGTTCGTTGTCACGCACGGCCTACCGTTCGCCGGCGGCCCGGTGCCGCGGCCGGCGGCACCCCTACGTCTGCAGGGCGCCTAGAACCGTTCCGACCGAGTATGTTTCGTCTTCCACCGCATCGCCGTAGCGGAGCACACCGGCGCACGGGGCTGGAATGTCGACCGTGACCTTGTCGGTACCGACCGAATAGAGGTCCTCGCCCTCGGCGACGGCCGCGCCGTCGGGCACCAGCCAGCCGAGGAAGGATCCCTCGGTCATCGTCACGTCGAGTTTCGGCATTTTTATATCCACGTGTTCGCGCCTTTCGGGTTCGTTCAGCCGGACAATCTCAGTGCGAGTGCGGGGCAGGAATCCACCGTCTGTCGCACCGAGGCTTCTTGCTCTGCGGGTATCTGCTCGACGAGCACTTCGGCCTGTCCGTTGTCGCCGACCTGGAAGAGGTCGGGCGACAGGGCCTCGCACACGCCGTTTCCAACGCACCGGTCGGTGTCGACGGTCACCTTCATCGCCTACTCCTATCTGGTGAGAACCGTGCAGCCGCTCAGCCCGGGCGCCCCGTAGACGTGGGACAGTGCCACTCGGGGTTGCCCGGCGACCTGCCGATCGCCGGCGGCACCGCGCAGTTGCAGCACGTTCTCGTGGATCTGCCGCAGGCCCGACGCGCCGATCGGTTCACCGTTGGCCAGACAGCCGCCGTCGGTGTTGATCGGCAGGCGGCCGGTGAGTTCGGTTGCACCGGAGTCGATGAGCTCGGTCTGTTCGCCATCGGCGCACAGCCCGGTCTCGGCCATATGGATGATCTCGGCGCCGGCATCGGTGTCTTGCAATTGGGCCAGATCGACGTCGGCGGGCCCGATACCGGCCTGCTCGAATGCGGCGGCCGCGGCGTCGACGGTCGGGCTGACCCCGCGGCGAATCGACAGCGACGGGCTGAGGACCTCGAAGGATCCGGGACGACGTGTGCGCACCACCGACGACGCGACGTACACCGGGTGGGGGCTCAGCTGCTTGGCTTTCTTCGCGTTGCACAACACCAGGGCGGTGGCGCCGTCGCCCGGCGAGCACAGCATGTACTGCCGCAGCGGATCCGACAGCATCATCGACGCCGCGATGTCGGCCTCCGACAGCGGTTTCCGCCGCCAGGCGTTGGGATTGAGCGATCCGTTGCGGAATGCCTTCGCCGCCACCGCGGCCAGCAGCCGTGCCGGCAGACCGAATTCATGCAGATAGCGCCGGATCTTCAGTGCGAAGAATTGCGAGGTCAGTGCCAGACCTGTCGGCCCGTACCAGTCGCCGAGCCCCAGCGCGGCCGGGTCGATGGTGAACGCGCCGCGCGGGTGCGAGTCGAATCCGACCACCACGGCGAGATCGGCCGCCCCGGCCTCGATGGTGTGCACGGCGGAGATGAGGGAACTGCTGCCCGTCGCACAGCCGTTGATGACGTTGAGGAACGGGACGCCGGTCAGTCCAAGGTCCGACACCAAGGTGTCGGCGGTGCCGGCGGACATGCTGCCGCCGACGGCGTAGTCGATCTGCGGCCAGGTCACCGATGCATCGGCCAGCGCCTGGCGCACCGCGGTGACCGCTTCGGCCCGTACCGAGGTGTCCTGGAAGCGCCCGAACGGCCGGCAACCGACACCGACGATTGCCACCGATGTCATGACGGATCTCCCTGTTCTCCAGCCGGTGCAAAGGCGAAAGTCTGGGCGATCTCGCCGGATTCGGTGACGACGTCGACGCCGGTGAGCACCATCGGCATGCCGATCCGCAACCGGTCCGGGTCCGATTCCGTCAGCCGTGTCTCCACGACGACCTCACCGAGAAGTTCCACGTAGCCCACGCCGAATGGCACGAACTCGTCGGCGGGGCCGTAGTACGGGGGGCTCGGTGGCGGAAACCGTTGCACGGTCCAGCTCCACAGCACGCCGTGGTCGGCCAGCGGCATGTCGGTGATGTCCGCCCCGCCGCAGTCGCGGCACGACTGCTTGCGTGGGAATTCGACCTCGCCGCAGGCGCCGCAGCGGCCGCCGAGCAGCCTGAGCCGGCCGTCGACGACCTCCATGATGCCGGGATCGATGAGCTCAGCCACTCGACTCCTCCTGTTCTGTCTGGTTGCGCTGTCTCCGGACGCCACGCTTTTCCACAACTACGTCGCCCAGCACGCCCGCCTGGCAGGCCAACCGGACATGCTCGCCGCGCCCGCCCCGATCTCCCCTGAGGTTGCGCACCGCCTGTGTCTCGGCCGCCGAGGGTTCGGCCAGGTGCTGGGCTCCCGCCAAGACCCCGACGTGGCAGACCAGGCAGTCGCCGTTTCCGCCGCAGACCGTCGGCCAGCGCAGGCCGGCAGCCACCGCGGCGGCCATCACCGTCTGGCCCGGAGCGGCCTCGAAGGTGATTCCGGACGGCGCGACGGTGACGGTTGGCACGTCAACCGCGCCGGAGTTCACGCCACGGCTTGCCGCGTCCCGGATCGATCTCCCGTTCCAGGCCCAGCACCCGCTCACCGACGATGTTGCGCTGCACTTCCGACGTTCCACCGGCGATGGTGAATCGACGGCTGTCCAGGAGCGCATGGGTCTCCGGCGGCATGACGTCGTCCCAGTACGCCGCCTGCGCTGCGCCCAGTTCGAAGCCGAGTTCGCTGATCTCCTGGGAGAGCTCCGAGAGCACCAGCTTGGTGATCGACCCCGTGGGGGATCCGCCGGAGGTGCGGGACTCGGCAACCGAACGCAGGTTGGTCAGTGCCAGTGCATGTTCGGTAACGAACAGGTCCGTCAGCCGGTCTCGGACCAGGGGATCTCTCCAGCGTCCGGTGCGCCGAGCCAGCTCGAGTACCGGTTGCAGCGGGTATCCGCTGGCGCTGGAGGTTTCCGAGAGCCCGGAACGTTCGGCGTTCAGGGTGGTCATGGCGACGCGCCAGCCCTCGTTGACCGGTCCGAGGACGGTTTCGGGTCCGAGCATCAGATCTTCGAGGAACACCTCGCAGAAGTGCTCGTCGCCGGTGAGTTGGCGCAGCGGGCGAACGGTCACACCCGGCGCCGTCATGTCGACCAGAAAGCAGGTGATTCCCGCGTTTTTCGGCTGATCCGGATCGGTGCGCGCCAGCAGCATCCCATAGCGGGACTCGGTGGCGAACGAGCTCCATACCTTCTGACCGTTGACCCGCCAGGCCCGACCGTCTTCGGGCACCGCGCGGGTGGCCAGGCTGGCCAGGTCCGAACCCGCTCCCGGTTCGCTGAAGAGCTGGCACCACATGCCGGCGCCGGCGACGATCCCGGGCAGGTAGGTGCGCTGCTGTTCGGGGGTGCCCCAGGCCATGATGGCCGGCCCGATCAGCATCAGCGGGACGAAGTAGTGATCCGGCAGACCCGCGCCCTGCTCGACGAGTACCGATCGGACCACCGCGGCCTGTTGCTCGCTGTAGCCGAGACCACCGTGTTCGCGCGGCCAGTGCGGCACGGTGTAGCCGCGCTCGCCCAGTGCGGCGTACCAGGCGGCGGCGGCCTCGGCGTCGATGTCGGCCAGCAGCGCGAGGCTGCCGGGCGCCACGGCGTCGCGAAATTTCCCGGGGAGATGTTCGCCGACCCAGGCTTGCACCTCGGCGCGAAGTTCTTCAGACACCGTATCCGTCCCGTCGATCGATGAGGTCGGCCAGGCGCTGCCGCCACGCGCTCGGTGAACCGGTCAGCGCGACCGTCGAGTTGGCTCTCCGCAGATAGCGGTGTGCCCAGTGCTCCCAGGTGATGGCGATGCCACCGTGCAGCTGGACGGCGGCCTTGGTGACGGCCAGCGCCGTCTGCCGGGACAGTACCGCCGCCACGGCCAGGTCGATGTCGGTGCCCGGGGACCCCGGATCGTCGGTGAGCCGCCAGGCCGCACCGTAGACGGCTGAGCGGGTGAGTTCGACCGCGGCCAGCAGATCAACCAGGCGATGTTTGACCGCTTGGAAAGAACCGATGGTGCGGCCGAATTGGACCCGTTTGTCGACGTATCCGACCGTGCCGTCCAGGACGTGCTGGGCCGCACCGAGCAGCTCCGCCGCGGTCAGCAGGCCGGTGCGCCGGGCGATCGCGGCCGCCGCCGCCTCGGCGTCGTCACCGCGAAGCAGCACCGTCGGTTCGACGCCGGTGATCGCCAGTCTGCCCAGCGGTCGAGACAGGTCCAGTCCGGAGAGCTCCTCGACCGCGCTGTCGATACCGGTGATCAGGGCTACCGCGGGTGCGCCGTCGAGGGTCCCGGTGACCAGGACGCGGTCGGCGCCGGGGCCGTTCCAGATCGGTTGCAGCAGCGCGTCGACACCGCCGGACGCATTCGTACCGAGTTCGGCTTCGGGGCCGGCGAAGCCGACCGTCCGAGTACCGTCGCGCAGCGGCTCGACCAGCGACGTATCGCCCGCATATGCCGCCAGTGCGCCCACGGCCACGCCGGGCAGCAGCGGGCCGCCGAACAGCGCCGCGCCTGCCTGCTCGGCGAGGATCGTCAGGTCGACGGCGGTGGATTCGCCGGTGTCGAAGACGATCTCGTCGACGCCGACGTCGGAGAGCAACCTGTGCCAACCGGTCTCGCCTGCGTCGGCGAAGAAGTCGCCGAGCACATCGCGCAGAGCGTCGTGTTCCTCGGTGAACACGAACTCGCCGGATCCGGCCGTCCGTGTCAGTTCGGCGGTATCTGTCATCGCCCTACCCACCGATCCCCGCGGGGTGCATCCCGGCCAGATACCGGTCCCGCAGCTGCCGCTTGTTCAATTTCCCCATCACCGATCGCAGATCGAAGTCGACCATCTCGACTAAGTTCGGACACTTGTAGTGCGCCAACCGTTCTCGTGTCCAGCAGGCCAGTTCGGCGGGATCGAGACCGGGGTCGTCGCTGACCACCAGGGCACACAGTTGTTCGCCCAGGTCGTCGTGCGGAATGCCGATGACGGCGACGTCGACGACTCCCGGGTGCCGGCGCAGCACGGCCTCGGACTCGGCGGGATAAATGTTCACGCCGCCGCTGACGACCATGTCGGAGGCACGGTCGGTCAGGAACAGGTAGCCGTCGGCGTCGAGGTAGCCGATCTCGCCGAGCGCGAAGACGCCGTCGGCGACGTAACTGCGTCGGGTCTTCTCCGGGTCGCCGTGATAGCTCGGGCGATGGTCGCTGGTCGACCGGACACAGACCAGACCGGCCGCCCCGACGGGAAGTGGATCACCGTCCTCGGAGCGGATGCTCAGCTCGTAGCCGGGCATGGCCCGTCCCACCGAACCCGGGTGCTCGAGCCACTCGGTCGAGTTGATCAGCGTGACGGTGCCGGCCTCGGTGGAGCCGTACGCCTCGACGAGGATCGGGCCGAACCAGTCGATCATCGCCTGCTTCACCTCGACCGGGCAGGCCGCACCGGTGTGCACGATGCTGCGCATGCTGGCGACGTCGTGGCGTTCGCGGACCTCGGCCGGCAGAGCCAGCAGGCGGGAGAAGTGGGTGGGCACCATCATGGTGGCTTCGGTGCGTTCGCGTTCGATGGTGGCGAGCACCCGCTCGGCGTCGAACTTCGGCACGATCACCAGCGGTGAGCCGGCGAGGATGCCGCGCACCCCGGTCATCGGTCCGGTGTGGTGCATGGGGGCCACCACCAGATGCTTGCCGGGTGTGCGGACCGGTGAATCGACCACGCGCTGGACGTATTCGACCATCGACGCGCCGCCGGGGAACATCTGGTCGGGCAGTTCGACGCCCTTGGGATAGCCGGTGGTTCCCGACGTGTAGTACAGCGGCTTGGCGGGCGCGATGTCGGCGGACGGTTCGGTGTCCGGGCACTGCGCGATCGCGGCGTCGAAGTCCGGTACGTCCGGGGCACCCGGGGGTCCGGCGGCGCCCCAGGCCAGCACCGCGACGTCTGCCGCCGCGCGGACGGTCGCGGCCACGTCGGCGCTGCACAGCACCGTGTGCACGGCGGCGTCGCGCAAGATGTAGCCGACCTCGTCAGCGGTCAGGTGATAGTTCACCGGTACCGCGGACAACCCGGCGTAAGTAGTGGCCAGGTGCGCCAGCGCGACGTGTGCGCTGTTGGTGCCCATCACGGCCACTCGCTGTCCCTGTGGAACCTGCTGCGCCAGAAGCCAATTCACCGTCCGGTTCAGGTGGGCGTTGAGCTGCGCCCAGGTCCACGAGGTCGAGCCGTCGGACAGCGCCACCGCGGCCGGATCCCGGCGCGCGTATTGCTCGATCGCATGCACCACGGGAGGTTAGCCGTGTGTTCCCGCGGTGGCGCGCGACCGTGCCAGGGCTGAGCGCGCCGCGGCCACGATGGCGTCCTCACCCGGTACGAAGGCGTCCTCGAGCGTCTTCGCAAAGGGAATCGGGGTAACCGGGCCGGCGACCCGCTGCACTGGGGCCCCGAGCTCGTCGAACAGGTTCTCGGTGATCATCGCGGCGAGTTCGGCGCCGAATCCACCGCGGCGCACGGCCTCGTGGATCACCACAGCGTGCTTGGTCCGGGCCACCGATTCCAGAATCCGGCTCTCGTCCAGCGGGACGAGCGAGCGCAGGTCGATCACCTCGGCGTCCACCGACTCCCGCGCCAGCGCCTCGGCGGCGGCCAGCGCGGTGTGCACCTGGCGGCCGTAGCTGATCAGGGTGATGTCATTGCCCGCGCGGACCGTCGCCGCGGATCCGAGCGGCACGACGTGGTGGCCGACCGGAACGGGCTGCGGGGGCGCGAAGTACAGCAGGCTCTGCTCGACGACCACCACCGGGTCGGGGTCGAAGATCGCCGCGGTGAGCAGTCCCTTGGCGTCGGCGGGGTTGCTGGGCACCACGACCTTCAGGCCGGGAATGTGGGTGAGCCACGCCTCCAGCATCTCGGAATGCTGTGCCCCGAACTGCATTCCGGCGCCGGCGGCGCAGCGGATGGTCAACGGCACGGTCGTCTGGCCGCCGGACATGTAGCGGAGTTTCGCGGCGTGATTGGACACCTGGTCCATGCACACGGCCAAAAAGTCCATGAGCATGATCTCGGCGACCGGTTTCATGCCGGCTATCGCGGCGCCCACGGCCGCTCCCACGATGGCCTGCTCGCTGATCGGGGTCGCGCGTACCCGGTCGGTGCCGTACTTGGTGGAGAGCCCGGCGGACACCTTGAAGACGCCGCCGCTGGGGTCGGCGATGTCTTCACCCAGCAGGATCACCGACGGGTCGCGGGCCAGCGCGTCGTCAAGGGCCGAGCCGAGGGCCTGGAAGCCGAGCATCGGCGTCGTTTCCACGGTTTCGCTGCCTGTTTCGGCGGTCATCGCGTCATACCCCTTCGTAGACATCGGTCAGCAACTCGGCAAGGTCGGGGACCGGGCTGGCTTCGGCGAATTCGAAGGCGTCCTGCACTTCGGCCTTCGCCTGCACCTCGATGGCCGCGGCTTCGTCTTCGGTGAGCACGCCGTCGGCGATCAGGGCCGCGCGCATCCGCAGCACCGGGTCCTCGGCGCGCCGGGCCTGCAGTTCACCGGGTTTCATGTATTCGTTCTGGTCCGACATCTGGTGCCCGTAGAACCGGAAGGTCATGGCCTCCAGCAGAGTCGGCCCGTCCCCGGCGCGGGCCCGGTCCACGGCGGTGCGCGCCGCGTCGTACATGGCGACGGGGTCGTTGCCGTCGACCCGGACGCCGGGCATCTTGTAAGAGGCAGCGCGATCGGCCACCCGGTCCACGCTGGTGCCGTCTTCGAAGGCGGTGTGTTCGGCGTAGTGGTTGTTGTGACAGCAGAACACGACCGGCAGCCGCCACAGCGAGGCCAGGTTGCAGGCCTCGTGGAACGCCCCGATGTTGGTGGCACCGTCACCGAAGTTGACGACGGTGACCCGGCCGGTTTCCTGTAGCTGGGCGGCCAGGGCCAGGCCGTTGGCGATCGGCAGGCCGCTGCCGACGATGCCGGTGGTCACCATCAGGCCGGAGTCCGGATGGGTGATGTGCATGGGGCCGCCCTTGCCCTTGCAGGTGCCCGTGGCCTTGCCGAAGAACTCCGCCCACAGCTCCCGCATCGGCACGCCCTTGGCGAGCTGGTCGTGCAGGCCGCGGTAGGTGGTGACCAGGTAGTCGTCGGAGCGCAGTGCCGCCCCGACCGAGGCGGCCACAATCTCCTGGCCGCGGGGCGAGTAGTACTGGGCGCTCACCTGGCCGGTCAGGATCAGCGAGCGGAACTTCTCGTCGCAGACCTTGATCCTGGTGGCGGTGATGAAGATCCGTGTCAGCTCTGCCGGCGCAAGCGTCATCAGCATCCCGTCTATTAGTCGGTCAGTCAATTAATTAGTAACAGCGGTCACATCGCCGTGTCAACCGGGGGTTTCGATGGTGGCGGCGACGTCGCGTCCGCGACGTTCGGCGCCCGGGGCGAAGCGATCTACGCGTTGCGCAGCGCGGGCAAGACGATGGTGTCGACGACGTCCTCGACGTCGAACCGTCCGGGGACGCCGAACATCCGGCGCCCCAGCGCCAGCGAGGGCAGGACGTCGGCAATGTATTTGAGCTCCAGTGCCGACGGGTTGATTTCGCCGCGTTCCACGGCAGCGGTGATCGCCTTGCGGGTGGCGGCGATCACCGGGGCACCCAGGTTCTCCTGTACCGAGCGTGCGAAGTCCGGATCCACGGTCGCGGTGTGACCGATGGCAAGCATGAAGCCCGCCGAGCGCTTCTTGGAGTGGTCCACGGCGCGGCCGATCGCGATCAGGTCGGCGCGCAACTCGCCGGTGTCGATATCGCCGACGGGACGAACGGAGTACCGGATCGCGTCGAGGACCAGTGCCTTCTTCCCACCCCAACGGCCGTAGATGGTGGCCTTGCTGGCCCGGGCCCGGCGGGCGAGCACATCGAGCCGCAGACCCTCGTAGCCGCTTTCGGCGAGCATGTCCAGGACCACGTCCAGGATCTCCTGCTCGCGGCGCGCCTCCGCGGTGTGGCGGGCGCTCAGCGCCGAACTCACCGCGTCCACCGCGCCGCCTCCCGTCTACGCGTCTGCGAATGCCTGCCGATACAGCGGGCTATCCACACTGTAGTAGCTGCAGTGGAATCCACTGGGCACCCCAAACGGGATGACCGCGCTGGCAACGGGGCCCGAGGCGATATCGGCGGCATTGAAGACCACCAGTTCGCTCTCCCGGGAACCCTCCCTGTGCACCAGGGTCAGCGCGTAGCCGTCGAGCTCCCCCGTGCTGCCCACCCGCGGGGCGAAGATCAGTTCGCCGACGGCCGTTCCGGGACCGAAATGATAAAGGTCCTCGGCGCCGGTCCGGGTGTCTATCCGCAGCGCCGAGTCCATGCCGTCGACCCGGCCGTCGCGCGAGTGCAGGTTGCTGTTGGCGAACGCGTGCCGGCTGAGATGGGCCATCAGCCGGTCGTCGGGCCGCGGGAACTGAATGTCACGGTCGTTGATGATCTGTTCGTCGAGCGTGTCCGTCTTCGCCTGCGGGTCGATGGTCCACCGACGCAGACTCTGCCGTGTATCGGCGTGACTGGCCCGGTTGCCGTCGACGTCGGGGAACAGTGCGGTGCCCTCGGCGGCGGCCACGTCGGCGATGATCTTGCCGTCCTGTTCCCACACGTTGGCCTCGTGCAGCATGTGGCGCGGCTCGACCTCCATCCAGCGCACGTCGGCGGCGGTACCGCGCCGCGGCATCAGGCCGAGCTTGCTCGGCCGACCCGGCACCCACGCCGTCATCGGTCCGCCGCGCATCACCCGCTCCAGGCTCAGTTCAAGGGGCATCACCGGGAACACCACCCAGTTCTCGGTGACGAAGAAGGTGTGCATCATGGTCATGTGCGGCACCGGGATCAACTCGGTGACCACGGGTTTGCCGTCGAAATCGATGATGTCGTAACGGATCACGGCGTCTCCGCCCAAGCCGTGCACAGCGTTGCCGATGTTGATCAGTTCGCCGGTGGCGTAGTCGACCTTCGGATGGGCGGAGAACGTCGTGGTGATGAGACCGTCGTAAGTGTGCTCCCCCAGTGTGTCGAGGGTGCGCGGGTCCAGGGCCACCGGCGGAGCACCCTCCATCAGGGCCAGCAGCTTGCCGCCGTGGATGATGACGTTGGTGTTGGCGGTGTTGTAGCGGGTGCCCGCCGCCGCCGGATCGGTGGTCATCGGGTTGCCCAGTACGCCGAAAAGCCTGCGGCCCCGCCCCTGTTCCAGCAGGAACTTGTCGGTGCGCACCCAGCGGTTGCGCAGCGATATCCGGCCGTTCTCGATGTAGAAGGCGTAGACCATGCCGTCGCCGTCGAACCAGTGGTAGTCCTCGTCGGTGGGCGGGTAGAGCGGCTCGGCCCCGTTTCGGTAGAACACCCCGGCCAGATCCGTCGGCAGCTCACCGCGGATCACCAGGTCCGGCGCATCCACCTCCATCCTGTTGGGACAGTGATGTCCGGTCAGGAACGGGCTTTCCCGAATCAGGGTGGCATCCATGGCTTCTCCCGGCGTCAATGCACAGCTGCATACGATATTGTTTTACTATCAGTACAGAAGTGTACTGTCCGAGCGCACGAAGGGGAACACCATGATGAATGTGCCCACCGACTGCTACATCGGCGGACGCTGGCAGCCGGCGGCCGACGGGGCGACGTTCACCGTGCTCGATCCCGCCACCGGCGCGGGCATCGCCGAGGTCGCCGACGGCACCGCCGCCGACGGCCTGCAGGCACTCACCGCGGCGTCCGGTGCCGCACCCCGGTGGGCGGGGACCCCGGCGCGCGAGCGCGCGGACCTGCTGGCCGCCGCCTATCGAGAAGTCGTCGCCCGCACCGAAGAATTCGCCGCGGTGATCACCGCGGAGATGGGCAAGCCGCTCGCCGAATCCCGCGGCGAGGTGCACTACGCCGCCCAGTTCCTGCGCTGGTTCGCCGAGCAGACGGTGCGGATCTCCGGCGAGGTCCGCACCACCCCGGAGGCCGACGCCCGGATCCTGACGCTGCAACAGCCAGTCGGCCCCAGCCTGCTGATCGCACCGTGGAATTTTCCGCTGGCGATGATCACCCGCAAGATCGGGCCCGCGCTGGCGGCCGGGTGCACCGTCGTCGTCAAACCCGCCGAGGAGGCTCCGCTGGCCGCCCTGCTTCTCACCCGGGTTCTCCACGACGTCGGCGTCGCGCCGGGCGTGGTCAACGTGGTTCCCACCGGCCGCCCCGCGGACCTCAGTTCGGCCCTGCTGGCCGACACCCGGCTGCGCAAGGTGTCGTTCACCGGCTCCACGCCGGTCGGCCGGATCCTGCTGGCCGGCGCCGCGGCCAACGTGGTGCGCACCTCGATGGAACTCGGCGGGAACTCGGCATTCGTGGTCTTCGACGATGCCGACCTGGACTCCGCCGTGGACGGCGTGATGCTGGCGAAGTTCCGCAACGGCGGACAGTCCTGCGTAGCCGCCAACCGGATCCTCGTGCAGGATGGCATAGCCGAGGCCTTCACCGACAGGGTCCTGCAGCGAGTGCGCGCCATGCGCACCGGACCGGGAACCGAACCCGGAGTCGACCTGGGCCCGATGATCAACGCGCGCCAGCGCCAGCGAGTGCACCGGCTGGTGACCGACGCGATCGATGACGGCGCCCGGGCGCGGTGCGGTGCCGAGCTGCCCCAAGGCCCCGGATTCTTCTATCCGCCAACGGTATTGACCGATGTGCCAGCCGGGTCGCGCATCGCCCGCGAAGAGATCTTCGGGCCGGTGCTGGCGATCTCCACCTTCGACACCGAGGAACAGGCAGTCGCAGCGAGCAACGACACCGAGTACGGCCTGGTCGACTACCTGTTCACCAACGACCTGCGCCGCACGTTCCGGGTCGCCGAGACGCTGCAAGCCGGGATGATCGGCATCAACCGCGGGCTGGTGTCCAACGCCGCCGCACCGTTCGGCGGAGTCAAGCAGTCGGGGCTGGGCCGCGAAGGCGGATTCGAAGGCATCCGCGAGTACCTGGAGGTCAAGTACCTCGCCCTCGACAAGGGCTGAACCAGGCTCCCGCTGCGGACCGACCGGGCGGGCGGGCGGGCGTCACACCATCCGGCGCAGCAGCCGGAATCGCCGGTCCGTGTACGGCGGATAGAACATCGACGTCAGGTCCGGTCGGGTCGGCTTGGTGAGCACCGATTTCCGGTGACTGAACTCCTCGAAGCCGAACCTGCCGTGATAGGCGCCCATGCCCGACGGCCCAACACCGCCGAACGGCATCTTCGCGGTCGCCACCTGCAGCAGGAGCTGGTTGACCACCACACCGCCGGCCGGTACCCGGCGAACGACCTCTTCCCGGGTCGCCTTGGAGCCGGTGAACAGGTACGCGGCGAGGGGTTTGGGCCGCTGCCGGACGAATTCGATAGCGTCGTCGGTGGATTCGACGGTGAGTACCGGAAGGATCGGGCCGAAGATCTCGTCGGCCATCAGCGGTTCCGCCGGGTCGGGTTCGGCGACGACGGTGGGCTGGATCGTCAGGGAATCCGCGTCGGCCTCACCGCCGACGACGACGGCCCCCCTGGTGGCGGCAAGCGCTGCGGCCAGACGGGTGAATTGCCGTTCGTTGACGATGGGCAGCCCGGCGGTGGACCCCGCGCGGAATTCTGTGATGGCTGCGCGGATCTCGTCGACGAACCGGTCACGGACGGCTCGGTGCACCAGGACGTAGTCGGGGGCGACGCAGACCTGTCCGGAGTTCATCAGCTTGATCCAGGCGATCCGGCGGGCGGCGGTCTTCACGTCGGCGTCCTCGGCGACGATCACCGGGCTCTTGCCGCCCAGCTCGAGAGTGACCGGGGTCAGGTGCTCGGCCGCGGCCGCCATGATCTTGTGACCGATCGCGGTGCCGCCGGTGAACAGGATCCGGTCCAGGCCCTGCCCGATGAGATCCTGGGTGACGGAGCCGTCGCCCTCGACCACGGCCACCGCCTCGGGATCGAGGTAGCGCGGGATCAGCTCGGCCATCAGCCGCGAAGAGGCCGGGGCGAGTTCGGACGGCTTGACCACCACGGTGTTTCCCGCCGCGAGCGCACCGATCGCCGGCGTCAGGGAGAGTTGGAACGGGACGTTCCACGGGCCGACGATCAGCACCGTGCCGTACGGCTCGTACTCGATCCAGGCCCGTCCGGGCAGCTGGGTCCACTCCAGCAGCCGATGCCGGCGCCGGGTCCAGCGGCCGACGTTACGCGCGGCGTAGCGAGCCTCGTTGACCGTCGCGACGATCTCGGCCAGCCAGGTTTCGAAGGGCGTGCGGCGCAGATCGGCGGCGACCGCGTCCACGATGGCGTCGCCGTTGGCGCTGAGCATCTCGGCGACCCCGCGCAGTTGACTCCGACGCCAGCCGACATCGAGGGTTCTGCCGGTGTCGAAGGTCTGCCGCAGCCGGTGCACCGTCGCCGCCGCGTCGCTGTTCTGGGCGGTGGGCATCGGTTAGGGCGCGCGATCGGGCTCGTCGAGGAGCAGGCTGCCGAACAGTTCGTTCATCGAGTCCATGGCGGCGACGTCGGTCTGGGCTGCGGCGTGGGCGAAGCCGTCGACGATCGCGATGACCATTCCCACAACGGTTTCGGTGTCCAGGTCGGCGGGGATGCGGCCCGCCCGTTGTCCGGCGGTCACCGCCCGCGCCACCGTGCTCGACATGGCCTGGGCCTGCTTGGCGAACGGCGCGGACAACTCGGGATGGCGCCGGGCGTCAATAGGTGCGGTGGCCACGAAGCCGGCCAGCTCCGGCGATTCGTGGTTGATCCGCATCGATTCGGCGAGCACCGCCCGCAGCAGGCCGCGCACCGAGTGCGGGCCGGCCAGCACCTCCACCGAGCGCGCGATGATTTTTCCGTACACGTAGTCGCAGACGGCGTCGAAGAGACTGCTCTTGGTCCCGAAGTGGTAATGCAGCGAACCTGCGGTGACGCCCGCCATCTCCGCGATCAGGCTGTTGGTGGCCGGTCCGTAGCCGTACTGGGCGAAACACCGGCAAGCCGCGTCGAGCACCCGCTGACGGGTGTCGCCACTGTCGGTCCCCGCCGGTCGCCCCGGTCCCGATCGCGTGCTGGTGTCCTCGCTCATCCCGATATCATCGCGCAGCGCGGTGATCCGCGGGACACTCGCGGGCAGTTCAGTGGTCACCGGCGATGTACCGATCGAGGTCCTGGTGAAATTGACGGATCCGCACTTCCTGGTAATTGGCCAGCGTCACACCGGGTTTGGTCATCGACCGCAAACCGCGTTGTACCTGGGGCATGTTGGACAAGTCCTGGTTGAACACCGCACACAGTCCGCCCAGCTCCGGCGCGGCGCTGTAGTCCTCGTCGGGCCCGAGCCAGTGGATCGGGGTCGCCTGCGGTTTGGGCACGCCCGGCGGCAGCGGGATCAGCAGCATGATGTCGAAGATGCACCGGTCCGGATCGTTGCCGTAGGGACGGAACCGATAGGTCAGCGGCGCACCGATACCCGCCCACGGGACCATGTTGGGAAACATGAAGTACTGGATGGCATCGACGATCTCCGAGTCGCTGGTGCCCGACAGGTCGGCGCCGGTGTTCTTCGCCAGCTCGTCGCGCATCGCCGCAGCGACGATCGGGCGTGCCGATTGGCCCTCGGGCACCTCGAACGCCCCGACACCCTCCGGCAGGAAATCCCGGAACATCGCGTCGAGTACGTCCTGGGGCTCCAGCGGTTCCAGATGCGGGCTGGTCGTCGCCTGCGGCGTGATCATCCGGTTGAACCCGGGCAGGCCGTCGGACCGGGTGTAGACGTCGTACTGTGTGTTGGCGTCGCCGAGGTACTCCAGCAACTGGGGATGCGTGGCGATCACATGGTAGGACTCCAGGAAGGCCTCCATGCCGACCTTCCAGTTGCAGTCGATGACCTTGGCGACGTGCACCGCCTTGTACCGGTCCTGCAGGCGGAACGGCGCGAGATGCTGCTCCAGGTCACCGAGGTAGTCCGAGAGCGGGGCGGAGTCCGGGTCGGGGTTGACGAAGACGAAGCCGGCCCAGACGCCGGTGCGGGCCTGCGGAAGCGCAAATTCCGCGTCGTCGACATGCGGGAAGTCCCACCGCCCGGGCACGTCGGTGAGGTCGCCCTCCAGGCTCCAGGTGAATCCGTGGAAGGGGCAGCGCAGCTGGTTGACCCGGCCCGCGTCGTCGCACAGTCGGGTGCCGCGGTGCAGGCAGGAGTTGTGGAATGCCTTGATCTCCCCCGCGGCGGTGCGGACCACGATCAACGACATGTCGGCCAGGTCGTAGACGTGGTAGTCCCCCGGCTCGGGGATGTCCTCCTCGCGGCACGCCAGCTGCCAAACCTTGCGCCACATCCGATCCACCTCGAGGCGGTGGAACTCCGCGCTGTAGTAGCGCTCCTTGTCGATGTCGGCGGAGCCGAGGAATTCATACGATTCCTCCCGCAGCGGTGCCGGTACCTCGCGGGTGTCCTCGGCGAGCAGGCTCTGCACGGTCGGGCCGGCCGATCGTGCCTGGCCCGGAGCGGTCGCGTCGGGGCCGGTCCTGCCGGTCGTCTGGGTCACAGTGTCTCCTCCGTCTGAGGTCCGGCCGCCGATCCCGCCAGGTAATGCGCCACGGCGGTCCCGATGAATGCCGATCCGTTGATGCCCCAACCGCCGTCGACGTAGAGCACCTGGCCGGTGATGTAGCCGGCCCGCGGTGAGGCGAGGAAGGCCACCGCATCGGCGACGTCGTCGGGTTCGCCGAGCCGGCCCAGCGGCATCGATGCGCCGATGGCCGACCGCAGTCCCGGATCGGCGAACTCACCGGCGGTGCCGTCGGTGAGAATCAGGCCCGGGCCCACCGCATTGACCCGGATACCCAGCGGCGCATACTCGGTCGCCATCTGTTTGGTGAGGGCGACCAGCGCCGCCTTCGACGCCGGATAGATCCCGCGCCCGGCGCCACCGAGTTCGGCCAGCACCGAGGTCAGGTTGACGATCGCGCCGCCGGGCGCGAAGCGATCCAGCAGTGCGCGGGTGACCAGCCAAGTGCCCAGGACGTTGACCCGCAGGACCGCGTCGACCTCTGCGACGGTGCTCTGCGCCAAGGTGTTCGACCTCCAGATCCCGGCATTGTTGACCAGGACGTCGATCGTGGAGTCCGCACCCACCGCGTCGGCCACCGCCGCCACCGACTGCTCGTCGGTGACGTCGCAGACCACCGCACGGCCGCCGGTCGCGGCCGCCACCTCGGCGGCCGCGACCGGGTCGATGTCCACCACCACGACATCCGCGCCGGCGGCGGCCAGACGCTCCGAAATGGCGCGGCCGATGCCCTTGCCCGCGCCCGTCACCACTGCTGTCGGCACCGAATCCCCGCTTTCCCGACGTTCCGCCCGAGGGTTGATTTATGGTCCACGTCACTATTATATTGGTCCACCAATTAGTCAAGAGGGCAGCCCAAACCCCTGGCGGTTCGCCCGATCAACCCTGGAGAAGGCCTTGACCGACATCAGCAGCCCACCCGCCACCTGCCCGATCGCGTCGTTCGATCCGCTGGATCCGCGGACGATGCAGGAGCCCCACCCGTGGTACCGAGCACTGCGCGCGGAAGAACCCGTGCACTTCGTCCCCGAGCGGGGAATGTGGTTCGTCACCTCGCGGGAGCTGGTGTCGACCGCGCTGAACAACCACGAGGTGTTCTCGTCGGCCTTCGGCCTGCCGCAGATGCCGCCGCCGGCCTCGGTGGCCGCAGAGGTCGAGGCACTCAAGGAACAGGGCTGGGACATGATCCCGACGCTGCTCACCGCGGACCCGCCCGAGCACCACTACTACCGCCGGATGGTGTCCCGCGCGTTCACGCCTCGCTTCGTCGCCCAGCGCGAGCCCGCGATCCGCGACATCGTCGACGAACTACTCACCGCGTTGCCAACCGGCGAGCCGGTGGAGATCATCGAACAGTTCGCCGCGCCGCTGCCGCTGCGGATCATCGCCCAGGCGCTCAATGTCGCCGACGACCGGATCGACGACTTCCGCCGCTGGTCCGACCAGTTCGCACTGACCATCGGCGCGGAGATCGACGACGCCGGCGCCCTCGAGCAGGCCCGCAGCCTGCTGGAGTACCAGCGCTACTTCGCCGCCGAACTCGAGGATCGCCGCACCAATCCGCAGGACGACCTGCTCACCGGGCTGGTGCAGGCCTCCAACGCCAACGACGACGAGCCACTGACCACCGGCGCGGCGCTGAGCATCATCCAGCAGATCCTGATCGCGGGCAACGAGACCTCCCGCAAGCTGATGACCGGCACCCTGCACCAGCTGGCACTGAACCCGCGGTGGTGGCGCTGGCTGCAGCAGGACCCCGACGCCCACGCCGACCTGCTGGTCGAGGAGGCACTGCGCTTCCTGACACCGGTGCAGTCGATGTTCCGCATCACCAAGGCCGAAGCGGTCCTGGGCGACTACACGATTCCGGCCGGCTCGCTGGTCGTGCTGGTCTTCGGTTCGGCCAACCGCGACGAGTCGCAGTACGACGACGGCGAGGAGTTCAACCCGCAGCGACCGAACGCCCGAACACATCTGGCGTTCGGCCAGGGTATCCACGCCTGCATGGGCGCCGCACTGGCGCGGCTGCAGGCCCGAATCGCGTTGGCGGAGATCGGCCGCCGGTTCGCCACCATCGAGCTCTCCGCCGACAACGACTACGAGTACGAGCCGAGCTTCATGCTGCGTGGCCTCAAGCGGCTCAACCTCATCTTCGGGGCCCACTGACCGTGACACCCGGGGTTGCGGATATCGAGACCGCGGCAACAGATCGGGTGCTGCGTTGGGGGCAGGGGTATCTGGACCGACACCCCCTCGCCTCGCTGCGAACCGTCGGCGGTCAGTGCGTGCTCGCGGTGCGCACGGTCCAGTATCTGGCCGCCGATCTGGTGCGGGGCCGCTTCCCGTTCTGGGAGTTCGTCGACCAGGCCGTGTTCATGGCGCGTACCGCCGTGGTGCCGACGTTGTTCATCGCGGTGCCCATCAGCGTCACGCTCGCCGTCCAATTCAGCCTGCTTGCAGGACAACTCGGCGCCACCGCACTGGCCGGCGCGGCCAACGGGCTGGCCGTGATCAAACAGGGCGCACCGCTGGTCGCGGCGATCCTGATGGCCGCCGCCGTCGGCTCGTCGATGAGCGCGGACCTGGGCGCCCGGACCATCCGCGACGAAACCGATGCCATGGAGGTCATGGGGATCTCGGTGATCCGCCGCCTCGTGGTGCCCCGGCTGGCCGCCGCCGTGCTGGTGTCGGTGGCGCTGACCGGGTTCACCTGCTTCATCGGGTTCCTCGCCGGTTATGCGTTCACCGTCATCCTGCAGGGCGGCACGCCGGGCAGCTACACCACGACGTTCTCGTCGTTCGCCACCGTCGACGACCTCGTCCTCACCCTGATCAAGGCCATCGTGTTCGGCGTCATCGTCGCCGTCATCGCCTGCTACAAGGGCCTGGACACCCGGGGCGGTCCCGCCGGTGTGGCGAACTCGGTCAATGCCGCTGTCGTCCAGTCGATCCTGCTGTTGCTGCTGGCGAATGCGCTGATCAGTCAGATGTACCTGGTGTTCTTCCCGAAGACGAGTTTCTGACGATGGCCGCCACCTACCTGCCATTCGGTGTACGTCCGCTGGCCCTGGCCGCGCGCAGCACGCAGTACCAGATGCTGCGCAACGGTCACATCGTCGCGTTCTTCTTCCGCACCCTGGCCGGGATCCCGGTCGTCATCAAACGCTACCCCCGCGAATTCCTCCGGCTCTCTTCCGACGTCACCTGGGGCAACGGGTCAATCGTGGTCGGTGGCGGCACCGCCGGCGTGGTGCTGGTGGTCGGCGCGGCCGCGGGCGCGGTCGTCGCGATCGAGGGTTTCAACGCTCTCAATCTCCTGGGCCTAGGCCCGGCGACCGGCCTGCTGACCGCCCTGGCCAGTGTTCGGGAGCTGGCGCCGATGATGACGGCACTGGCATTCGCGATCCAGGCCGGTTGCCGCTTCACCGCGCAGCTGGGATCCATGCGCATCTCCGAGGAGATCGACGCACTCGAATCGGTGGCGATCCACCCGATCCCCTATCTGGTGACCACCCGGGTGCTGGCATCGGCGATGGCGGTGATTCCGCTGTTCGTCGTCTGCCTGGCGCTGAATTTTCTGGTGTGTCAGCTGGTGGTCTTCCTGGCCAGCGGCCAGGCCTCGGGCACCTACCTGCACTACTTCACGCTCATGCTGAGTGGACGCGACATGGTCTTCGCGGTGATCAAAGTGGCGGTGTTCGTGGCGATCATGTCCACGGTGCAGTGCTACTACGGCTTCTACGCCGCCGGCGGCCCCCAGGGCGTGGGTATCGCCGCGGGGCGTGCGATGCGCCTGTCCATCACGCTGATGGTCGTCACCAACATGATGCTGACCATGGCGTTCTGGGGCGTCGATTCCGGCGGAAGGCTCGGTGGCTGATGCCCAATCCGTTCGAGCTGGACGGCCGCGGCCCCTCCGAGCGCGCGCTGACCATCAGCTGCGTGATGTTCCTGGTGGTGACGGTGATCGCCGGTGCGGTGATGTTCGCGAAGTCGACCGGATCTCTCGACGAGCGCGTCCAGATCACCGCGCACCTGCCCAGCGTCGGCGACGGCCTGCCGCCCAAATCCGACGTCAAGTACCACGGCGTCCTGGTCGGTGCGGTGCGGTCGGTGACGCCGGCGCTCGGCGGCGGCGACAACGTCGTCGACATCGACCTTCGCCCGGACCAGGTGGCCAACATCGCCAACACCGTCACCGCCCGCATCGTTCCCGGCAACGCGTTCGCGGTGTCCACCGTCCAGCTGGTGGACAACGGTGTCGGCCCGGCCATCCGGGCCGGAGACGTCATCCGCCAGGACACCACGCTGCCGACCCAGCTGTTCCAGACCACCCTGGCCAAGGTTCGTGAGCTGGTGGCCGCCGTCGGCCGGCCCGAGACCGACCACACCCTGGGCATCTTACGGGCCATCGCCGACGCCACCGCGGGCAAGGGACCCGAATTGACCTCGGCGGCACAGGGACTCAACCGGATCGTCACCGAGATGAACGACCTGCGGACCGACGACTCGGGCCCGCCCACCCTAACCACCTGGAACTCCGCGCTCGACGCCCTCGGCCAGACCGCGCCGGAGCTGCTCGACTCGCTGCAGAACGCGGTGAAGCCGATGCGGACCATCGCCGAGCAGAACGCGGCGCTGACGAATCTGCTGACCGGGGCCAACCACACCGTCGGCACCCTGGACACCGCTATCGACAACCACATCGACCAGTTGGTGGGCATCACCACCGACCTCACCCCGGTGATCGGCGTGCTCGCCGACCGCTCCGGGAAGTTCCCCGCCGTCGCCGTCGGCATCAACAACGTGGTCAACGGTTTCTTCGACGAGATGTGGACACGCACCAATCAGAAGGTGACGTTCACCTTCAAGCTGGTCATCTCGCTGACGCCGCTGCGCATCTACAACCGGACCGACTGCCCGATGTACGGCGACCTGCGCGGCCCTAGCTGTGACACCGCGCCCGAGGGCATCCCGGTGGTCGACACCCACAACCTGCCCGACCCCCGCGCCTACGTCGCCCCGCCCGGAATCACCCTGCCCACCCCGGCCAACCCGGCCGAACAGCTGCTGCAGACGCCCCTGCAGACACCACCGGAGCCGCAGACCCCGCCGACCTTCATCCCCGGACAGCGCGGGGCCGAAGCGGCTCCCGCCGCACCGGCAGCCGAAACTCCCTCCGCCGAACAACCTTCGGGGACACCATGAAAGCCCGCGCCCGCAAGTTCGCCTGGCTCGCACTGTTCATGACTGTCTGCCTGTCGCTCACCTGGACGATTCTGGTGACGCTGCGCCGCGAGGTGGCCGGCGAGGCGTTCACCTACACGGCGAAGTTCACCGATGTCACCGGCCTGCGGGAAGGATCCGACGTGCGGGTGGCCGGCGTGCGGGTCGGCCGGGTCGACGCGGTCACCCTCGACGACCCGGGCGCCGACCGGGACGCTGTGGCCACGGTGCGCTTCCGGGTGCAGCGCGATCAGCCGCTCTACGGCAACACCAAGGCCTCGGTGGTGTACCAGAACATCATCGGCCAGCGGTACATCGGACTGACGATGGCCGACTTCGGCCGGCCCGAGCGGTTGGCCGACGGCGCCGAGATCCCCGTCACGCACACCGAGCCGTCGTTCGACGTGACCAATCTGCTCAACGGGTTCGAGCCGATGTTCACCCTGCTCGACAAGGACAACCGCGGCAACCTGTCCACCGCGTTGATCAATGCCCTGCAAGGCGATTCCGACTCGGTGGTGATGCTGGTGGCGCAGACCTCGGACCTGGCACGGTCCCTGGCAGGCCCTGACCAGGTCCTCGGCCGGGTGATCGACAGCCTCAATGCGGTGACCGCAAACCTGGCGACGCGCGGCACCCAACTGGAGACCACGCTGACCCAAATGCGTTCGGTGATCGCCGGTCTCAACGCGCACCGTGCCGAGCTGGTGGATTCCACCGGCGCCATCACCACCGTCACCGCGCGACTGGCGGCGATCATGACCGCGACCGAACCCGAACTGGACGCCATGCTGACCCGCCGGCCCGGGATGCTCTCGACGATGGTGGCGCAGCGCGACGGCTGGACCACCCTCGGGTCGAACCTGCCCGCGGTGCTCAAGGGCCTGTCCCGGATCACCGGGGACTCCACGGCGATGAGCGCCATGCCGTGCGACTTCAACTTCACCCTGTTCAATTTCCTCAAGCCGATCATCCCCAGCATCGTCAACGCGGCCACCCCCGGCGGCCAGCGCAAGTACACCGCGAAGTGCAGGTGACCCGATGATCGCTCGCAAGGAAGCCGAAAACCCGGGACGAACACCACGGTTGTGGCGGCGCATCACCGAGCGCCGCACCGCCGGGACCGTCGCGGAGTCCACCGGGCACCGGCGGCCCCGCGCACTGGAGGACCGCAACACCGCGGTGATCGGCGCCGTCGCGCTGGCGGCGCTGGCCGCGGTGATCGTCGCGAGCACCGCGGTGAACTCCCTGCACCTGGGCAAGCGCACCTACACCGCAGAGTTCCTTCAGGTCGCCAGCCTGCGGCCCGGTGACCAGGTGAACGTCGCCGGTGTCCCGGTCGGCATCGTCAGCGCCACGAAGCTGGCCGTCGACCGCGTCCTGGTGACCATGAAGCTCGACAGCAACCTTCGTCTGGGCACCGACACCAAGGCCGCCATCAAGCTGACCACCGTGCTCGGCGCCCGCTACGTCGAGTTGCGCCCCCGGGGCGCCGATCCGCTCCCGGGAAACCGGATCTCGCTGACCCACACCACGGTTCCCTACGACCTGCAGAAGCTGCTGTCGGATTCGACGACGACCTTCGAAGACGTCGACGCACAACGCTTCGCCACGTCGATGCGGACCCTGTCCGGACAACTCACCGGAGTGCCCGCCGTGCTGCCCGACGCGCTGGCCAACGTCGAGAACCTGTCGGCGATCATCGCCGAGCGGCGCGGGCAGATCTCGGATCTGCTCCGCAACACCGCCCGCGTGTCCACCATCCTGGGCGGCCAGCGTGATGATCTGGCCGCCCTGGTCGAACAGGGCCACGAACTCACCGGCGAGATCATCGGACGCCGCGCCGCCGTCGAGCGACTGCTTGCCGCCGCCACCACCTTGATCACCACCGTCGAGGACGTCGTCCACGGCAACGGTGACGACATCGACCAGCTGCTGAGTGATCTGGCGCAGGTGACCGCGATGCTCGGCGACCACGACGACCTGCTGCGCAATTTGTTCCAGATCATGCCGGTGGCCATGCGCAATGCCGCCAACGCGACCGGAACGGGGCCGTTCCTGGACTTCATGCTGCCCGGTGGACTGATGGTGGACTCCTGGATGTGCGCCATCAGCGGCCGTGCCGAGCAGTGGAAGTGGCCCGAACGCTACCAGTACTTCAAGGACTGCGAATGAGACCGGGACCGCACTTGACACGAAGAACCGCGATCCTGGCGGTGGTGATGACCGCGGTGGCGATGGCCGTCACGGGTGCCTACGTGCTGCGTCCGGGTGCGGCGGCTCCGCTGCGGTTCACCGCGCAGTTCGACAACGCCATCGGCCTGTACGTCGGCAACGACGTCTCGGTGCTGGGCATGCCGGTCGGCCGGGTGACCTCGATCGAGAACCGCGGCAACCACGTCGCGGTCGGAATCGAGGTCGATCCGGGCAACGACATCCCGGCCACGGTCTCCGCGGTCACCGTCGGAACCTCCATCCTCACCGACCGGCACATCGAACTCACCCCCGCCTATTCCGGCGGCCCGGTACTGGATCAGGGCGCCGTGCTGGGGCCGGAGAAGACCAGAACACCCATCGAGTTCGACCGGGTGCTCAAGATGGTGGACAAGCTCGGCAGCGCAATGGGCGGCGACGGCACCGGCCAGGGACCGCTGGCCGATCTGATGACCGCGACCCACGACATCACCTCCACCAGCGGGCCCGACATCAAGCGGGCGCTCGCCGGGCTGTCGGAGGCGCTGCGCACCGGAGCCGACGGCGGCGCCGCGACCAAGCAGAACCTCGACGCCATCATCACCAACCTGTCCACGCTGACCGACGGTGCGGCCCGCAACGAGACCCAGATCCGTGAATTCGGCTCCTACATCCGGCAACTCACCGATCTGCTGGCATCCGAGAACATCGGCCAGGGCGCTACCGGACGGCGGCTCAACAACCTGCTGGGCCGGCTCAACGACATTCTGGGCACCAACGGCGACAACCTGCGCAACAGCATCTCCAGCAGCGCCCGGCTCAGCCGCGCCCTCGTCGACTACCGCCGTGAGCTGGCCGAGGTGTTCGACGTGGCGCCACTGGCGATCGACAACGCCGCCGGGGCCATCGATATGGAGAACGGAATGCTGCGCGTCGGCGCCCATTTCGACAATGTGTTCTTCGACAGCTCGATGACCAAGGAGGTCTGCAACATCCTCGGTCTGCGTCAACTGGGGTGCCGCACCGGATCGATCCGGGATCTGGGGCCCGATTTCGGGATCACCAGCGTGCTCGACGGGCTGACGAAGTTGGGGGACCGATGAATTCGCGACCGAACCGGGCGGTTCACATCGGTGTCGGAGCCGTAGTGGCCACGCTCGCGGTGGGCTGCTCGGCCGGGGTGGAGGAGCTGCCGCTGCCCGCCCCCGGGCTCAGCGGGCCGACCTATGTGCTCGAGGCGGAGTTCACCAACGCCCTCAATCTCCCCGACCGGGCGAAGGTCCGCGTCGGCGGCGCCGACGTCGGCGAAGTCGTCGGGATGAGCGCCAAGGACTACACCGCCGTCGTGCAGATGCGGATCCTCGACGGTATCCGGCTGCCCAAGGGCACCACCGCCGAACTACGTTCGGCGACCCCGCTCGGCGACGTGTTCGTGTCCCTGAAACCGCCGGCGACACCGGCCGGCGACGCACGCACGCTCGGCGCCGGCGACCGGATCCCGCAGCAATCCACCACCGCCGCGGCGACCATCGAGCAGGTGCTGGCCACCACCTCCCTCATCGTCAACGGCGGCGTCATCCGGAACCTGACCCGGGTGCTCAACGGTGTCGGCGGGGCACTCGGCACCCAGGGCAAAGGACTCACCAGCCTGATCCACGAGTCCCGCGCCCTGGTGTCCATGATGGCCAACCGCTCCGACGAGATCCGCACCATGCTCGACCAGACCGCCCGGCTCGCCGACGAACTCAACGCCCGTCGGGACACCATCAACGACGTCCTGGACTCCGCAACGCCCGCACTGCTGACCCTGGCGGACAACACGTCGGCGATCGTGGGTCTGGTCAACCAGCTCGGTGCGGTGACCACCCAACTGCAGAAGTTCCCGGCGATCGCCGGCACCGACACCCGCAGCTGGATCCGCGACCTGAACACCCTGTCCAACGCGTTCAACGAGACCTCCACCGACCCCCGGGTGACCATGGCTAACTTCCTGCGGTTCCTGCCAGCCGCACTGAAACTGTTCGGCAGCAACGCCGCGGCCGCCGACGTCGACCTGCAGCAGGTCGCGATCGGGCACATCCCCGACATGAACCACTACGCCGATCCCGGATTCACCGGACCCAAATGGGCCAACTGGGACAACATGGTCGGCTCGGTCCGGTTCGTGCTGACCCAGCTCGGCGACCGGGTGTGGGGACCCGAGCGCGGCAGAATCTGGGGGCCGCCGAAGTGAGCATCCGCAACGCGTTCGATCCGGTGGCCGCCGTCGCCATCCGGGCGGTGCAGTTCGTCACCAGGCACAAGCTGATCCTGTCGGTCGTCGGGCAAGTCCTCCTCGTGGTGGTCGGCGTCACCTACCTGGCCTTCGGCGCGTTGCGGATCAACCCGTTCGATCGGCAGATCACCGTCCGGGTGGACCTCGCCGAGTCCGGCGGGCTGCTACCCGGCCAAGACGTCACCGTACGAGGGATCCCGGTCGGCCGGGTCACCGCGGTCGACGTCACCGCAAACGGGGTCATGGTCACCGCCATGATCGACAGCAAGACCCGTATCCCGTTGGCCGACACCGCTGTCCGGGTGTCGGGCCTCTCCCCTGCCGGCGAGCAGTATCTGGACTTCGCCCCGCAGCACACCGACGGCCCGTACCTGGCCGACGGTACGGTCATCGATCGCAGCCACACCGAGGTCCCGGTACCGCTGTGGCGCCTGCTGACCAATGTCGACGGTGTGCTGGCCCAGGCCGACCCTGAGCAGATCCGTTCGGTGATCGACGAACTCGGGGTCGGCGAGCAGGGGCCGGAGAAACTCCGGGACCTGTTCAACGGCACGCAGGTGCTGCTCAACACCCTCGACGGCGTCCTGCCGCAGACCATGACCCTGCTGCGCAGCAGCCGGCCGGTGTTCAAGATCTTCGACGACTCCCAGCACGGCATGCAGGTCATGTCGCACAACCTCGCCGGGACGCTGAGCGCCCTGGGCAACAAGGACGAAGGCGTCCGGACGTTGCTCGCCAAGACGCCCGATCTGCTCAAGTCGGTGGATCAGGTGATCGACAACAACTCCGACACCATGGTGCAGTTGCTCGGCGATCTGGCGACCGTCTCCCAACTGTCCCGGGTACGGGTTCCGGCACTGGACCGCATGTTCAACGACGACCGCCAGCCGCTGCTCGACGGTATCCGCTCGCTGATGCACGACGGCGCGATCTGGGCGATCGCCGACATCTATCCTCGGCCGCTGTGCGACTACCCGCACCAGCGCGACGTGCCGTTCATCCCGAACTATCCCGAGCCCTACCTGTACACCTACTGCCAGAACCAGGATCCGAACCTGCTGGTCCGCGGTGCCCGCAACGCGCCCCGGCCACCCGGAGACGACACCGCCACACCCCCGGAAGGCCTGGATCCGCTGCGTCGCTCAGATCCGACACCGATCACCGATCACACCATCAAAACGCCCTACGGCGGGCCGATTCTGCCGCCGGAGTCCCAGCCGCAGCGCCAGGGCGGACAGTGGTGAGAGATGAGGACACAATGACCGGCACCTACATGATCGACCGTAGCGACGTCGAAGAACCCGACGACATCGACGCCGGCGAGCTCGACGACAGCGACGTGTACGACGCCGCCGACACCGATGCGGGCGACTGGGTGGACGTCGACGATCCCGACGCGGGCATATCGGCGCGCGGTGTCACCCGCTGGACGTGGCCGGTGCGGCTGGTGACGCTGGCGGTCGTCGCCGTACTGGGCGCACTCACCGGGTTCTTCGGCTGGCACTATGCCCGCGACCACAAGGCCGCCGCCGCCGCCGGTGCGGCGCTGGCCGCTGCGGACGCCTACGCCGTGACCCTGACCTCGGTGGACCCCGACACCCTGGACGCCAACTTCGCCGCCGTGCTCGACGGCTCCACCGGCGAATTCCACGACATGTATGCCAAGTCCAGCGACCAACTGCGCAAGCTGCTCATCGACCACAAGGCAACCGGTCACGGTGTCGTCGTCAACTCCGCGGTGAAGTCCGCCGGTCCCGACGAAGCGGTGGTGCTGCTGTTCGTCGACCAGACGGTCGCCAACACCGAGGTCCGCGATCCGCAGGTGGACCACAGCCGCATGGTCATGACCATGCGCAACGTCGACGGCCGATGGAAGGCCGCCAAGGTCGAACTTCCCTGATCTGCACCGAAAGGAACCCTCCGATGAGCACGTCACACACCACTGCCGCCCGGTCGTCTGCGACACCGCCGGTTATCGACCTGCCGATCGGTGCCGCGAGAACCGGTGCCGCGCCCACGAGGCCGGCGCCGGCGGAGGCAACGATCGGCCCGGTGGCCATGCTGCGCAACGAGCTGCTGATCCACTCGATGCTCAAGCGCGTCGCAGATCTTCCCGAAACCGTGTTCCTGCCCATGCTTCGGCTGGTCACCGACGACCGCGCAGCCGTCGACACGCAGTGGAATGCGCTGCGTGCTCGTCGTCGCCGCCGCGGGCTGTTCGAGAGCCCGCGGCGCTCGTGGGAACGTCAGTACGGTCAGTTCGTCGCCGAATTGGAGTGGGTGAGCACCGAACTGCTGCACGATCTGCCATTCGAGGCGGTGAACGAGCTGGTGTCCGACGCCGTCGCCAACCGGCTCCGGCACTGGTTGCGGTTCATGATCCCGATGTTCAACTCGGTGAAGTTCATCCCGGCGTCGTGGTACGCGCCGGTGATGGATATGGGCGTCGGGATATCGACGTTCCTGGTGGGCCCGATACGGCGTACCGGCGAGGAATCCGACGGTACCCTCGTCTACGAGATCCCGGAATGCGCCATGCACACCGTCGTCGGCACCCACACGGCGCAGGAGAACTCCTGCCTGATGGGCTGCAAGGCGGCCTGCGAGAAGGTGTTCCACGCCGGTGGACCCATGCCGCTGGAATTCGACCCGCATCTCCCCGGCCTTGGCTGCACCCTACGCGTCCACCGCGCCCACTGACCCCCACCGGAGAAGGAGTCTCGTCATGACGAGCGTCGGCAACAATCCCATTCAGACCTACACCCCACTGTACGAGGAGTACGACTACACAATCGACGAGTCCGCCGGCGAGCTGCCGGCGGTGCTGCGCGGGACGGTGTACCGAAACGGCCCCGGCAAAATGGAGGCCGGCGGAGCACGCCTGGGCCACATCTTCGACGGCGACGGCATGCTGACCATGTACTCGTTCTCCGACGGAAAGGTGCACTTCCGCAACAGGTTTGTGCAGACCAAGCACTACCAGCGGTCGATCGTCTCCGATGGGGCTCCGTTCCGAGCTCTGGGCACCATGCGCGCGGGCGGATTGCTGAAGAATGCGCTGCGATTCCCTGCCAACGTTGCCAACACCGCGGTGATCATGAACGCCGGGAAACTGCTGGCCCTGTGGGAAGGTGGCCGGCCCACCGAGCTGGATCCGGACACACTGCGCACCAAGGGCGAGTACGACTACGACGGTGAACTCAAGTGGCTGGGTGCGTTCTCCGCACATCCGAAGTGGGACTGGGAAACCGGCGAGATGTTCAACTTCGGGATGGCGATGGCGCCGGTGCCGAAGCTGATCTGCTACCGGACAGACCGGGCCGGTAAATTGCACCGACTAGGCCAGGTGCGCCTGCCCGGACCGATGTTCAACCACGATGTGGGCCTGACCAAGCGGTACATGGTGTTCGTGATCCCGCCGCTGGTGTTCCCGTACAAGAAGTTCTTCGGCGCAGCGTTCGGGTTGCTCAACTATATCGACGCCATCGAGTACGACGCGTCGATGGGCACCATGATCGCGCTGGTGCCGCGTGATGGCGGCAAACCCCGCATCTTGCACACCGATCCGATGCTGCACCTGCACTTCTCCAATGCCTACGACGACGAGAACGGCGACGTGGTGGTGGAGGTGATGAACTACCACGCCACCTGGGAGCAGCTCAACAGCCAGCTGGCCGGTATCGATACCCTGATGGAGACCTCGACCATGCCCTTCGGTGGGCTGCCCACCCGGCTGCGCATTACCGAGGGCGGCACGGTGACCATCGACGAATACTCCGGTACGCACGGGGAGTTCCCGACCATCAACGTGTCGAAGATGGCCAAGCCGAACCGCTACTTCTACATGTCGGCGGCCGGCGATGGCAGCCTGTATCCCAATGCGCTGGCGAAGATCGACAACGTGACGGGCAAGGAGACCGAGTTCCGCTTCGCCGAGGGGGAACTCCCGCACGAGGCGGTCTTTGCCGCCCGGCCGGACGCCACCGAGGAGGACGACGGCTGGCTGATCGCGCCGGTGCTCGACGCGGTCAACAACATCGCCAAGGTAACCGTGTTCGACGCCAGGGACATCGAGGCCGGGCCGGTCTATACCGGGCAGTTGCGCCACCATCTGCCGTTGAGCTTCCACGGGTGCTACACCCCGCGGGTCGCCCGACCGCACGGGCCGGCTACCCGGTAATCGCCTGGAATTCCGGCACGATCAGGTCTTTGACTGCGGCCCAGCCGACGGTGATCACCGCGACACCGCGACCGAACTGCCAGTCCGGGAAGTGCAGCTCGATGCCCCGATCGGTCGGAATCCAAAAGCGGAAGTTGGCGTCGACCGGGGCGACCTCGCTGCCGAATTGCCAGACCCCGGGATGCGTCGGCGGCGCGTAGACGGTGGGGATGATCCGCTGCGTCTCCTCGGAAAGCCTCGTGAGGCCGGAAAGTTTATTGGTGAATAAATTGTCCCAGTCGATCAGAATTCCGCTTCGGCAATCGAAAACACGGGTTGCGACGGCGTGAAACGGCATATTCGGTTGCGGGTCGTTGTATTCGCCGGTGAATAGCGCCGAAACCGTCACCGGCCGTTTCTGGATGTGCCCATCGATATTCAGCGTCCAGGGAAGGGTCTTGGACGCACTGGGTTCGTAGGTGGCAACCTGACCGCGGGCCTCTGCGTCGATGACGTCGTTGATCGCGTCGTTGATGTCCGGGTTGCCACCGACGATACGTTCATAGCGAACCACCCAGTTGCCCAGGCTATCCGTGCTCGTTCCGGCGATGACGTCGGGAACCGCGCCGTACGGTGCGCACACATTGCCCGGCGCGGCCGCCGCCGGGGCGGGCAGTGCGATCAACGCCCCCGCAGCCAGCGAGAAGATTCCCATAATTCGGGTCAGCATTTTTTCTGCACTCCTACCCGCAGGTCGGTTTATTTCACTATCGAGATCGCGGAAAAGTATCCCACGACGGCCGCCCTCGCCGAATGGAAACAGACCCACTGCGGGGAAATTCGGCGGACTTATTCGAGTGTGCTTCTGCCTGATATCGCGCGTGTCCGGGCGACGTGATCAGCCCGCGAACGGCGGGGTGATCCGTTCGATCTGGACGGGCGCAGGGATGCGCTTCTCGCCGCATCCGTTCCCGCGCGGCACCAGCCGGCAACGGAGTAATTTGGGCCGGTCGACTACCCGCCCAGGAGGCAACGATGGACGTGATTAACGGGGTTCCCGCCCATGTGCTGCTGGTGCATTTCGTCGTGGTGTTGGCGCCGTTGACCGCAATCTTCGCGATCCTGTGCGTCCTATGGCCGGCGGCACGTCAGCGGCTGGTGTGGCCAACCCTGGTGCTGGCGGCGATCACCTGCGCGCTGACCCCGCTGACCACCGAAGCCGGCGAATGGCTCTACAACCGGCAGCCCAAGCCCAGCGCCTTGCTGCAGGAGCACGCCGCGCGGGGCGACACCATGATCTACGCCGCTGTCGGCCTGCTGCTCGTCGCCGCGTTCATTGCCTATGTGCACGTGTTCGAGGGCCGGGGGTTTGCCGCTGGGCGGACGTTGCGCATCATCGTGGCGGTCGCGACGGTGGTGGTGGGGCTGGCGACGATGGTGCAGGTCTACCGGATCGGCGACGCGGGCGCGCGAGCGACGTGGGGTACCGAGGCGAGCGGGTGATCAGCTTCCGAACGGCGGGGTGATCCTGTCGGCCTCGACGGTGACGACGACGCGGTTCAGCGTCGCGCCGCCGTAGTTGGCGTACGGGGCGCCGGTGTACTTCTGCGCGATCTCGTCGATGCTCTCCCGGCCGCCCTCGGTGGTCATGGAGATCACCCGGCCGCGCACGGCGTAGTAGCGGGTGAGGTCGTCGGCGTCGACGATGTTGAGCGCGATGCGCGGATCGCGGGCGAGGTTGCGGGCCTTCTGCATGCCCTGGACGATGTTGAGGACGACGTGCTCGCCGTCGGTGTGCACCCAGGTTTCGGTGAGCTGCGGGGAGCCGTCGGGCATCAGGGTGGCGACGAAGCACGGGCTGGGTTTGCGCAGCAGGTCGATCAGTCCGGCGGGAAGTGGTTGGGGCACAAGGTTCCTCTCGGTCTGCGCACGATCTGCGCTGGTATCGACATCGGCAAGCGTGATCGACTCAAACGCCAGGGTACGCATCACCACCGACATCGCTTCATTCCTCACAGGAGCAGCTGAACTCCCATCGGTCTGACCACGAGCCGGTGAAGTCGCCGTAGCAGCAGAATCGAATCCGCTCACCGTCTGCAGCACGGAGTTCAACCTCGTGCCAGTCTTCGTGGATGCGAGTTGACCAGAGGTAGAACTGACGGGATAGCCAGCGGCGGACGGGCAGCATTCGGAACCAATCGGGGACTCCGCCGGAAAGCGAAGAGCGTGACGCTACACAGCATCCCGTAGTACGTCAAACAAATGGCCGGGCGTGATTGCGCTGCGCTGGCAGCCGTTCAGATTCCCAGGCGGCGGACCACCTCGGGTGTGATTGGCACGGGGCGCAAAGTTGCCGGAGTACCCTGCGCTTCATGGGCGCGCTGCTCGATGAGGTCACGGTGTTCACGGCTGCCGCCCGGTGGGCAGCCCACCAGGTGGACGCGCTTCCCGAGTCGGCCTGGGATGGGCCGGGTTTGGGCGGTTGGGATATGCGCGCCCTGGTCGGCCACAGCAGCCGCGCGCTGCTGACCGTCGAGCAGTACCTCCCGGTCCCCGCCGAGTCGGAAAACGTGACCAGCGCCGAGGGTTACTACGAGGTCGCCGCCCGGCTGGCCGGCGCGGACCCCGCGGCCGTCCTCCAGCGCGGAGTCGACGCCGGCGCCGCGCTCGGTAGCGATCCCAAGGCGTCGTTCCGAGCCATCGCCGAGCGGGTTCCTGCGCTGTTGGCGGGCGAGCATGACCGCGTCGTCACCACGATCGTCGGCGGGATCCGCCTCAGCAACTACCTGCCGACGCGCACCTTCGAGCTGGTGGTGCACGGCCTCGACATCACGACGGCCGCGGGCCTGCCGTCCTCACCGCCGGATGCCGCGCTGCGCCGGTGCATCGACCTCGCGGCGTCGCTGGCGATCTGCACCGGGCGAGGCCCGACACTGCTGCTTGCGATGACCGGTCGTGCGCAGCTTCCCGCTGATTTCTGGTCGTTATAGCCGGTGTGGCCAACAACTTTGATCGACGAGAGGACTGTCATGGCCCGCGTTCCCGGATCACCGCTGCCTCTCCCCGCGGCCGAGCTCGTGGCCGAGGCGAACGAGCTCGCACCGCCGGTGCCCCTTGAGGAGGCACGGGCGCTGCTCGACGACGAGTCCGTCCGCTTTGTCGACATCCGCGAACCCGGCGAGTGGGAACGCACCGGGATCATTCCGGGCGCCTACCGCGCGTCTCGCGGGATGTTGGAGTTCTGGGTGGACCCGGCCAGTCCGTACTACCGTCCCGCCCTCGACGACGGCCGGCGCTTGGTGCTCTACTGCGGCGGCGCCTGGCGCTCTGCCCTGGCTGCGGCATCGCTGGCCCGGATGGGCGTCGAGGACGTCACCCACATCGCCGGCGGGTTCACCGCATGGAGTGAGGCAGGGTATCCGGTGGAGCCATTCCACCACTAACCCCTGGCCGTTCCTCTGCCCGCGATCTGCACACCGACGAGCCACATTTACCGCAGTCGAGGACCACAATGGGGACATGACTTCACTCGCCGATCTGGCCACCACGCTGAAATCACTCCACCGCAAGGGCGATCCCGTCGTCTTACCGACCACCTGGGACGCCTGGTCCGCGAACACCGCGGTCGCCGCCGGGTTCTCGGCGCTCACCGTCGGCTCACACCCGATGGCCGACTCGATCGGCCGCGCCGACGGCGAAGGCATGACGTTCGACGAGGCGATGACGCGCGTCGGGCAGATCACCGCCGCAGCGTGCGTGCCGGTGTCGGTGGACATCGAGTCCGGCTACGGGCAGACCGCCGAGCGGCTGATCAACGGTCTGCTCGACGCCGGGGCGGTGGGCCTCAACATCGAGGACACCGTCCATTCCGAGGGTGGCCGTCTCCGTGACCCGCAGGAACACGCCGACCTGATCGGTGCACTGCGCGCGGCCGCCGACGCGGCGGGCGTGCACGTGGTGATCAACGCTCGCACCGATGTCATCCTCAAGAAGATCGGCGACGAGTCCGACCGTGTCGACCGGGCC
Source organism: Mycolicibacterium insubricum (assembly GCF_010731615.1). NCBI lineage: Bacteria > Bacillati > Actinomycetota > Actinomycetes > Mycobacteriales > Mycobacteriaceae > Mycobacterium > Mycolicibacterium insubricum. The sequence goes on along the minus strand of NZ_AP022618.1, from coordinate 1,781,491 downwards.
ATCGCGCGTTTGCGCCTCTGCGCGGACGCGGGAGCGGACTCGCTGTACCCGGTCGGTTTCTACGATGACGCGACGCTGCGCCGGCTGACCGAGGAACTCCCGCTGCCCGTCAACGCGATCGCCCACCCGGCCACCGGTGACCTGGCCGAGTTGGCCGCGGCGGGAGCGGGCCGGATCAGCTTCGGCCCGTTGTGGCAACGCGCACTCACCGAACGGTCCAACGAGATGCTCGGGCGCTGGCGCCGCTGAGAAGCCAAGCCCGTTCCGGGCGAGGACCACTCACGGCGGCCGCGGGACGACGGCCGCTGCGCCCTGCCCGATCCACGCCGGCACGACTTTCCGAACGGCGGCCGAACCCGAGATCCGCACACTGCCTTCGCGCACGGCCTTCTCCCAGGAGGTATCCCCGCGCCAGATGCGGGTGAGAGTGAGCAGGGTGGCCTCCACGACGGCAGTGACCTCGTGGCCGGGGTCGAAGTCGCAGAGGTCGACCTGCCCGTCACTGACCATCAGCCACCAGCACGACACCCGCGGGGCGACGCCGTCGAGGCGGAACTCCAGGACCGTCCGCGACCGCGGCCAGGCGTCGACCGCCACGGTGCGACGGATATCCCACATCAACAGGTGCGGGTCGAGGTCCTCCTCCCCGAGTGTTCCCACCCACCGGGCACCCCAGGCGTTGAGAGCCTCGACGACGCCACGCAGTTCCTGGCCGCTGAGGGTCAGCCGGTAGCAGGCGCGGCCGTCGACCTCGGTTCGTTCGATGACCCCCGCCCGGGCCAGGGATTTGAGCCGCTTGGACAACAATGCCGGTGACATCTTGGGCACACCGCGGCGCAGATCGTTGAAATGGCAACTGCCGGCGAGTAATTCCCGGACCACCAGCATGGTCCAGCGTTCGTCGAGGACTTCCATGGCCTTGGCCATGGGACAGAATTGACCGTAACCCGCCATCACGGCACCTCCCGTCGGACCCCCTCAAGTACACACTCGTCCAGCCGCGGTGACCAGTACAGATTCAGTACCGGCGGCGGTACAGCCCGTCCGGGCTTTACGCCCTCCTGGAGACATTGTGCACGGCAGTCAGGTCGGCCATGCCACCCGCGGAACTTGTCACAGGCGGCATGGCACCAACGACCTCGACGTCAGAGCATGTCCGGATCAACGATGCCGGGCTCGATGCCGAGTAGGTGACGACCGGTCTGCTCGTAGCTGATCTGGGAGTTGAACAATACGTGCCGCGAGCCGATGGCGAAGTCTCGCCAGTAGCGCTGGGCCGGGGCCGTAGTCGTGAAGCCCGAGGATCCACCGAGATCCATCAGCCGCTCGATGGCCTCGTGAAGAAGGCGGATCACCAGGGCACCTTCACCGCGGGCTTCCGTTCGTTCTTCGATCGAGAAGACACGCCCCTCGCAAGCCGCGGCGTCAATCCGCCGGCACGAATCCTCGACAATTCTCCTGGCGGCCTTGATCTGGACCGCGGATTCTCCGATGGCGGCGTGGTAGGCCGACGAATCGCTCTTGTGCGCGTAGATGCTGTAGATGATGGGACTGCCACTCTTGGCGGCAACCACCTCGAGCAATCCCTCGGCACATCCGACGAGCACACCGAGGGCCTTGGCCCGCAGAATCGGATAGTTGACCCAGTAGTCACTGGCCACTCTGACGTCCTCGTCGACCGTGGCCGGCGGCGCCACGGCAATGTCAGAGAATGCGGCAATCATGTCGGCTGGAACAACGACATCCGTGGCGACGACGGTGTCCGATCCAGTTCCCTTCATGCCGGCGACGTGCCAGGTGTAGTCGAGTCGCACATCCGACATCGGCATGACGACCAAAACCGGGAGTTGCTCTGGTGAGAGCGCGGGAACCATGGTCCAGGCAGCATTGTGAGATCCGGTCGCATAGCTCCAGCGACCAGTGAGACGATATGAGTCCCCTTCGGGGACCAAGTGCCCGATGCCGTTCTGCGGCGAGCAGATCAGCGGAACTCCGGCGGCGAACATCTTCTCCTGGATGTTGGCCGGCAGTTTGGATGCAAACCACAGGCACGAGTTGTAGATGGTGTAGACCCAGGCCGTCGACGGACATCCCTTGGCAAGTTCCGCGGCAACGACGGCCATTGAGTGGCTGGACTGCGCCAATCCGCCGACCCGGGCGGGCCCTGCCATCGCAAAGACACCGATCTCGGTCAGCTTGTCGATGACTTCTCGGCTCAGCTCGCTGTTCGCCTCGTGCTCATCGGCCTTGCTCTCCAACAGTGGACGCACCGCCTTGGCTCGGGAAGCCAACTCAGCTGCCAAGTCCTCCCGGAATCCGGTCAGCGATTGAACCGGTTTGATGTCCTGGTCAATTGACATGGACAATTACCTTTCTCGATAGAAACGTGGAAACGATCTAGTGCGAGGCCGCAAGAAGTAGCGGCCACGACGACGGTTGGCCCGGCTTTTGGCGGGGGCTGGGGGCGGGGGCTAAACGGTGCTGCACCCGAACAAGAAAGTCATCGCGGACCTCACCGACGATCAGGGCAACATTCTCGGCACGGTCGGGCCGGTCCCAGTACCCGGTCAACGGGCGGTTCTCGAACCGCATCGACAGCGACGATTTCGCGGCCTCGGATACACGAGTTTCCTCGAACCCACTTGAACAGCAACGACTCTCATGCTCGATTGTGAGCAGAGGAAAGTCGCAAGGCGCAGCGGGATGCTTGGGCACGGGCATCCGCATGATCGCCCCATCGTCAGCGGCCCGTTCGGGGATGACGGAAACGGGAGCGACACCTGATAAGCGGCAAAGATCAACGGCGGCTTCGGCATTGACGCGACGTCCGGGAACACCGTCGACACACACACTCATCTTGCCTCCCAAGTAGGAGCGAGCGCGCCCCTCGGGATACGCAACTACGCCGGCCGCATCTCCGGCGAGCCGTCAACCGGCGATGCAAGACCCATGGTCGCCTATCGTTGACTCATTGTCAATGACTTTGAGTCGATTAATGGCGGAGGGGATCCCACGACCTGTTGAGAGCAGCCGGAACCCGTCGACCGGACAAGGGCCAACCCCGGCAACGAAATGAGAACCAGGCTGACCCGAAGCTGCCGAGCCGGCCCGAAAGGCGCCTACGCCGATTCGCGCAGCTGCCGAATCGCCCGGTCTACCGCGGGCTGCAGAGTGGGATCGAGCTGGGCCGCGCCACGCAGCGCGGCGACAGTCTGCTCGAACAGCACCTCGGCCAGCGCATCCACATCGAACAACTCGCCGTTCTGATGCCAGAACGCGGCGACCGAATCCACGGCAGCGGTCGAGGCCCGAAGCATCATGCGCAGCGCGGGCTTTTCGGGATCCAAACCCAGCGCCACACACCCCCGGTCAATCTGGTGCCAGCGCTGCTGTTCGAAGAACGACCACGCCTCCGGGTCGGCACCTCGCCCGCCGAGCACCAGTCGGGTCGCCAGCCCCCGATGGCGCGCCAAGTACGCGAACTGGCTACAAAATCTCTGCCGCATCTGGACACCGGGCGGCAGCTCCGGATCGTCCTGGTGCGCCGCGTCGAACTCCCGGGCCGCCTCCTCCATGGCCGCGAGATAGAGGCCGCGCTTGTTTTTGAAGTAGTGGAACAGCAGCCCATGAGCAACCCCCGCCGAAGCAGCGATGTCACTGACGGCGACGGCCTCGTAGTGCGTCGCAGAAAACGCCTCCAGCGCCACGTCGAGAATCCGGCGCCGAGTCTCTTCGGCCTGCGCCTTTCGGGCAGATGGTTCCGTCTTGGTGCTCACAATCACCCTTCCACGCCCGTGCGGCTCCCCGTCTAGATGCCAGCCCAGAATACTGACCATCAAACCACAGAATCCCGACTTCAAGTCATTGACTAGAAATCAATATCCATCTACTCTGACCCTGCATACGCCCAGGGAGCACAGGGGCCCGACCACAGCCGCCGCGGAGGAATCCCCTTCCACGTGGTGTGCTCCACGCCATTGCCCACGCCCGCAAACACCACAGCCGTCAACTTGGAGCCAACGATGACCGTGCGACCCCGCCTCGCCCACTTTGTATTGCAGACCACCCAGCTGCCCACCATGCGGGATTGGTACCTGAACGTTCTTGGCGCGCATGCCGTTTACGAGAACGCCTCGATGTGCTTCCTGACATTCGACGAGGAGCACCACCGCGTAGCACTGCTCGGACTGCCTCCCGGGGTACTCACCGAACGCACACCGCTAACGATCGGGATGGCACATTCGGCTTTCACCTTCCCCAACCTGGGCGATCTCCTCGACAAGTACCTGGAACTGCAATCCCTCGGCATCCATCCACGTGTTCCGGTGCAACACGGTCTGACCACCTCTATCTACTACCGCGACCCGGACGGAAACATGGTCGAGCTTCAGATCGACAACTTCGACACACCCGAGCAGGCGACCGACTACATGAACGGTCCCGAGTATGCGGCCGACCCGATCGGGCCCAGTTTCGACGTCGACGAATTGATCAGGGCCTACCGAAGCGGGACTCCGGAGCCGGAGCTCACCACCCGCGCCTGGGCCAAGACCACCGCTCAGGTGAATCCGTTCGAACTTCTCACCACCGTTTAACCAAGGAGCCGAGGGCAGCATGCGCTTGATCAATCTGGCCGGCAGGGTCGCCCTGGAGCGCGACGGGCTCGCTGTCGATGTCGAGCAGACCAGCAACGGGAGGTTCTCCGCGCAGTTCCAGGACGTACTTGACCGGTGGGAGGAGTTCCGAGAATGGGCCAACGAGCTCGGCGAAGTCGAAGGCCACGCGTTCGATCCCACGGAACTGCAAGCCCCCGTGGGTACTCCACGCCAGATCTTCGCGATTGGACTGAACTATCGCAGCCACGCTGAGGAGACGGGGGTCGACATTCCCGACACCCCGATGGTGTTCACCAAGTTCGTTTCCTCGATCACCGGACCGTATACCGACATCACGATGCCGCCCGGATCGGTGGACTGGGAGGTAGAGCTCGTTGCCGTGATCGGCCGCAGGGCGGAAAGGGTTCCCCGTTCGCAGGCGTGGGGCCATGTCGCGGGCTTGACCGCCGGCCAGGATCTCTCCGAACGCGATCTTCAGGTGAAACCGCCCGCCCCCCAGCAGTTCAGCCTCGCAAAATCACACCCGGGATTCGCCCCACTGGGCCCCGCACTGGTAACACCCGAGGAATTCTGTAACCCCGATGACCTGGAGGTCAGCTGTTCCATCGGTGACGAGCAAGTGCAGTTGGGCCGAACCGGAGACCTCATCTTCTCGGTGCCAACACTGGTCTCCTACCTATCGGAAATCCTTCCCCTGCTGCCCGGCGACGTGATCTTCACCGGCACTCCCTCCGGGATCGGCTTTGCCCTCAACCCCCCGCGCTATCTGGCGCCCGGCGATGAGCTGCAGACGACGGTCGAAGGAATCGGCACCATGCGGCACCGAATGATCGCCGCCGAGGCTCCCAGATGAGCACTGTGCCGCCACTGGAGTCCGAGGCCGAGGTGCTCTGGGAGCCTCCGTCCCGCATGCTCACGGACAGCCGAATGGCCCAATTTGCCAGGCAGATAGTGGCGCGCGGCGCACTCGACTCCGCCGGGTACCCCGGACTGTGGCAATGGTCGATTGCCGAACGTTCCGCGTTCTGGCGAGCCGTCTGGGACTACTTCGACATCATCTCTGACGGTGATCCCACGCGGGTCCTCGTCGACGAATCGATGCCCGGCGCACAGTGGTTTCCCGACGTACGGCTCAATTACGCCGAAAACATGCTCCGCGGGGACGCCGAGCAACTGGTTCTGACCGCCATCTCCCAGACCCGAGATCCCATCACCCTGACCCGTGGACAACTCCGCGACCAGGTGGCGCGCGCTGCAGCCGGACTACGAAGACTCGGAGTCCAGCCGGGCGACCGAGTCGTCGGCTATCTGCCCAACATCCCCGAAACGTTGGTCGCAATGCTCGCCGCCACCAGCATCGGCGCCATCTGGGCGGTTTGCGCACCCGAGCTGGGTGTCGACAGCGTCATCGACCGTCTGAAGCAGCTCGAGCCGAAGGTGTTCATCACCGTGGACGGCTATCGCTACGGCGACAAGATGATCGAGCGCACCGAAGAAGTCTCGGCCATTCGTTGCGCGCTATCAACGGCAGACGTCACCATACAGATTCCCTACCTAGGGCTGGCTCTTCCGGATGTGACCGGGTGGGACGAACTCGTCGCAGAACCTGCGCAGCCGGCCTATCTCCGGGTCGCCTTCGATCACCCGCTGTGGGTGCTGTTCTCCTCCGGTACCACGGGACTTCCGAAGGCCATCGTGCACGGCCACGGCGGGATCACCCTCGAACTGCAGAAATCTCTCGGGCTGCATTCCGATATCGGCCCCGATGACACTTACTTCGTTTACTGCACCACGACCTGGGTGATGTGGAACATCCAAGTGTCTGCACTGTTGCTCGGTGCATCCATCGTGCTGTTCGACGGTGACCCGTCCTTCCCCACACCAGACTTGCTGTGGCAGATCGTCGAACAGCGCGGTGTCACGGTGTTCGGCGCCGGCGCTGCCTTTCTCATGGGATGTCGAAAGGCCGGACTACGACCGGCCGAAAAATTCGATCTGACCAAGCTACGGGCAATGACATCTACCGGGTCCCCCCTGCCCGCATCCGGATTCCGGTGGGTCTACGAGACCGTCGGTCCCGACATCTACCTGCAGTCAAGCAGCGGAGGCACCGACGTCTGCACCTCCTTCGTCGGCGGAACACCGTTGCTGCCAGTGCGCGCAGGCGAAATCACCGCGCCGGCACTAGGGGTATTTGCCCACGCTCTGGACCCCTCCGGCAACCCGGTCGTCGATGAAGTCGGCGAACTTGTCATCTCGGCTCCAATGCCCTCCATGCCGGTGTGCTTCTGGAACGACCCGGACGGACAGAAGTACCGAAGCGCCTACTTCGACCACTACCCGGGCCAATGGCGGCACGGCGATTGGATCACCTTCAGCCGAACCGGCGGCTGCGTCATCAGCGGCCGATCCGACGGCACCCTCAACCGGGGCGGCGTCCGGCTCGGAACCAGCGAATTCTATTCCGCACTCGAGGATCTACCCGAAATCACCGATAGCCTCGTGGTCCACGTCGATGATCCTGCAGGCGGACTGGGTTCCCTGCTCTTGTTCGTGCAACTAAGCGACCAGAGCACCCTCGACTACGAGACCCGCGACCGCATCGGTGCTCGACTCCGCCAGCGCCTGTCACCACGACACAAGCCGGACGAGATCCTCCAGGTCCCTGAAGTCCCCTACAACCTCACCGGCAAGAAGCTTGAAGTTCCAGTCAAACGCCTGCTCATGGGCGCCCCCCGTGACACCGCCGTGTCCGACGGCGCCGTCCGCAATCCCCGCGCGCTGGACATCTTCGAAGAGCTGGCAACGCGCTTCGCACCATCCACGGTCTTGCAGAAAGGTAAGCAACCATGTCAGACACCACGGTCCCTGTCCTGATCGTCGGCGGAGGCGCGTCGGGCCTGATGACGTCGATCATGCTGTCGCACTACGAGATCAAACATATTCTCGTCGAGCGGCACGAAAGTACTTCGATCCTTCCCAAGGCCCACTACCTGAACCAACGGGCGATGGAGCTGTTCCGACAGTTCGGCCTGGCCGAAGACGTCTACAGGGTGGGGGCGCCGGTGCCGAACATGGCGTCCGTGATCTGGCAGACCACCCTTGCCGGCGATGGGCCGCTACAGCGCAAGCGCTTCCACAAGATGGACTGTTTCGGCGGCGGACGCCTCACCGAGCAGTACGAACAGGACAGCCCATGCCCATCGACCAACTATCCGCAGTTGCGGCTCGAACCCATCATGCGCGCACATGCCGAGGAGCGCGCACCAGGCTGTGTCCTGTTCAACCACGAACTGACCGCGATGACGCAAGACGAAGACGCGGTCACCGCGACGATCCTGAACCGCGCGACAGGCGACACCTTCACCGTGACCGCTGACTATCTCGTCGGGGCGGACGGCGGCAAGACCATCGGCCAGTTGATCGGTGCCAGCATGGTTGGCGCCCACGACTTGCTGGACATCGTCACGGCCCATCTCAAGGCCGACTTCTCCCAGTGGTGGGAGGACGACGTCCTGATCGCCCATTTCATCAATCCTGAAGCGGGGTCATACCCCTCCGGAGGGAACATGGTGCAGATGGGCCCAACCTGGGGCAAACACTCCGAAGAATGGGCCTTCCATTTTGCGTTCCTGCCGACCGACGACTCGAATCTCGACGAGCAAGCGATCTTGGCCAAGATCCGTGAGCTCCTCGGCGTCGGCGACATTCCGATCGAGATCCTCCGGGTAAGCCACTGGTCCGTACAGGGTTCGGTCGCCGACAAATACTCTCAGGGCCGGGTTTTCCTGGTCGGCGACTCCGTGCACCGGCACCCGCCAACAACTGGTCTGGGGATGAACACCTGTGTCCAGGACGCCCAGAATCTGGCATGGAAACTCGCCGCCGTCCTCAAGGGGCAGAGTGGACCAGCCCTGCTGGAGAGCTACGGCGCCGAACGACAACCAGCCGGGATGCGCATCGTTGACTGGGCGCTGTTCACCATGCAGAACCATTTCGTAGTCGACGCCGGCATCGGACTTCTCCCGGTCCCGGTACCGCCAGAGATGCATCGCGCCGTCTTCGAGATCTTCTTCTCCGATACGCCGATGGGCGCGTCACGGCGCGCGCGATTCGCCGAGGTGGTCAGCACGCAGCGCACCGAGTTCCAGGCCCACGACCTGGAACTGGGCATCGCCTATCCCAGTGGCGCATTTGTGCCGGACGGCTCCGAAGCACCGCCCGTCGATCCGATGGGGTCGGTCTACCATCCGACGACACGGCCCGGACACCGGCTTCCGCATGCCTGGCTGGAGCACGACGGAAGCCGCATTTCTACCCACGACCTGGTTGGCAACGACGGTCGGTTCGTCCTGATCGCAGGTCCTGACGGCCAAGGCTGGAAGCCTGCGGCGGAAGCGGCAGCGAAGGCGTTCGGGATCGAGATCTCCACCGCGTCCATCGGGCAGGACTATCAAGACGTCGACGGAATGTGGGGACCGCTCAGCGGGATTCACTCCGACGGGGCCATCCTGGTCCGGCCCGACAACATTGTCGCCTGGCGAAGCGCAGCCCTTTCGAACGAATCCGCCGAAACGCTCATCGACGCGCTAGGCGCCGTCTTGCACCGTTAGAAAACGCAGCAACCCACCCCGTTGAAAGGAAGAACATGCCCCATCCAAACCTGCAGCCAGATTTCGATGAGCCGATCGCTCTGTTCGACAGCGATCCACGAGACGTTGCGGAAATCGCCGCGATGGAGAAGACCGTAGAGCACATCTACAACAACGAGTGGCTCAAGACCTACGACGCTCCGCTCAGGCACTACAGCGATCATCCCGACGTGAGCTTCATCGACATCCTCTCGCCCGGACAGTACTTCGGCGAAGACGTGCTGAAGTGGTTCAACTACATCAGCCCTCAGTTCGTCGGCGACCTCGGCCTGATCAACATGCGGATCTTCGCGAAAAACGGCGTCGGATTTGTCTACATGAACCAAACCTACGAGGGAACACTCGATGACGGTTCGCAGTTCGTGTGGAAGATGCGGCAAACCGATGTCGTCGAGAAGATCGACGGCGAATGGAAGATCCTGCACACCCACTTGTCGTTCGCGGCCACCCCGGAGGCCAAACATCCCGATCGTTGGCAGGTCGATTTCGAATACCCGAAGCGGCCGCCCGCCTGGGAAGTGAGCCCGATCCTCGCCGGAGGCTGACTGCGATGAGTGCGGATACGCAGAACCAATCGTCTGCGTATCCGCACTCACAGCGGTGACCGCTCCACCTGAGTCATCACACCTATCTGGAGTCCATCAACGTGACGAACATTTCCTCGGCTCCCCTGGTCGTCGGTATCGGCGGCACGTTGCGTGCCGACTCCTCGACCGAACGTGCGCTCAAGCACTGCCTGGACGCCGTGGAACGCCTCGGCGGGCGCACCAAGATGTACGGCGGACCGGAGCTGGACCTGCCGATGTACGCCCCGCACAACCTCGAGCGCACCCCCAAGGCCGCCGAACTGGTGGCCTCGCTGCGCGAGGCGGACGCCGTCGTCGTCGCCTCCCCGGGCTACCACGGCGCGATCTCCGGTCTGGTGAAGAACGCCCTGGACTACATCGAGGACCTGCGCAGCGACCCACGCGTCTACCTGGACAACACCCCGTGGGGGGTGATTACCTGCGCCTACGGCTGGCAGGCCGCCGTCGGCACCCTGGGCCAACTGCGGGTCATCGGCCATTCGCTGCGCGCCTGGCCCACCCCGCTGGGCGTGGCGATCAACTCCGCCGACCCGATCTGGGACGAGAGCGGAGCGCTCACGGATGCCACCGTCAGCAATCAGCTTGAGCTGCTGGCCAATCAGGTGCTGACGTTCGCCACGTCGTTCGCCGCGGCCCGCCTGGAGCAGGGCTAGCCAACCGGTTCATTGGCGGCGAGGAACTTGTTCGGCCAGACGAACTCGTCGCCCACTTCCAAGTGGCTGCCGGGCTGAATGACGCTGGCGCTACCCGTCAACCTCCGTGCGGGCCTGGAGACTCAATGCCAGACAACTCAACGACGCGACGATAGAAGCCCCACCGCCCCAACCGGGAATCTTTCCTCGGCGGTAGGCAATGGCGGCGGCGATGATGTCGCCCACGTCGCAGGCGGCAACGATCTCCAGAGCCCTCCGGCGCAGGCGCTCGTTCGCCAGGAATGGCGCGGCCGCAAGCGCGAAATCACGTGATGCACCCATCCGCAGATACAGCACTGCCCCGACGTCCCGGGACGCATCGATCCCGAATGCCCTACCCGCCTTGATCGGAGCTAGCCAGCCACCGACACCGATCGACGAGCGCAACACCGCCAGCACCACCTTCGGATCGGAAGAACCCATGGAGCCACGCCTTCTGTTCGTTCCGACAAAGTTCGCTCGCACAGCACCCTGGTCAGGGGCTGGGCATCAGGTAGCTGGGCAGATCGGCATAGGAAGTCCCTATGACGCCCAACCAGTTGAATGGCAAGTGGTAGAGCAACGCCAGTGTCAGGATGCAGAAGCCGATCACTGCAAAATTGCGGACGTGCGGGGCCAACGACGACCGCCAGCGCTCCGCGCCAACCTCGATGGGCGACTGTCCGAGCGGACGTTCCTGCGCTTCCATTCGAGCCCAGGTGAACATGCAACCGACGCAGGCGACGAGGAACGATTCATACAGGGGGAACTGGTGGACTTCGCCGGCCCACAACGTCAGCGGTTCATAGGTTTTCGCGTATGCGTAGGCATGCGTCGTTCTAATGGCGATGTTTTCCACCACAAAGTCGAACAGGAACTCGAAGACAAAGATCGCCACTAGCAGCTGAAACTTGCTGATGTCGGGCCACCTCCGCCGAACCCGATTCGCTTCGTGGCACGCCACGATGGCGACACCGGCGGCAAAGTAGACATACATCGGTGGCCCCCAGATCAGCGACTCCGCGTAGCGCGTCGGCGCGTCCGGGTTGTGGAACGGAAGGAACCGCACCCAGACCCCTCGATTGACATTCGCGCTGTTCCAGGCGAACAGATACTCCTGCACGTTGAGAAATCCGTCAACGACGAAGCACACCAGGCCACCGATCACGAATTTGCCGTCGAGACCGATCTTTCCAGTGGTCCGCAGCGGTCTCACCACGCAGTACCACACGAAGGCTGCAAGCACGGCAAGGCTGATCGCCTCGAATATCCGCAACGCAATCAGGCGCCAGTCCGGCATGACATCGGGTCCGAGCCGTGGAACCGGCGTGAAGTCCTCACCCGAGGTGACCCATCGAACGAGGACGATAGCGGCGAAGACAGTCCAACAGATTCCCACCAGCGCCAGGAAGGTCGCCGGCCCCTGACGCCCCAAGGGTGGAAGTTCCGCCGGGTCGCGCTCTGCTGCGGGCGACGATTTGGGCATACGAGCCGTCGTCACGACACCTCCTCAGGTGACAAACTGGTCGATTTGTATTCAGATAAGCCATTCTGGTCCTATGATTGACCGAATGTCAACGGGGATCTGCGCGCCTCGCGATAGGCTGCGACCGTGGTGAAACAACATCCACGCGCCGCGGTTCGCCAGCAGATCCTGTCCGGCGCACGAGAGCTGTTTCGTGCGCGCGGCGTTCGTGGTGTCACCATGAGTGACGTCGCCGAAAGTGCCGACTGTTCGCGCCAACTGGTCTACAAGGTCTTTTTCGATCGCCGTGAACTGGTCCTCGCGGCAGCGATCGAGCGGATCGGCGAAATCGCCGATGCGGCCGCCACCGACGCACCGTCAACATCCTTCAACGACTCATTCGTGGACCTGTCGGTACAGATCATCGAAACGCTCCGTAACGACGCCGAGCTCAGCGCGCTATTGGGGGACGGGAGCCCCGTCACCCTGCACGAGGCACTCTGGGAACCAGAGTTGGTCGATCGAGCCATCCGTTTCTGGCAGCCATGGCTGGACGCCGGCCGGAAACACCAAGTGTGGCGCACCGACCTGTCCAACCGCGAACTCGCCGACTGGCTCCATACGGTCTATGCGTCAATAATATTGCGTCGCAACATTCCCGCAGATGACGAACGCACCATGATATCGAGGTTCGTGCTGACGTCACTGAAGATGGCCACGGGCGACGCCGGCGCGTGAACGCAGCGGCGCTGCCCCACAGCGGGATCTACTTGCACGCTGTCAACAATGGAGCGACGCGGTAGTCGACCAGACGCCGCATGACCAAGCCCGTCGTCGTTTTCTCGACCCCGTCGATATCCAGGATCTGACCGGCGACTCGGTACAGGTCACCGGCGTCGCGGGCCGCGATATGCACCATCAGATCGGTGACGCCACTGAGTCCGTGGACCTCCAGGACCTCGGGGATATCCCCGAGCGCAACGCCGATGGCGTCCAGCTTGCGTTGCATGACGGTCACCATGATGAAGGCCGTCAACGGATATCCGAGCGCAGCCGGGTCAATACGCCGCTCCATCGACCGGAGCGCGCCGGCTGATTCCAGCCTTGCCAGCCGAGCATGAATCGTGTTGCGGGCCAATCCTGTAGCTTCCGCCAAGGCCACCACGGTCGCCCGGGGATTCTTGACGAGTGCGTCTAGGATACGTGCATCGACGTCATCGACGAGCCGATCCGGGCTGGGCATTATGCCCACCTCCCATCCTCACCAACACGCAATATTTGCGCAATCTGCGCAGACTTTACCTCGCTTATTGCACGTTTACTCAATTGTTGATGGACTCGGTGATCTATCTGCGCATTCAACCCCGAGTAGGCCACCATGAACTCCCCCGCTTCCGTCGACGTCCAACCGGCGACTGGCGATATCGATACGCTCGACCGGATCGCCGAACGCGTGCTCTGGCTGTCCACCTCGATGGTCCATCACGCAAACCGGGTACGACCGAACCCCTCGGGTCTGAAGGTGGGTGGTCATCAAGCCTCCAGCGCCTCGATGGTCGCGATCATGACCTCGCTGTGGTTTCAGCAGTTGCAATCCGGCGACCGGGTATCGGTGAAGCCCCACGCCTCTCCGGTACTGCACAGCATCAACTACTTGCTCGGCCAACTGGACCAGCAGTACATGACCACGCTGCGCGAGTTCGGCGGTCTCCAGTCCTACCCCAGCAGAACAAAGGATCCCGACCCGGCGGACTACTCGACGGGATCGGTCGGTATCGGTGCCACCGCACCGATCTGGGGTGCGATGGCCCGCCGCTACGTCAACACTCAACTTGGGTCGGGTGGACGCGGTCGACAGTACTCGCTAGTCGGTGACGCCGAGCTCGACGAAGGCGCAGTGTGGGAGGCGATCCTCGACCCCGGTATCACCGAACTCGGTGAAGTGGTCTGGATCGTCGATCTCAACCGGCAGTCACTCGACCGCGTGGTGCCCAACATCGCGGCCCGCCGGCTGGAGGCGATGTTCGAAGCCGCCGGCTGGCAGGTGATCACGGTGAGCTTCGGCCGGCTCCTAGAGTCTCTGTTCGTCCTTGAGGGCGGAGATGCGTTGCGAAACCGCATCATCGAGATGGAGAACGCCGAATATCAGCGGCTGCTGCGATGCGATGCCGACGAGCTGCGGCGCCGCCTCCCGGGCGAGGGACCACGAGGCGCCGAGATTACGAGGTTGGTGGCGACACTCGACGACCTCACCCTGACCTCCGCGATACGCAACCTCGGCGGTCACGATCTCGCCGCACTCACAGAGGCGTACCGCCGAATTGACGACACCCGGCCCACGGTGATCCTGGCCTACACCATCAAGGGCTACGGCCTTCCCACCGAGGGGCATCCGCAGAACCATTCAGCGCTGCTCAGCCATGAGGAGTACGCGACCTTGGCCTCCCGTTTGGGTATGGACGTCGACGACCCTTGGGCCCGTTTCAGCACGGACAGCCTGCCGGGCCGGCTGTGCGCGGAGACCGCCGTGAAGCTGAACCGGACACCGGCACCCCCCGCAGCCGTTCCGACCGTTCCCACCGATATCGGACGCACACCGAAAGGGACGTCGACCACCCAAGCGGCCCTTGGACGCCTGCTGTTGGATCTCACCCGGGAAGCCCCTGACGCCGCCAAACGCATCGTCACGGTCAGCCCCGATGTCAGTTCGACCACCAACCTGGCCGGATGGGTGAACAAGGTGGGCGTATGGTCGGCAAGCGAGCGTCGCAACTGGTTCGCCGACGACGCCCAGACCCTCATGCACTGGAACGAGCGGCCCACCGGCCAGCACATGGAACTCGGCATCGCCGAGACCAATCTGGTGGGACTCATCGGAGAGCTGGGCGCAACCTGGAGCCGTTGGGGGGAACCACTGTTCCCGATCGGGGTGCTCTACGACCCGTTTGTCGAACGCGCCCTGGAGCCATGGTCCTTCGGGATCTATGCCGGCGGTCAGTCCATCCTCATCGGCACCCCGTCGGGGGTGAGCCTTGCGGCGGAGGGCGGTGCGCATCAGTCCATCAAGACGCCGTCGATCGGGCTGGAACAACCTGGTTGCATCAGCTACGAACCGGCTTTCGCGCTCGACGTCGAATGGGCCATGCTGGCAAGCATCGCCCGACTCGGCCGGCCCGACGGATCGTCCGCCTACTTCCGACTGTCCACTCGTCCCGTCGACCAGGCGCTGGCGCGGGTACCCGAGGACCCCGCTGCCCGGGAACGTCGTCGTCGTCAGGTCGTCGCGGGCGGATACCCGCTACGCCGCGCTGAGGGAGCGAAAGTCACCATCGCTGCCATGGGCGCACTGATTCCCGAGGCGCTGGACGCCGCCGAACGGCTCGAACAATCCGGAATCCCCAGCGACGTCATCTGCATCACCAGTCCCGGGTTGCTGTTCCAGGCCTGGCAGGCCCGTCAAGGCCGACGGTCTGCCGACACTTGGATCCTCGATCAACTCTTCCCGGCCGACCGCGCGCACCCCATGGTCACCGTCCTGGATGGCCACCCACACACGTTGGCATTCCTGGCCAACATCCAGCAGGTCCGGTTGACCGCCTTGGGGGTATCCGGTTTCGGTCAGGCGGGCGCAATCGAGGACGTCTACCGCTACCACTGCATCGATACCGACAGCATCCTACGAGCTGCCCTCGACATCACCGATTAGCTTCAGCACCGCAACCGAACGGACATACACACCGATGGATACCTCCGTCTTGCCCCCCGAGTCAACGGTTTACCTCCCCCAACTGGGCGAAGGAGTTGATCAGGTCACGGTTACCCGGTGGCTCAAGGCCCCCGGCGACGCCATCGAAGTAGATGAGCCGCTACTCGAAGTTGCCACTGACAAGGTCGACACGGAGATCGCGTCGACGCACGCCGGGGTCCTTGCGGAGATTCTCGTCCAGGAGGAGGAGACGGTCGAGATCGGCGCCGCGCTGGCAGTGGTCGCCAGCAGCGAGGGCGCAGCTCCGGATACTGTTGTTGCCACACCGAAGCCCCAGGTTCCGGCGCCGCAACCGGTACCGGCCGCGGTACTCCCGCCACGACAAGACGCCCCGCACTTGTCGGCGGCATCCGAGACCACTATTGAGCCCACCCCCTCCCCCGCAGCAACACCGAAGGCCGACAGCACGGAGAAACTTTCCCCCGTCCGGCGAACGATCGCCCGCCGGATGATGGAGTCCCTACAGATTTCGGCGCAGTTGACGACCGTCCTCGAGGTCGATCTGTCCGCGATCGCCCGCTTGCGCAGCGAGCACAAAGACGACTTCCTTGCGCACACCGGCGTCAAGCTGTCGTTCCTGCCGTTTTTCGCGAGGGCCGCTCTGGACGTGCTTCCAGAACACCGCATGCTCAACGCGTCGCTGAACGAAGACGTCACCGAGGTGATCTACCACGGCAATTGCCACCTGGGGATCGCGGTCGAAGGACCCAAGGGGTTGATGGTTCCCGTCATCCGCAACGCCGGCAATCTCGGCATCGCGCAATTGGCTCAATCAATCGCAGCCGCTGCGGCCCGGGTGCGCAACGCGGCCATCACCGTAGAGGAACTCAACGGTGGCACCTTCACGATCACCAACACCGGCAGTCGTGGCGCACTGTTCGACACACCGATCATCAACCAGCCGCAGACCGCCATCCTGGGGACCGGAGCGGTGGTCGAGCGAGTCGTTCCCGTCCGCGCCCCCGAAAGCCCACTTCGGATCGAAGTTCGTCCGATGGCCTACCTGTCCGTGTCCTACGATCACCGGATCGTCGACGGGGCTGACGCTGCCAAGTTCCTGACCGCCATGAAGCAGCGCCTCGAATCGGGCTACTCGGCCGCAGATCTGATCGGCTGATCCCCGGTACGTCCAGCCCCGGCCGCGCGCACGGCCCAGACCTTGACCGATTTGCTTGAACGCCCGCCGGAGTGGGCACCAACGGGTGGATAGCTCACCACCCCTGACGGAAGTTGATTGGGCGGGACCCGGCGGAAAGCGCCGGACCCCGCCCATACCCGCCTTATGGGCAGGCGTAGCCTCCGTCGACCGTGTACTCCGCCCCCGTGCAGAAGCTTGCCCGATCGGAGGCAAGGAAGGCGATCACCGCCGCCACTTCGTCCGGCCTGCCCAGCCGCGGCATCGGCAGGGCCGACGTCATCGCATCGAGTGCCTCGCGTGGAAATCCGGTGAAGATCGGCGTCTCGGTCAGTCCGGGATGTACGGAGTTGACCCGGATCGAATACGGGGCCAGATCCAGCGCAGCGCCTCGCGTCAAGCCGCGCACAGCCCACTTGGACGCCGAGTAGGCAATCGCATCCTTGACGCCGACCAGACCCGCCGATGACGAAACGTTGACGATCGAACCACCGTCGGCCGACTTCATCGTCGCTACAACCGCTTTCATTCCAAGGAACACACCCGTCACATTGACATCGAAGGTGCGTTGGAACGCTTCGCGCTCAATCAATTCCAGGCCGCCCGGGGTGAAGATCCCGGCGTTATTCACCAAGACCGAAATCGGACCCGACTGCGCCGTTACCTGAGCAACAACCTCGGCCCAGGAGTTCTCATCCGAGATATCCAGGTGGATGCCTTCTACCTGCGCGCCAATATCGGCGGCGGTGGCCTTGGCTCCTGCCTCGTTGAGGTCGGCCAGGTACACGGTGTTGCCTGCTTCTGCCAACAGACGGCCGGTCGCCGCCCCGATCCCGCTCGCACCACCGGTGACCAGCGCAACCGTATTGTTCTGCGTCATTGTCCAAATCCCGTCTGTTTAGAGGTGGCCCTCGAAGGCCGCAAGCACTGGTGCTGGATTCATGAACTCGAGGTGCTCCCGTACGATCCCATCGTGTACCCGGAGTCGGATCATGTAGCGGTTTTCGTAGGGTGCGCCCCACACGGTTTTCGCAACCGAGCGGCTCGTGACGAAGATCAGTTCCGGGTCATCGGCGGCGGCATGGATCTCGGTATCGGTGAACTCGAACTGCTCCCATGCAGCCCAAAGTGCAGCCACCCGTGCACGATTGGGTTCCAGTCCCACGGTCGGCTCCGGCGACTCTCCTGGCATGAACGGAACATGCATACTGAAGTCCGGATCTACCAGTCCGTCCCACTCTGCAACCGCGCCGGTGGCCAGCACTTCCAGCCATCTGCCGGCCGTGTCGATAGCACTGCTCATCTCCTTGCTTACCTTCCACTAGTAATCGATGTACGCCGTCTGTGATGCGAGCATTGTCCTGATCCCTGGTCAGCTATAGCAGGGGCCTCCCCCTGGTGGGCTGCAGGACGCGGGACCGAGCTCCACCCAACTCAAATCCGTCCACGGTGCCGACAACCACGTCTTGGTGGGCTCGATGATGAACCGCAGCGGGCCACGCTCGCAATACGTTCGACCGTCAGGCGTTACTGCGCAGGTGGTCCCTTGATGGCTGATCTTGCTCCGTGGTTCCAGTGGCAGTTGGGCCTGCGTCCCGGGGAAGCGCACCGCCATCGTCCAGTCATAGTGGACCGCCCGATCTCCATCGATCCAGCCGATGTGCTCGGTTCCGGACGGCGCCCCGGGGATCGTTCCGGCACAGCCGAAGCTGCCCAATCCCCAAATGCCGCAATCCTGTCCGGTCGGTGCGACGAACCAGACGCCGCCGGGCTGGACGAAGCGGTCAGGGTCAGCCTTCTCGTAGTAGCGAATGTCGGGAAACGGATTCGGCGATGAGTCCCCAGCGCCCGAGTCCCCCACCGGATCCGCGTGCACTACTGGTGACGTCACTGCCAGAAGTGCGACATATCCAAGTGCCAAGGCGGCGGCGCGAAGTGAGATCGTCATTGTGCCTCCAGTGCTGGGGTCATCTCGCAAGGTTGATGGAATATCAATCGCCCGGCGCTAGGTGATCCGGGGAGTTGCGCCGTAGCAGGTCGCATTGCCCAGATCGAGAGTGCTCTGGCAGATCACCGTTCCCTGGTAGATGATCCGAACCGTGAGCCACCGGCCGGGCGCTGCCGCGGATCGCCAGTCAGCACGAACCTGGCTGCCTGTCGGCGGTGCATCGCGAACAGCCGAGACCGCCGCATCGGTTCGCCACGGCAACGGGGCCTGGAATGCCCATAGGCGGCCTGCGACGTCCTGGTACTCGATGTCTGCGACCTGCACATAGTCGGAGACAACCTCGTAGGTGACGTGATCGTCAGCCAAGGCTGGTGGTGCGTAGGTCAGTAGTGCGGCCGCCGGTAACGCCACCGAGACCGCACCCACCAGGACTTTCAGATCACACATACCCGCCCTCATCGACCCACCAGAATGATGACCACCAGGACGTACCCGCTCTGCTCTTCGTAGAGCCGGCTGGTTCCGATCTCGCTGTATGTGCAGTTCGGGATTGCCTTGTATCCCTGTAGCAACGCACCTTTGATGGCATCCGCTTCGCTCTTCGCCGCGCCCTGCAGCGAAATTGCCTGCGTCGTCGTGATACCGAGGTCTTTCAGGATGGCTGTGGGGTTCCGCTCGTCGGCCGGGACGTCCCCCGTGCGGTGGCTAAGGTAGTCATAGGTGGAACGATTCACGATATCTGCGGCCTGCTCCACGGTGTCGTTGTGATGCAGCGTCCCGCAGCCGGGATTCCCTCTCGCCTCGACCACCGCCTGCTCAATTCCGATGGCCGGCGCAGCCCAGGCCATCGGAATTGAGCCTCCCACCGACAGCGCGAGAAATGCGGTCCATGCGGCTACCGTTCGCCGCGCTCCGGCTAACACTCTTCCATCTCCTGACGGAGCCAGACGGCTCGCGGCTCCCATCTCGCGGCGTGATCGGCTGAACGGGTTCGCCGCAATCACCCGCGGTCGATCACACCCGGCAGACATGCGACCGGTTGATCTTGCTGCCCCAGTGCAGCATTCGTTGGTAGGAAGGGCCGGTGAACCAGTTCGGCTGGCGCGCGTTGAGCCCGTTGGTGACGTTGGACATCTGCTGCCACAACCCATAGAAACTTTCGCCCTGATACAGCGGGAAATAGAGGTCCCCGGCGTGGTTTTGGCTCTGGGTCAGGGTCTGTACGCGCGGGGCGAGAAAGCCCACTGACTGATCGATGTTCCCGACGACGATCGCCACATGCTCGGGAACGCCCGGAGCATCGAAGTTGCCGTTGTTGCGGATGACCAAGTTGTTCAATCCGGCTATCTGGCGACGCACAATGTCGTACTGCGCGTCATACCACTGACACATCTCACGCTCGGCGTTGATCTCTGCATCGGTGACCTCGTTGCGAGTCAGGTCAAACGGGAACGGGAAGATCGGTTGCCAGGTGTCGGCCACCGGGGTGACCACTGGCAGCGGCTGTGGCTGCTCGAACTGGGCGGTGGGACCGTCTCCCGGGTCAGCGGCGGCTGTGGAGTTCGCCATCAAGACGGCGCTCAACAGGGCCGGCAGCAGCCGTATCCGGCGAAAACCAACGAGGCCTGCGGACACCGTCGTCACCTGCCCAAAGCAGCATCGACTCCGCCGACATCGGTGATTTGCCAATCGTTCCGGCTGTCGATGCTGATGCTGTAGGTGGCGGTGGACTGCAACCCTTCAGGTGCCTGCACGGTCTTGGTCAGCACGCTGACAAAGGAATCCACGGTGTAGACCCCTCCTGCGCTGGAGCGCACCCTCGCTGCCAGCGGACGGGCCGTTGACCTCCACTGGAGCGGGGCAAGTACCTGCTCCATCGAATTGGCCGCCTTGGTCAGCTTCTCCTTCAGCTCCGGTGATGTGCCCTTGACGAGTTTGACCTTCCAACCCGCAAAGTCTTGATAGTCCATTTCTGCGGCATTGACCGCGTAGTCCATCGCCAGGCTTTCGGCCCGTTCGCGGTTACTCGCCTCCTGCGCTTGCGCGTTCAGTTGCCCCTTGGCATCGACGTACAGCCATCCCAGCACTCCCGCGGCAACGGCAACCAGCAGTATCACTGCGCCGACGGCCAAGCCGCGGAGCGAGATCGAGAGTTGTCGAGTCGTCCTCGCCGAATCGGCTGCCAAACGGGGGGCCTCTTTGCTCGCGGATTCGGGCTCCTCGGTAGGGCTTTCCTCCGCTACTGCCGAGTCGGCCTCGTCTTCGTCTGGATGCGGCTCGAGCGCGGTCACCGTATCCTCGGCGCTAGTGGCGATGGTTGACATGGCTTTTCCTTTTCGGATGTCGTGCGAGATGGTGTCGATCTAGCGATCAGGGATCGCGACGTGAAGTGTGATCGCCCCCTCCTCCGGAGTCCCCGACAGTGCGTTAGACAGGATCTGGGCTGTATCGAAGTTCATGAGCGCACCGCCGATTCCGCTGAACTGCGGGAGGAGGGCACCAGAAATCACCTTGAGGTCGCCGCCTCGGTCGTCTAGGAAGTGCTGAACGCGATCGAGGAATTTCTGGAACAACTGCATGTTCTCCGGGTTGTTCCAGGCAACGGTGAACATCATTCCGTGCCAGACCCGCGAAATGTTGAGCCCCGCCGTCCGTATCGGTTCGGTACTAGCCGCCAGTTGAGGTCCGACCCATCCGGCGTTCTGCAGCAGCGTCTGGAAGTTTTCCAGTACTGCAGCACCCTTACCGTCCAAGCCGGTCACCATATTTCGCGTGAGCGAACTCGCCCGCGACAGATTCGGCAGTACATCATCGGGATCCGGGAGCGCCTCGTCCGCCTCGTCCAGGATCCGCTTGAGCTGGCCAGGATCCATCTGGTCGAGGAAACGGACGACGCTGGTGGCCAGTTCGGAGATCGACGGGGGAACGACCACCGCCTCCGTTGCGATGTGTTGACCGTCGATGAAGTACGGTTCCTGAGCGGTCCGGGGTTTGAAGCCGATGAAGGCCTCACCCAGCGCCGACAGATTCTCCAGCCGGATTTCACTGTCGACCGGGATCTCTCTGCCACCGTCGATATAGAAATCGACCGTCGCATCGTTGCGCGCCGCCGATATCCTGGTGACCCGGCCGATCACGGCGCCACGAAGCAGCACGCTGGACCCGACCACCAGGCCCTTGATCTCGGGGACCTCCATCGACAGGTTTATCCGATGATCAGGAGGGGCGGTCCGTAGTCCGAATGATCCGATGTAGGTGATCGCCACCGCGATCATCAGCGCAAACGCCCCGAACGACAGGAGATACTTCGTCATCTTCATGGTATTGCCCCCAGAATCCGCAGGACATCCTCAACGTTGTTCATCATCTCGGAGCCGTCTGGCCCCTTGATCGAGGTGATGTTGATCGCGGGGTACTTGTCGGCCGGGAAGTAATAATCGGTGAATAGCCTGCGCCAGCCCGCGGCCTCATCTTCGAAGCTCCACTTGGTCTGTTGTACCGCGCCGACCGCGCCGGCCAGTGAGTTCAGCATGGGCACCAGCCAATAGCCACCGCTGTAGATGCTGCCGATCGAGGGCACAACGGTCCCGATGTATCCACCGACTTGGCTGGCCCTGTCGAACCCCAGCAGTCCGGCGGGGCTGAACCAGCGGCCGTAGACCGGCAGGTAGCGGTGCATCGTGTCGGCAGTACCCGAAACGCCCTGTAACCACAGATTGACGGTGTCAATACTGTTCGAAACATCTGCGAGGTCGGCCGCCACCCGGCCCACCATGCTGCGGAATTCTTCGCGGTCGGACGGTGTGATCCGGTTGATTCCAATGATGCTGTTCTGCACACGTTGGACCGAACCGCTGCCGACGAAGTTTGCCAGGTTGGCGATCGTGTCCTCCAACTGCGGCGGCGAGCTCGTTTGGCTCAGCGGAATTCGCCCGTCGGGCAACAATGCTGGGGCAGAACGGTCGTCCGGCGATGGGCGTTCCAGAGCAACATAGATGTCTCCGAGGACCGTGGACTGCTGCAACGTTGCGCGACTATTCGACAGTACGACCACCGTGGGGTCGATCTGAGCCCGGACATCAATGTGGTTATCTTTCAACTGAACCGAAGTGACCATGCCCACTGTGGTGCCGCCCTGGACGACCTTGGCGCGGTCGGGGAGATTGAGCACATTCTCGAACTCGACGACGATGGAATAGCCACCTCGGCCGCCGCCGGGCTGCGGAAGCGAATTCACGGTCAGCGAGGCGCACGAGGAGACCGTGAGGACCACGGTGAGGGCCGCGATGAGCGTCGCAACGCCGCGGCGGGTCATCGCCGACTCGCTTGCTGAAGCACGTACTGCAAGAGCGCAACGTCAACCGCGTACGGCTGACCGTGTACATCGGCACAGCTCCCCGGCATCGAGGCGTTCATGAATCCGCACAACGCCAGTCCGTTGGGAGCTCGCACCCGGAACATCGGCGGGCGATAGGCGATGTTGAACATGTTGAACTGCCGGTTGTTGTAGTCATTTGCGATCGAATTGATCCACCACGGGATGCCGTTGAACAAGCCGGCCAACTCATTCGAGTGCGGTGTGACCTTTCTCAGCGCCGCGCTCACCGAATCCAGGGTGATCTGCGTCTCGTCTCCCAGTCGGGTCTCCAGGACCGCCACCGACTCCAGCAACGGCGCAAGGGTCCCGTACTCCGACTCCACGCCGGTGGTCGCCGAAGGGACACCTGCGAGACGGGCCGTGCCATCCAGTGCGACGCCCAGATCGACAGTCGTCGACGGCAGATCCTGCAGAATCTCCTTCACCGGCCCGCGAGTATCAACCAGCACCTGGGTCAGCTCGGCCAGGTTCTCGACGATCGATCCGAGGTTGCTGATGGATTGGTCCGGGCTGTCGAGGAGCGAAGATGCGACAGTGAGGAGGTTCCGCGCTCCCGCCCCGTTGTTGTGGGTCAGTTCGTCCAGACCTTTGACGGTTCCGGCAATATTTCTCGAACCGCTCGAGTTGATCGCATTCAGCATCTTGTCCGCCGAGCCGATGACCTCTGACAGGGTCTTCGGCGAGTAGGAGTGATCCAGCGGAATACAGGTAGCTGAATCCAGTTGAGGACCACTGGCATAGTTGCCGACCAACTCCATCGACCGGTCCGCCAGAATCGATGGCGAGCGGACGACAGCCTTGACGTCAGCCGGGAGCGTTCGGTCGGCCGTGACGGTGAAGTCCACCCGGACGTTGGCCGAGCCCGCATCGATCGAGGTGATCGTTCCGATCGGGTAACCCATCTGGGTCACCGGGTTACCGACGTACAGACCGACGGTGTCGGGCAGCAGGGCGCAGAAGCTGGTGTTCTCGGCGGGTGGACTCGAGCAACCAGAGGAGACGCCGGCGGCGGAGCAGGCTGCGATCAGCGTCGTCGTCACGACGCGGCGACCCGGGAACTTCTTGAATCCAAACATCAGCACGGACTCCCGGGAAGCGGGATGCACAGGTCGGTGGCCAACAGTTCCGGGCGCGCATTCTGGGCATCCAAGACCCGCTCGATCTTGTCGCGGATCCGGCGAAGCCTGGGGACGATTCGGCTGTTGTTGTCTGCCCAGCGACGCACCCGGTCCTGCCACTCGCGTACTTTGAGGATGAAGTCCTCGCGGTGATTTACCCAGAACTTTCCGTACGGCGCCAGAAATGCATCGGCGATGTCTCCCATTCCCTTCATCGCACCCGCGAATCCCTTGCCGTAGATCACCAGCGTTTGTTCGAGGATGGACAGCTTGTTGACCAGCTCGGTCAGCTTGCCCCCGTAGTTTTTCAACGTCTCGATGTACTCGTCGGACAGGTCCAGGATCTGTGAGATCTGGCCACGCTGACTGTCGATCGTCGCCGTGAGCGTATTGCCGGCATCGATGAACGTCGACAATGCCTCCACGTTCGTGCCGGTCAGGCCGGCCTCCAGCTCATCCAAAGACTCGCGTATCGGCTTCGGGTTCACTCCCTCGGTGACCTTCGTAGAGTCGGCCAGCGCACGCATCAGGCTGTACGGCATCGTCGTGCGCTCCCGCGGAATGGCTTTTCGACCCAAGGGGTGGTCACCAAGCGAGATCAGATTCACGTAGTAGCCGCCGACGATGGTGAGCATGCGCACCTCGACCTGCGATTGGTCGCCGACGAAGGCGTCACCGTCGACCAACGCCCGGACCTTCACCTGATCCTGTTCCATCGATACGCCCTTGATCTTGCCTACGGTGATTCCGGCGATCCGGACGTCGTCGCCGACTCTGATCGAGGCAACATCGTCGGTGTAGAACTCCACAGCATTGCGGCCTGGCGGATTGACGTAGATCCCAGCGGCCGTCACCGCAAAAACCGCCAGCAAAACCAGCGCGCTCACTCCCCAGAACGTCGGGTTCTTGAACTTGCTCATCGATTGCACAGGATCACTCGCTGTCCGTTCAGCAATACATCCATCGTCTCGGGCAGCTGCGCCCGCCCGCGAGAGCACGGCAATGGAGTACCGGGGGGTGTTGCCGAATCGATGTTGTCCCAGATCACCGGCACACGCTTGAATGCATCGCTGTAGTCATCGAATACCGTTATGGCGCGGTCGATCCCATCGTCCATATCTGCCTTACCCGGGACGAATCCGGCACTCTCCAGCAGGCGCACCGCGGCTGAGGTGAAGGACGGACCATAGAGCTCGGACTTGCGAAACTCGTCGATCACTGACAGTGCGGCGTCGAGCGGTCGGTTCAACCAGTCCAGGATCTGAACGAGGTCGCGGGAATGGCCGCCGAGGGTGTTCGCGATCCCGGTGAGGTTTTGCATAAGGGTTGCCACCACCCGTTGGCGATCGGAAACGAACTCGGTGAAGGTTCGGATGCTGTCCAGCATCGGGCCGAGTCCACTGCCGTCACCCTGCAGGAAGGAGGCCACGTTTGCGGTGAAAATATCGATGTCATCCGGGCTGAGAGTGGCGAGCACCGGCTGCAAACCGTTGAACAGCCGAGTGATATCGAAAGACGGCCGCGTCATCGTCAACGGGATGTCGGTCACCAGAGAGTCGCCGGGTTCTGGTTCCTCCACAGCGTTGGCCACGTCGACATAACGCAGACCGGTGAGCGCCTGATACTTGATGGCAAGACGCGTGTTCGGCACGATCGCGTAGCGCTTGTCCAGGGTCAGATTCACCTCTGCAACGCTCTGCCCCCCGGAATGTACCAGGTGCACCGACCCAACCTTTCCGACCCGCAGCCCACGGATTCGGACGTCGGCGTCGGCATGGAGTCCGGAAATGTCGGTGAATTTCGCTTTATATGAGCGTGTCTCGGCGTCGACGGGTTGTCGCAGAACATTGACGGTCAAGACGAACACCAGTGAGGTGAGTGCCGCGACCAACAAGAAGCGCCACAGCGCGGAACGGGGTGAGATCACGGTCCCCCCATCGCATTGACTGGGGCCTGGACACCGGGAACCTTGTCGAGAACGAGGTGAACCTGCAATGCACGCTGTTCCGGCGTCCCACCGTAGAGGTTTTGCAGCCGGGTTCGCAGTTCCACCAGCATGTCGGAGACACCGACGGGCGTCACCAACCCGGGAATCACGTCCGTGATCGTCTGAACCAGATTGACGGCAGGAAGTAGGTCACCGCTGTGGGAGGAGAGCACCCTGCCCAGCGCACCGAAGAAGGACCCCGACATCACGTCCAGAGTCGCCCGTGCGCGGCTCTGCCAGATCTCGTCGGTGATCTCCATCCCGGGTTCGGCCACGTAGGCCTGTCCGGGCAGTGCATCCTTGCCCGACACGTTCCAGGTGACGAATTCGGTGTTGTAGGCGTCGCCGGCAACCGTTGCACCGTCGACGAAAGATGGGAAAGCGACGCTGATTCCGGTTGCGTTCTGCAGGAGTTGTTCGGTGCTGACGGTCTGAACCCGCGCCAGCGTCTTGGCCCCGATCAGCATCGTCTCGAACAACGGGTTGAGTCCGTCGGTGTACCTGGTTGCCCGGTTGATGACGTTGACCAGCTGGGGCGTGATGACCCCGTCGGTGATCTCCCCCAGCTGCGACAGCATGGTGGGCAGGGTGAAGTTTCCGACCGGCGTGACGTTGATTTGCGCCCCGTCGGTCAGAGGTGACCCGCCGCTTCCGGGTATCAGGTTGATACCGGTGACCCCGAAGTAGTTCGCGGGACGGAAGTCAACGCTGAGCGTATCGGTGACGTCGGCGATCGGCGCGATTTGGACGCTGGCGCCCAGTTCGACGTTGCCCCCGGGCATTACCGATACGCCGGTGATCTCTCCGACCTCGACGCCGTGCATGATCAGCGGCGTGCCGGCGGCCACACCCTGGCCCACGTAGGGCACGTCGAGCACGATACGAATCCGGTCGGCCGGATCCTTGGCGAATGGGTTGGTGGCGATCAGAACGACCGCCACTACCATCGCCAGCGCGACAAGCACCCCGATGAGGGTCAGTCTTCGGTCTTCGTCGTGGGCCGTCATTCGGAATAGCAATGCCGCCCCTAACCGGTGAAGATGAACTCGGGTCGCAGCCCCCAGAGCGCGATCGTCGTGGCCAGGTCCAGCACCATGATGGTCACGAGGCTGGCCCGGATTGCTCGCCCCGAGGCCTCACCGACGCCGACCGGTCCACCAGAGGCGAAAAATCCGTAATAGCAATGGATTATGGTGACCGCGGTGCAGTAGATCATCGCCTTGAGCAGCGCCGCGCCGATATCGGGAATTGTCAGAAACTGGACGAAGTAGTGGTGGTAGGTGCCAGCCGGCTGCCCGTAGAGCTTGGTGATGATAGTGACCGCGGTGTAGAAGCTGACAACGAGCGTGATCAGGAATCCCGGGACGACACAGAGCAGCCCGCCGATCACCCGGGTACCGACGACGAAGGGTATTGACCGCAGGCCCATCGCCTCAGTGGCGTCAATCTCCTCGGCGATTCGCATGGAGCCGATCTCGGCGGTCATTCGGCAGCCCGCCTGCGAGGCGAAGGCGACGCCCGCCACCAACGGCGCCATTTCACGAACGTTGCCCCACCCACCGATGATGCCGGTCAACGCGCCGAGGCCGATGAGATCGAGGGTGGCGAAGGCTTCGATCGCGACGATTCCGCCGACCGTGACGCCCAGGATTATCAGCACGCTGATGACACCGCCGTCGACGATGATCGATCCCCTACCCCAGGCCAGATTGTTCATCACACGGAGCGTCTCGTCTCGGTACTTCCGCACCGTGATGGGCAGCAACCACAGGGTCTGCCAGACGAACGTTGCCCACTGTCCCATCTCTCGAAACGGTGCACGCAGCCGACGGGAGGACAGGAGACGGGTGCTGAATACTGATGCCGGCACAGCGGATTGATGTTTTCCCACGGCTACCACTAGGCCACCGCCATCGGGAAGAACATGGCCTGCAACTGTGTGATCCCCAGGTTGACGGCCACGATCAGGATGACGTTGAGCACCACCGAGGCGTTCACGGCGTCCGCCACACCGCGCGGTCCACCCTTGGCCTCCATGCCGCGCTGGGTCGAGATGACGGCGACAATCGCGGCAAAGATGACGCCCTTGAGCATGGTGAACCAGAGGTCGACCATCTTGGCGAACGAGCCGAATGACAGCCAGAAGCTGCCCGGGGTGACGTCGTTGACCACTGTCGCGATGACGAAGGCGGCGCCCACCCCCATGGCGATCACGATGACGACCAGAATTGGGGTAATCAGGAGGAGGGCCAGGAACCGCGGTACGACGAGCCGGCGAACCGGGTCGATGCCCAGTACCCGGAGTGCGTCGAGTTCCTCGCGTATTGCTCGTGCTCCGAAGTCCGACGCGATGGCAGCGGCGGCAGCCCCGCCCATCAGCAGGCCGGCCGTGACGGGCGCCCCCTGCCGAAGCACGGCAACCCCTGTGGCAGAACCAACCAAGGAGTTTGCACCCACTTCATTGACCAGACCGGACAACTGCACGGCAACCATGGCGCCGAACGGAATCGCCATCAAGATGGCCGGCAACGCCGTCACGCGCAATAGGGTCCACGCCTGGACGATGGTCTCGCCCCACGGCAGACGCAGGGTCAGGGTGTCGGTGATCGCGTATCGGAAGACGGAGCCTGCCAACAAGACGCCACGCCCTGCCGTTGCTGCACTTTGCCTCGGAATCGAGACCAATCGTGCGGCGGTCCTGGACCCGGCACCTCCGATCGCGTTGACAGCCAACCGCGATCGAGCACCGTACGAGCCGGATGCCACCGACGCGGTCGTCATCGGCCACCGCCGATGCGCGTCTGGAGGTGCAGGATCATTTCCAATGCCTTTGCGTTGTAGGCGAATCAGGGATGGATGCGGATGGATTGGGTCGGACAGCGTTTGGCGGCCAACGTGACCGCCTCCTCTGCAGTCCGCTCGGGGCTCTCGGTGACCAGGCGCACCTGCTCATCTTCGTCTCCGAGCTCAAAGGTGCTGGGGGCCAGACCAACACAGACCCCGTGTCCCTCACAGCGGCTGTAGTCAATCTCGACCTTCATCAGGTGGATTTCCTCAGCTCTCAGGCGTGAAGGTGGCCGGCAGCGCGTCAATAGCCGCGGTTTCCGTGCCGTGGAACGCGTACTCCGCCGCGTCCGGAGCGTCAAGCTTGATGTCCGGCAGCCTCCGAAGCAGTTCTTCTAGAGCAATGCGCAGTTCCATGCGTGCCGTCGGCGCACCGGGGCAGGCGTGAATGCCCCATCCGAAGGTGAGGTGGCGATTCTTGCGGCCGAACTTGCGGTCGACGTCGAATTCGGCCGGATTTTCATACACTTTCGGATCCCGGTTGGCCGCAGCCCAGCAGGTCTGGATGTAGCTGTCCTTGGGGATCTGGGTACCCCCGAGTTCCAAATCGTGAGTGGCCCGCTTGTACAGGCCGAAGAACGGCGGATGCAGCCGCAGAGTTTCTTCGACTGCGGCGGCAATCAGTTCGGGATTCCCCTGGAGCCGCTCGACCAGTTCCGGCCTGCTCAGCACCTCGTGCAGAAGGCTCGCCATGGCTGCGACGCTGGTGCCGTGCCCGGCGATCAGGAAGGAGTTCATGATCTGGCCGATCTCCAGTGGCCCCAGCGGCTGGCCGTTCAGTTCTGCGTGGGCCAGGTCAGTCAGAAAGTCATCCTTTGGGTTCTCCGCCCGTGCCAGGACCTCCCCCGCGCCGAACATGGCGAAGTCCATGAATGCCTTGGGGCCCTCCTCCGGATCCTCGAAGGCCGCCACCAGCCGCAGTGTCATATCGCGGACGGTGGCACGCTTCTCCTGGTCGAACCCGATGACACGACAGAGCGCGAGTAGCGGCACCTCCTCGCAAAACTCGGTCACCAGGTCGCAGGAACCATTGGCGGCGAAGCTGTCAATGAGATGGTTGATGTCCTCGCGGACACCTGCCTCGACCTTCGCCGGCGTTTCGGCGTTGAATGCCTTGGCGATCAACTCGCGCCACGGGGTGTGCTCGGGTGGATCGAATTCGATCGGCGGGAACGCCGGCCGTTCGACGACTGGCAGGACGACGGTCGGCGAATGCGAGAAGCTCTCCCAGTCGCTGTGGACTGCCTTGACGTCCGCGTAGTCCAGAGCAAGGAAGAATCCGCCCATTTCGTCGCTGTGGGGCACCGGGCAGCCTGCGGCGCGGGCTTCCTCGAAGAGATCCAACGCCCGTGCCGGGGTGGAGGTGTAGCTGCTATAGCCCGCCAGCTCGGATTTGAGGTCCTTATCGACCAGTTCGGACATGCCTGTTCCCTTTCCCTGTGGAGCCACCAACTCCATCGCCTGTCGGTGGTGCGGGCAGCGCTGGTTAGCGGGCTGCCGTCAGCGCAACCGCTCTGAAGTGGCTGTTCAGGGCGTGATTTTTCGTTCTTCGTAGCCCTTAGCAACCTGTTTCACATCGCGGTGGATCACATACTAAGCATGTTATTGACAATGAATCAATGACTTTGAGTCGAAACTTTTGGGTTGGTCGCCCTTGGTGCGGCGGCCTGCGCCATGGCGCTCCGGACGCGCTTCGCGCCATACCGCCTCGCCGCCCCGCCAAACCGCGCCTCGCGCCCGACAGAAGTCGAACATCTCCTTGACACGAAGTCAATGACTCCTAGATAGTGGGCAGGGCGACTCGCGTGTGGCCGTCGCAGATAGAAAAGCCGCGCCGAGTCTGCGGAATCGGTGCCGGGGATCGAATTGCAGGGATCAACGTGACACAACCCCTCCATCGCGAGCGCGCCAGCGCCAGCGAAGCGGTCGCCTTGACCGTCCGCGCGATCAGCCATGCTGCCGAGCACTGCATTGAGCTGGTACTGGAGAGCCCTGGGGGCAGCGCACTTCCGGAGTGGGCTCCGGGTGCGCATATCGACGTGATCCTGGGCGACGAGCTCGTCCGGCAATATTCATTGTGCGGCGATCCCGCAGACAAGACTCATTGGCGCATCGGGGTTCTGCGGGAACCCAACAGCCGCGGAGGATCCCGCTTCCTGCACGACTCCGTTTCTCCGGGGTCTTCGCTGTCCGTTCGTGGACCTCGCAATCACTTCCCCCTCGTCCCCAGCGACGACTATCTGTTCATCGCGGGCGGCATCGGGATCACTCCGATCCTGACCATGGTCCGCGCCGCCGAGGCTGCCGGGGCACAATGGCGGTTGCTCTACGGAGGACGCCGCCGCGAGTCGATGGCCTTCCTTGAAGAGTTGTCTGCCTACGGCGAGAAGGTCCAGATCTGCCCCCAGGACGAGTACGGACTACTCGACTTGGACTCCTATCTCAGCGACGCCACCGCCGACACCGCGGTCTACTGCTGCGGACCCGAACCGCTGATCGCAGCGACCGAAGCGATCAGCGAATCCAAGGGACTCTCGCTGCACGTGGAACGCTTCTCCCCCAAGGAAAACATCGATGTTCCAGAGAACCAGGAGTTCGATGTCGTCTGCGCGGAATCCGGCATCACCGTCACCGTTCCGCCCGATTCCACAATCCTTGCCGAGGTGCGCAAGGTTGGCATTGAAGTGCTCAGCTCCTGCTCCGAGGGGACATGCGGCACATGCGAAGTCGACGTTCTCGAGGGTGTACCAGACCAGCGGGACTCCTTTTTGTCTCCCGCAGAACGCGCGGCCGGCGAAACCATGATGATCTGTGTATCGCGCTGCGTCGGTAAGCGAATCGTTCTCGATATTTGATCGACGACGGTGGCCATCCCGGCACGTCTCGTTGCGCAACCTCAAGTACACAGTCGTCCCACTGGGGTGGCCAGTACAGATTCAGTACTGCCGCAGGTACAGATTCGAAACTTTCCGCCATCCTGTGTAGCGCCGAAAATCGAGGTGGGGAGCCATCGATGAGGAGCGCGAGATGAACACGACGACGACGCGAATCGATACCGGCCTCGAGGCAAAGCACCGTGCCATGTGGGGCTTGGGCGACTACCCCGCCATCGCTACCGAGCTGGTGGCACCGCTGGGACGTGCGCTGGTGACTGCGGCGTGCATCGGTCCCGGGCAATGCGTTCTCGACGTCGCCGCCGGCACCGGCAATGCCGCGTTGGCCGCTGCGGCCGCAGGCGCCGACGTGGTGGCCACCGATCTGGTGCCGGAAATGCTTCGGCAGGGCGAACGGAACGCGGCCGAGCGCGGCCTGCAGGTGACCTGGCGCGAGGCCAACGCCGAGGCGCTGTTTTTCGCCGACGGCGAGTTCGACGCCGTGCTGTCCTGTATCGGGGTGATGTTCGCGCCGCACCACCAGCAGGCGGCGGCCGAACTGGTTCGGGTGTGCCGACCCGGGGGGACGATTGCGGTCCTCAGCTGGACGCCCGACGGGTTCGTCGGCCAGATGCTGGCCGCCATGCGGCCCTACGTTCCGGCACCTCCGCCCGGTGTTTCCCCACCGACTCTCTGGGGCGACGAGGACTACGTCCGCGAGCTCTTCGGAGACGCGGTGGAGGACCTGGCGGTCACCACAGGCAACCTCCCCGTGGACCGGTTCGCCAATGGGGCCCAGTTCCGGGACTACTTCAAGGCCAACTACGCGCCGACCATCGCGGCCTACCGGGGCCTCGCCGACGACCCGGGCCGGACCGCCGAGCTGGACGAGGCGCTGGCCGATCTATGCACTTCAAGACTCGACAGCGATCGGCAGATGATGTGGGAGTACTTGGTGGTCGTGGCGCGGCGGCGGTGACGTTTTCGCTGCGCGGGCGTCGCGGCCAGGCGTCGGCGGCCACCACCCCGCCTGGACTCCCAAACCACCAGGTCAAAGCCGTGAACCCGGGGCTACCAGCTGGCATCTCGGTGTAGAGAAGGCTGGACACAGGTAGACTGCCGGGATGTCTGTCCGGCACGTCGTCAACCCTGCTCTCGTGGGTGGACCAGCCGCGCGTCGCCTGTCCCACCTGGGAGCGGCGGCTCTGTTCCTCACCGCGATCCCTCTGGTCACGACCGCAGCCCCGCCAGCCGCGGCCGAGGATTGCCCGGTCGCCGAGGTGGTATTCGCTCGCGGAACCGACGAACCGGCCGGGATGGGCCGTGTCGGAGACGCCATGGTCGACTCGCTTCGGGAGCAGACCGGCGGCTTGGACATCCGGACCTATGCGGTGAACTACAAGGCCACCATCACGCAGCGGCACAGCGGCGAGGGCGCCAAGGACGCGATCAACCACATCAAGGCGACCGTGGACTCCTGCCCCAGGACCAAGATCGTGCTGGGCGGCTACTCACAGGGCGCAAGCGTGGTCAACATCGTGGCCGGGTTCAACGGCGTGAACTGGGGTGATCCGCTCCCGCGCCAGTACATGGACAGCGTCGTGGCAGTCGCGACCTTCGGCAACGTCGCCAACCGCACCGGTGGACCGACGAACACCCAGAGTTCACCGCTGGCCTCAAAATCGATCGACCTGTGCAATCCGGCCGACCCGATCTGCCACGAGGGCTCCGGAAACTCCTGGAGCGGGCACACCGACGGCTACGTTCCGGTCTACACCGACAAGGCGGCGGCCTACATTGCGTCAGCTCTGCTGACCCACGCGACGCCGCAGTACGGTTTGCAGCTGCCGTCGGTACCCGCCGATGGTTCCCCGACCGGCTCCGGCCAAGCGCCCGGCCCGCAGCAGCCCGCAACCGTCGCCGCGGTACCTTCCCAACCGGGTTCGACGGCGCCGGGACTCGTCGTCACCGGTACCTGATCCGGTCCTCGTCAACAAAGCCACGGGGTTCCGCGCTGCTGCACTAGCAGCGATGCAGCTAATCAACGCCGCACTGCCACCCAGGTGATCGGTGGCTCGAGGCTGATCCCGATCCGTCGGTCGTTCGGTCGATATGCTGCGCCGATGTCCGAAACCACAGGTGCGCCGCCGCGCCGCGGCGCCATGCAGGCATTCACCTCGCTGTGCGTGCGCTACGTCGAACGCCTGATGCCCGACCCGTACCTGTTCGCGGTCATCCTCACCATCATCGTCGCCGCCCTGGTCGCCGTGCTGGTCGACGGCGCCGCCCCCGCCGGCATGCTTTCCGCCTGGTACGGCGGAGTGTGGGGATCGCAGAACATCTTCACCTTCGCGTTCCAGATGGTGCTGATCCTGGTGACCGGCTACACCCTGGCCGAGGCGCCGGTGCTCAAGCGGGCGATCGTGCGGATCGCCGCCAAACCGCAGAACCAGGTTCAGGGCGCGCTGCTGTGTTTCACCGTCAGCGCGGTGCTGTCGCTGCTGAACTGGGGGCTCGGGCTGGTGGCCGGAGCGCTGGTGGCCCGGCAGGTGGCAAAACGGCTGCCCGGTGCACACTTCGGGTATCTGATCGCCTCGGCATTCATGGGGTTCATCATCTGGACGCAGGGACTGTCGTCGTCGATCGCGTTGGCCAACACCGATCCCGCCAGTCCGATCAATGTGATCCATCAGATCACCGGGATCACGGTGCCGTTGCGGCTGACCATCTTCGCGCCCTACAGCTGGGTGTCGGTGATCGTGGTGCTGGCGCTGCTCGCGGTCGCCGTGTGGCGGATGGCCCCGGCTCAGTCCCTGGCGCCGGACCCGGCGGTCTTCGAGGACGAGAGCGCATCGGAGGCCGCGCCCCCGACCAAGAAAACCTTCGCCGAGTGGCTGGAGAATCTGTGGATCCTCAACGTCCTAGTCTTCGCCGCCGGGCTGGCATACTTCGTCCTGAGCGGCTTCGCGCTGAACATCGCCTCGATGATCATGCTGTTCACCATCACCAGTGCGTTGTTGCACCGCACCCCAATCCGATTCATCCGGGCGTTCACCGACGCGGCCAAGGTGTCGGGTCCGCTGCTGTTGCAGTATCCGCTTTACGGCGGGCTGGTGGGGTTGCTGGGCTATCACGTGACCCGGGACGGCAAGCCGTTGCAGACCCTGCTGGCCGAAGCGCTGGTCCACGGCGCGACGACGCACACGCTGCCGTTCCTGACCTTCGTCGGGTCGGTGGTGATCAGCCTGTTCGTACCCTCCGGCGGTGGGCACTGGGCGGTGCAGGGTCCGATTGCCGTCGATTCGGCGCTGGCACTCGGTCAGGACTCCCCTGCCTATCTCGGGCTGATGTCGATGTCGGTGGCCGTCGGCGAGGGGGTGGCCAACATGATTCAGCCGTTCTGGCTGCTGCCGCTGCTGGCGATCGCGAAACTCCATGTGCGCCAGGTGATGGGCTTCACGGTGGTGGCGTTCCTGATCGGGTTCGTGGTGCTCGGCGGCGCTACGTTGATCGCGCCGCTGGTGTTGTGAGAGACGGCGACGGTGTAGGCGACGGCTTCGCCTTCCGCTGCGACATCACCGGTGCGACAATGCAGGTCGGGCCGGAAGGGGGCTGCTGGTGATCATCTACACCGACACCGTGAACACTTGGGGCAACTCGGCCACCGTCCACTACACGCACCCCGCGTGCGACGTCCTCGCGCAGACGACGTTGGCGATGCACCTTCAGTTCAACTCCAACCTGCCGCCGTCGCCGATGTTCCGCAGTTACGCGTTCATCCGGTCGGTGGTGGTCGACGGCGCCGCGATCACCGTGAACGCACCGACGCTGACCGCGGCGGGCCTCACCGAGCTGACGGTCGAGCTGTTCACCGAAAACGGGGCCTCGGCGGGCGTGGTGAACGAGTTCGACACCACCGGCGCCCACGTCGGCCCGCCGGTCGCGGCGGCCACGGCGCGCCGGGTGTCGTTTCACCGACGGGTCAATGGGACGACGGCCTACGCGCACACCGTCAGGGTGTACCCGGGCGGCCGGGACGTCAGTGAGCAGGAAGCGATCGCGACGGCGCTCGGGATACTTCCATCCCTCGGCCTCGACCCGGCGGGCCTCATCATGAAGGTGACGACGGACCCCGCCAGCGTGTCCCGTCCACAGCGCCTCGACCTCGCGACCGATGAGCTGCTCGACGAATCAGCCGACGGCTTCTTCGAGTAGCACCTCCACGGCCGATGCGGTGGTCCGGCGGTCAGCGGCTCAACTCGGATTCCTCCAGGTCGCATTCATCCGCGCGACGACGACGTGCCGCTACAGCAGCCCGAGCACACCCAGATCCTCGGTGTATTTCACGATGACGTCCGCAGTGATGTGCGGAATGTCGCCATCGGAGCCGACATTGGCCGCTCGGACCGCCTCGCGGAACCGCTCGACCGGGATGCTACCGGGGGGCATGAGGCGCGCCGGCTGCCGGTAGTCGTGCAGCAGTGGCAGCAGCGAATGCTGCCGCTGCTTCTCCGGCAGACCGTGCACCGCGTTTTCGAACCGCTGCTACCACTGCTCGTAGTCGTCGATCCGGCGAATCGGATAACCGGCGTCGTTGAGCCAGTCGACGTACTCATCGAGACCGACGCCGTCGTCGTACGGGTTGCTGATGCGGTACGTCCGGAACCCCGGTTCAACGGGTTGGGTGAGGGCGGCGATGGCTTCGGCGATGAAGTTGACCGGCAATCCGTCGTAGTGTGCCCGATGACGCCCAGCTGTGTCGTCGAGTGGGTAGAACGACCCCGGCGCGATGCCGGTAGCAGCCAAGGTCATTATCAGCCGGGTGAACCGGTCGGGCAGGTTCACCTGGCCGCGATACCGGGTGTCGGCCACGATCATGCCGCACCGGAACACCACAACCGGCAGGCAGTAACGCTCGTGCGCCCGGCGCAGCAGCACTTTGCCACCCCATTTGCTGCTCGCGTAGCCGTTGGCGTAGCTGTCGTCGAGGCGATTCTCCCGTCACTGCGTTTTGGCATTTGCACTTGCTAAGAGCACTCTCCGCGACGGAGACACGCCGGCGGCCAGCCTCTCGCTACTCAGCCCAATATCCTTTATAATATGCGGCAGCGCGGGAGGTTCGATTCATGCTTCATAAACTCATTATCCAGAATTTTAAATGCTACAAGTGCTTCACACTTGAATTCAATGCCGACGTTAACATTATTGTGGGCGATAATGAAGCAGGCAAGTCCACGCTACTAGAAGCGATCAACTTAGTACTAACCGGAAGAACCGCCGGCCGTCTGATTCAAACCGAGATATCGCCGCATCTGTTTAACCAAGCGGTTGCACAAGAGTACGTCGATCAGATTAATGCAGGCGCCAACCCGGTCCCACCCGATATAATAATCGATCTTTTTCTTAAGAACGATGCCAAGACTGCGCATTTGAAGGGTACTAATAATCTGGCGAAGGAGGACGTTCCTGGCATCCGGATTCGTTTGGCCTACAATGACGAGTACGCGGCGGAATACAAGACGTTTATCGACAGGAAAACTGCGACGGCCGTGCCGGTCGAGTACTATAAAGTAGAGTGGATGGCATTCTCTGGAACTGCGATAACCCAACGCGGAGTGCCAGTTGCCGCATCGATGATCAATGCGGCAAATATTCGCCTTCAAAACGGTGCAGACTACTACCTGCAAAAGATCATCAAGGGACATTTAACGGACCAGCAGCGCGTTGAACTGTCCCGAGCGTACCGTGACCTCAAGCAGACGTTCTCCGCAAATGATTCAATCAAAATAATTAACGACATTCTCGACAATGCAAAGGGAGATGTCAGCGACAAGACGTTTTCACTCGGCATCGACGTATCACAACAATCGGGGTGGGAGTCGGGATTGGTCCCGCATCTCGATGACTTGCCATTTCCGATGATCGGCTCGGGTGAGCAGAATACGATGAAGATCCTGCTGGCTATCAGCAGACGCCTCGAAGAATCTCACGCCATTTTGATCGAAGAGCCAGAGAACCACCTGTCGTTTGCCACCCTGAATAAGTTGATCGGCAAGATCGAAGAGAAGTGCAAAGAACGACAGGTCATCATCACTACTCACAGTTCATACGTCATCAACAAGCTCGGCCTTGGGAAGCTGATCCTTCTCAACGAGCAGCAGCCGGCCAAGATGACCGAACTAGACCCTGCCACCCAGGACTACTTCATGAAGCTATCGGGTTACGACACGCTTCGATTGGTCCTCGCTCGCGAAACCATCATCGTCGAAGGGCCCTCGGACGAGCTGGTTGTCCAACGCGCTTACAGGGACACTCACGACGGGCGACTTCCTATCCACGACGGGATCGACGTTCTGAACGTAAGAGGCCTTTCATCAAAGCGCTTTCTGGAGATCGCCGCACAACTCCGCAAGCCCGTCCATGTCGTCACTGACAACGATGGTGATCCCAGCGCGGTCGACAAAAAATTTGAAGACTTTGTGGAGTACACGAATATCACTATTCATCGAAGTGACGACGCGACACTCCCTAGCCTTGAGCAGCATCTTCATAGCCTCAACGGCAGAGACAAGATGAATCGTATCCTCGGCAAGAACTTTCCTGACGATGAGAAGATGCTGGCTCACATAACCAATGACAAGAACAAGACAACCTGTGCGGTGGCGGTATTTGGGACAGCTGAAACAGTGTCGATGCCGGAGTACATCCTAAATGCCATCCAATAATCTTGCCATTCTCGCAGCGGCGGGTTCGCGAAAGACGGAATCCATCATCCAAGCTGTCGCCGACACCGATCCGGCGCGGCGGATCCTCATCACGACGTACACCATTGAGAATCTTGCCCAAATAACTGAACGACTTACGAAACGGATGGGAACAGTTCCACCGAATGTCACGATCAAGAGCTGGTTCACATTTCTGCTCAGAGATTGCATAAAGCCCTATCAAAATTATCTCACGGATACGAATAGGGTGCGTTCGCTCAATTTCACAACAAAGCCGTCCCGATTTGCGAAAAAGGCCAATATCGACGGTTATTACATCGATTCGGCCTCCAACATCTACAGCGACAACGCAGCAGATTTTGCTGCCAGCCTGAACGAAACGTCGAATGGCAAGGTCATTAATCGACTCACCACCATTTACGATGAGCTATACGTGGATGAAGTACAGGACCTCGTCGGATTTGACCTCGATCTTCTTGACTTGCTAATTGATTCCGATATCTCGCTCACTATGGTCGGCGATCCACGACAAAGCACTTACACGACGAGCAACACTCGCAAACATAGTGCGTACCAACGCTTGAAATTGTATGATTGGTTTCAAGAGCGCATGGACGCTGGCAAGCTCACCATCGAATGGCGCAACGAGAGCTTCCGCTGCAACCAAGATATCTGCGATTTCGCAGATGCGCTATATCCGGATCTTCCGGGAACGACTTCGAAAAATACCGACTCAACAAATCACGATGGCATTTTCGAGATCACCGAGTCTCAAGTTGACGAGTACATGGCTACGCATCAGCCGGTGGTTATGCGGTACCGAATCACCACCAACACCCTTGGCTACTCAGCAATGAACTTTGGTGTATCCAAAGGCCGCACGTTTGAACGGGTGCTGATCTTCCCAACCGAAAAGATGAAAAAGTATCTGAAAACAAAAAATGTTGCGGACGCGGGTGATATCGCGAAATTCTATGTCGCGGTCACTCGCGCGAAGCACAGCGTTGCATTTGTTGTATAGAATGCATTTATAGTCACACTATGGCGGTCGAATTTTTCAACCTTTTTCGTTCAATCACGGGCGCAGATGATACTTCGTCGTCAATACGGGCGATAGCCCATTCCTCACCATCAATCTCGGCAACGGGATCGGACCGTCCGAGTTGTGCACGGACAACGCGAGCAGCCACCAACTCACCCTTCTTAGGCACGGGTAAGCCCAGAGTCGCCGCAACCCTGGGGTCATTATCCTGATGTCCGAGCACAAGTATGCCCTCTGGCCGCAGCGTAGTGCGCGCTCCTCCATTCCCTCTTGCCCGCTTCATAAAGTCATCCTGTTGGGCGACGGTTGCCAACTCGGCACGTCGGACGATGCGGGCGTGCACCTGGCGAAAGAGTTCGTTCACCCGAGCCTGACCGTGTTGGCTCCCCCGCCGGGCCTTGGCGTTGAAGATCGCATCGCGCGTTGCGGAGTCCAGTTCATGGAAGAGGTTCGGCGCAAGCCCTGGATGGTCTGCCCATAGCCACCGGATCTGCTCACGGCCCAACAGCGACAACGATGTCTTCGCGTCCCGGTTCTGCGTTCCCCTTGTCGTCTGAGGGATTACACGCAAGAGGCCGGCTCGCCATGTCGAGGCCTCATCATTTGCCGTAACCAGCAGCGCAATCTCACCGATGACTTCCGGCGGCAGCATCCAGCCGTACGATTTCATCGAATACTTGCAGTCCACCTGGACACCTGCGATGCGGTAGTCCGTCTTGTCACCGTCGTCGAAGTTGAACTCGCGATGCAGGTTGATCTCGACCAACGTGCCCATGTGGGTCTTCTCGGTCTTGTACAGGTCGTTGAAGTTCCATCGGCCGGTGTGCTGGCCGTCGTAGAGCTGGTCGAACGTATCCCGGAGCACTGTCGCCACACGGTCTCCCGTGGGGTCGAGTCGGTATAGCTCCGCTACTACCTCCTCCATCTCGAGGTCGTGCCCTGCAGGCCACGAAATGTCGACCACGTTCGAAACCCCTGTCCACGATGTCGATTGCGCTGAGCCTAGCGCCGTCCAAGCCGCCCTCAGGTATCAAAAGACCGCTCGAACTCGTGCCTCGCTTCAGCAGGTAGCTGGCGGTATGCGTTCCACAGCCGGTCAAGCGGCGTTGGTCCCCGCCGTCCCCGCTCCACCCAACGATGCAGATGGTTCCGGTCGTCATCCTCTAAGTTGCGTGCGTCTTCAATCAGCCTTCGGATATCAGCCGGCGGCCTAGAAGAGCCGTCCCCGGCTCTACACCGCTTGCACTCGGTCACGAGCTGTTTGGCAGACGACCCGTCAGGAAGGCCAACCGGACGCCGCGTAGTGCCGAGCACGGCTGTCTCATTTGGCGAGTCCGGATAGGTCTCTCCACCACCTACGCCGCATACGACACACTGGAAGCCGTCGGCAGCCATGGCCGCGTGACGTTCCTTGGCTGTTATGGCTTTGGCTTGCGCCTGGCGTCGAGCGGCCGGATCCCACACTGCGATA
Source organism: Mycolicibacterium insubricum (assembly GCF_010731615.1). Taxonomy (NCBI): domain Bacteria; kingdom Bacillati; phylum Actinomycetota; class Actinomycetes; order Mycobacteriales; family Mycobacteriaceae; genus Mycobacterium; species Mycolicibacterium insubricum. Next base: position 1,740,213 of record NZ_AP022618.1, on the reverse strand, counting down.
CCCGCCGCCACGAATCTCTGCTCGTCCAATTCGAGTGTGGCGTCGTCGGAGCTGGAGAAGATCGTCCATCCGTAGTCTCGCAGGTCACGAATGCGGCGGTCGGCTTGCGAAACGCCTGGAAATGCACTTCTGACTTGCTCCTTCGTAAAGACGTTGCCTTCGCCGACAACGTCGAGCAGCCACAGGGCGCCGCGCACCATCGTTCCGGCCGAGAATCGAGAGTCGTTCCATCTGGGCCGCATCATTCCGACACCGTCTCCCATCTGGCGTGTCCGGACCAGCGATTGCTATCGTCGGTCGGAGGTGGCTGGCAACATCTCCGTCGAACTATAGAACCCGAGGGGAAGGCTTCACGCCGATGGCTGCAGACTACGGAGTTCCGCCACGCGGCTCGCAGATCAGCGAGATCGTCAAAGGGCAAATCGAAGAGGCTGCCAACTCAAACGGCGAGAAGGTCACGATCGAATGGCGTGGCCAGCCCAAGCATCTTTATGTCATCTCTATGCCAGTGGACCTTCTCTACTACAACCCCGATACCCATCGCATTAGGGCACAGCGGTCACTCGATCCTGTAAGGGACCAAGCGCTGCAAGACAATCCCTGGGGGCAGGTGGCGCAGGACTATCTCGATCGCCTCCTGAAGTGCCAACCGTCTGATCCCGACAAGATTGATCCGGATTTCGAAGCGCTACGTGACGATCTTGAGTCCTTCAGTCAACGCGATCCTGGGCTCATCTCCGTCTATGGGGTACTCGTCAATGGAAACACCCGCTGTGCGGCACTACGCGAGCTCGGCGAGAAATACATTCGGGTGGGGGTCCTCCCGGAAACCTCCGACTGGGACGACATCAATACGGTCGAGCTGTCGCTGCAGCTGAGGAAAGAGCAAAAGCGCGACTACTCATACATCAACCGTCTCATTGCAATGGACGAGCAGCTCAAGCTTGGGCGGCGGCCAGAAGACATTGCCCGAGAGTTTCGAATCAAGAAGCCGACTCTGGAGCAGGATCAGTGGGTCTACGGCGTAATCCGCGATGCGATCGATCGGAGTAGGACGAACGAAGACTCTGTGCTTCGCGAGATCGATTTCGAGGACCACCAGGAGAAGCTGCGTGAACTCTATCGCGCGTACACAAAGGTGGCCGCCACCGACCGAGACGCAGCGGAAGCGCTGAAGGAGACGCGGCTCGCCATGATCGTCCTTGGCTATGCCAAGACCGATCTCAGGTTTGCACAACCAGATTTCTACGAAAAGTACCTTGAGCCGAAATTGCCTGACGACATCAAACCGACCGTTGGCGCATCAGCCAGTATCAAGATTCCCGGTCTCGATGTCGAAGTTCCAGGCGCTGGGCCGCAAGCGAGAGTTGCGAAGGCGCTCGCAGATGATCTGCTCAGGGCGAAAGCTGCAGCGCAAACGGTGTCGTCAACGGACGGAGATGGAGCAGGTAGCGCTGCCGACGCCAAGCTCGCTGCCGCACGCGAGTCGTTCGATCGCGCATTGAAACCCGCCGGAAGAGACGCCCGCCTTCAACAACGCAAACTGGCTGCTCCAGAGAGACTTTCGGACGCATGCGACGATATCGAGCTGTGCGCTGGCGATCTTGCGCAAAGCCGCGCGACACGAGCAGTCGACGACTCCGCATTTGATGACGCCGTTCTGCGGCTGCGCACCGCCATCACCAAGCTCGCCAAAGAAGCCCGACGAACCTTCACGGAACCCGGAGAAGGTGTCGACTGGCTGCTGACGATCACCGAGGCTAATCAATGACCGAATCCAACCCGTCGCTGGAGATCGAGTTTGGCGACCACGAGTTGGTCGCGCGACTGCGCGCAGGCAACGGACATTCGGACGAACTGCAACGGTTAGCAACACGGTTTCGGACGGCTCGGTTGCGTGCGCTCGGCATAGCCGACGTCGCGGTTGACGACCTACTTTTGAATCTCGCAGAGTTAGCGACGTGGCCACATCCAGAAAGTGTGTCCTGGCAACCTGACCTCGCGGCTCTCGCGCGCGACACAACGCTTGATGCCCAAAACGTCGCCGGACACCTCCAGGACGACGCAAACACCGTTACTCACATCGCACCGGAAGCCGTGCAGGATTTGCTCGGATCTGGATGGAGGGGCAACTTAACGAACTTCCAGCAGCGAGACGTTGCACGCCTGTTGTCACTCCGCCATGGGGCCAATTTCTCTGTCCCCGGCGCAGGTAAAACCCGCGTGGGACTTGCAGTGTTTCAAGCACTTAGAGAGATGGGCATCGTCGACCGGATGCTGATTGTCGGCCCAAAATCCTGCTACGAATCTTGGCAGACGGAGAACGCCGAGTGTCTGACTCCGGCCCTTCGGATGGAAATCTTCGAATCCAACGCCAACCCATCCACAGAAGCTCTCGTTGTGAACTACGAGCGGCTTCGAGGCTCCTTAAGCGCGCTGGGGCGCTGGCTAGTTGCCCGGCCCACGCTCCTCATCCTGGACGAAGCGCATCGGATGAAGCGAGGTGCCGATGGAGTATACGGGGCTGCGTGCATGGCGCTCGGCGCACGTGCTCGGCGTCGGCTGATCCTCACAGGCACTCCTGCACCGAACGGCGCGAGAGACCTTGAGAACCTGCTGGGATTTGTATGGCCCGGTCACGGTCGGCGCACCGTGAGCAATGCCGTCGCCGGAGGCGACCTCGCGTACGCAAGTCGTGTCTTACAGCCGCTATTCACGCGAACCACAAAAGGCGAACTCGGTCTTCCCCCAGTCAGTCTCAGCCAACGGCTAGTCGATCTACCGCCGCTCCATCGCGAAATCTACGACGGACTGATCGGCATGTATTCCGCCAGAGCAGCAACCTCACAAGACGATTTGCAGCTCCTCGGCCGCATCCTCGTCTACCTGCTCATGGCCGCGATCAGTCCCGCGCTTCTTGCGGCGGGAACCACAAGATATGAACCATTGGCGTACCAAGTGCCACCGCTCCCGGTGCCACATGACTCGCCGCTTTTGAGACTGATGCAAGACCTACCGAGCTATGAACTCTCACCCAAGTATCAGGAGGCGCTTGCCATCGTGGCATCAAATGCCGCAGCCGGGCGGAAGACCCTTGTGTGGTCCTCGTTCATCCGCAGCATCAACACGTTGGCCGACATCCTTCAGGAGTTTCATCCTGCCATCGTTCACGGTGCAACTGAGGATCGTGATAGCGAGATCGCGCGCTTCCGGAGCGACCCCGAATGCATGGTGCTCGTGTCAAACCCCGCAACACTGGGCGAGGGCATCAGCCTGCATCATGAGTGCCACGATGCTGTGTACATTGACCGGGACTTCGCCGCGGGGCGATTCCTGCAAAGTCTCGACCGTATCCATCGGCTTGGCTTGGCTCCTGATGTCGAGACCCGGATCGTCGTGCTTACAAGCGTTGGCACGATTGACGAGATCGTGAACCAGCGGCTCGCTTCCAAACTCGACTTTATGGGGCGCATCCTCGATGACCCTGCAGTGCAGGAGCTAGCTGACCTGGATGAAGAACCTGCCGTTGGCGGCGGACTTGATCACAGCGACCTGCAAGCGTTGATGGGGCACCTCCGTGCCGGTGCCGTCTAGTACAGTCCTTCGAGCTGCTGCCCGCTGGCTTGAACATCGGCGCGAATCGAGCGATGCGCAACTCCGCGCCTTATTTCGGGCACATCCTGCGTTCGCCGACATCACTCCAACCCAGTACACCACCGCGTACGAATGGCTGCAAGCCAGAGGCTTGCTCAAGGCATCCCCGACCACGGACGACTGTGTCCACGTAGTATTCGAAGCAGCGATTCGCGAGGCACTTTGGTTTCGTGACTCAGACTTGCTTGTGCCGGAACCAAATTCGATGCCACAAGATGGCATGTTCGCAGCCGAAGCGTTGGGCATCGAACCGTCGGAAGCATTTGCGATCGTCCACAGCTGTTGGGGGAAGGTTGATACGGCTGAACGCGAAAGAATCGGTGCCGCGGGCGAATACGCGCTGATATCGTTGCTTCAATCTGTTCCCGACGTGCAGGTTCGCCATGTAGCCGCAGTATCAGACGGATACGGGTACGACATCCATGCCGCCCTGCTAGATGCGACTCTGCACATTGAAGTAAAGACCACAACTCGACGCGGACGACTGTTGATATTCCTGTCGCGCAACGAATTCGAAGCCATGCGCCGCGACCCCGATTGGCTCTTGGTCGCGCTACGGGTGAGCGACGCCATGCGACCCATCGCTACTGCAACAGTCGATCGCAATTGGATTGCGATGTCTGCACCCGAGGATCAACCGGGTGGCCGTTGGGAATCAGCGAGACTGGACATACCGCATCATGCGATTACACCAGGTATCGCGCCGATCTACACTCGCAGCACCTTCCGTGCACCCGCAATCCTGCAAGGCGAACCAACATGGCCGGGCGCCTGATCCGACAATACCGACACCGAACTTACGCTATGCCGATCGAACCACAATCAAGCGGCGCTCACGCGATTGACGTCGACTCACATTACTTCGCAATGCTTTTGCAATCGATCGGCCTACCGCTTTAGCAACCGGCGGTGGGAACGCATTGCCGATCTGACGGTATGCCGCGGTTTTCCGCCCGTGGAACTTCCACTCCGGCGGGAAACCCTGTATCGCAGCGGCCATTTCGAGCGTGAGTCGAGGATTGTGATCGATCGGCGTCAGCTCGTTGGGCCCTTCATTCGCAAGGCCCTTACCGTCAACGCCAAGCTCAAGCCATGCAGCGCGCGCACGCGTCGGACCGAGATCGGGGCCACCATGCTTTCGCGAGCCACCCACAAGCGTCGGACCGATGCCGTCAGCCCGTTCGGCCCAAGCATCGGCCCCGGCCCATCCGTCACGCGCCATTAGATGATGGAGCGTCTCCCCGACCGTTGGCGGCGTTTTCTGCGCACCTGGCCATTCAAATAGAGCGAAATGCTCAGGGCGAGCAGCAACGAGAATGAATCGGGGGCGCAGCTGCGGTACGCCAAACTCGCTGGCGTTCAGCACTTGCCAGTCCGATTCGTAACCGAGGTCCTTGAGTCGAGCCTTGATTGACGCCCGGTACGTGTGAAATTTCGCGGTCGACAATCCCCGGACATTCTCCAGCATGACGGCCTTCGGCTGCGCTTCCTCGACAAGCCGTAGCGCCTCGGGGAATAGATCACGCTCGTCATCCTGGCCGAGTTGTTTGCCGGCAATAGAGAACGGCGGACACGGCACTCCGCCGGCCAATAGATCGATCCCACGGTAAGCGGTGCCATCGACCTCTCGAACGTCACCCTCGTAAATCTGCCATTTGGGTTTATTCAGCCGAAGCGTCTGGCACGCGTCCGGATCGATCTCTACCGCGAGGCGATGATCGAAGCCCGCGTCATGAAGCCCCAGCGACTGACCGCCCGCTCCAGCGCAGATCTCCAGGCAGCTCAGTCGTCGCCCCGCCATCCCGCACACCTCCGCCACCGTTCGAACCCATGTTCGATACAAGACACTACCGCGGGACCGCCCGACCCGTCAAACCCCGCGCCACGTACCGTATCGGCATGGTCGCCGAGGACGGTCCCGGCACGCCGGTACACCCTGAAACCGCCCCGTACCTCACGACACCAGGCCGTTCTCGAAACATGGCGGCAATCCGCCGAAGAGATACGAAACCCGAGGTCAGGCTACGTTCTGCGCTTCACCGGCTCGGTTACAGGTTTCGCAAGGACTACCGGATTCGGGTGAACGGGAGACTCGTTCGCCCCGACATCGCGTTCACCAAGCGCCGGGTCGCCATTTTCGTCGACGGCTGCTTCTGGCACAGCTGCCCAGAACACGGGCGACAGCCTGGGGCCAACGGCGAGTACTGGTCGCCGAAGCTGGCGGGCAACGTCCGACGGGACCGCGACCAGACCGCAGCCCTCCAGTCGGACGGTTGGTGCGTACTACGGTTCTGGGAGCATGAGGACGTTGATGACGTGGTGGCCGCTATTGAACAGGCGATCACCTGGCCAGGCGAAACCTCAGCTCCTGGAAGGCGGAATCACGGCGTTGATCACCGCTTGCGTTGATGATCAAGAAGGGCGCGACCGAGACAGGCTTCCGCGAAGCCACCGGGCTGGACCCGCCCGAAGCGGGGCAACAACCCGCGGCGCCTCAGCGCAAACGTGGAGCGCTGACCACCCGTTGACGCTCACAACGGCTGTCCCGCGCCTCACCACCACATCCCGAAGCCGAGCCGTTGGCGAAATTCCCTGAGGTCGTTGTAGTCGGGCGGCTTCACCTTGGGCTGGCGGATTGGCCGTGCAACCGGGTCGAGCTTGTCGACGTAGTGCTCACACCATTGCAACCAATCTTCGGCGGCGGCGCGCTCGTCCGAGGGCGCCATCTGCGTAACTCGGCCACGCAGCGCGGCGAGGTATGCGCGCAACCGGTTCGCCAGTTCCCAGTCGCCGAGGTTTGCCGTCAGCCGCTCCCCCAGCGCGTGCTGAACGTACGCATCTCGGGCGAGCGCCTCCTCGCGCGCCTCGCGATCCTGCTTCTCGATTGCAGCGCGGCGTTCGGCTTCCTTGCCCTCCGCGTCGATGACGGCCCAGCGGTCAAAGGTCATGATCACGTCGGGTAGCCGTGTCGCGAGCGAGATTGTCTTTGTCTCGGTCCACGACACCTTGGACGAGAATCGGCTGTCGGTTTCGACGGCGATACTCAGGCGGTTGGACGGCACGTAGCGTAGGACCGAGATCCCCAGCCGTACTTCTTCTCGCGCTCAATCTCCTCTCGCGTCGGTATGTGGTCCACCCGAGCGTTGGGTTGCCAGATGTTGACCGAGGACTCGATGTCGCCGACTTTGACGATCATGTCGCCGTCGAGCTTGCTGCTGCCTTGGCAATAGCCGCGCCGGTCCCGTGTCGGCACGCGCACTGAGTGTCCGCGGGCCTCCGCCTCTTTCGCGAGCGCATGGAGCAGACGAAACGCCTGGCCGCCCAGCATCGCGAATCAGGGTTAATGGCCAAAATGTGTGTATAGATCCGGTGATTTATGCACTCTGACCTGAGGTGATGGTGGCCTGAACATGCTCCGAAAGCATGTTCTGTGTCTGGTGCTCGCAATTCCCCGACCTGTGGTGTGTGCGGTCGCAAGCTGGTCAAGAACGGCACGACGTCGGCTGGGCGGACGCGGTGGCGCTGCACCACTTGCGGCGCGTCGAGCACTCAGGCCCGCTCCGACATCACCGGCAAGGCCGAACTGCGGGCGTTCCTGTCGTGGCTACTGGACTTCGACAAGCCCGGCGAGCTGGCCTCCAGTGCACGCACCTTCCGCCGCGACACCGCCTGGTGCTGGCGCATCGAGGTACCCCCCCACCACCACCGCCGGTGGCCCCTCAGGTGGTGATTCTCGATGGCACCTATTTCCAATCCTGGCGCCTGCTGATCGCCACCGACGACCGACGGCCGCCACGTCCTGGACTGGCAGTGGTGCGACCGGGTCCGTCGAATGCCGCCGTTACCGAGGGTGAACGTAACGGCTGGGTACCGGCCTACGCCTGGGATCGAGACAAGATCGAGGACGTGCAGATCAACGCATACGGGTACATCGACAACGACCCGCTGGTCACGAATGTCGGAGGGAGGCAGCAGGATGAGCACCATGAGTGTGCGACCTGCGGTTGTCGGAGCCGCCCTCGCCTGCGCCGGAGTCGGGGTTCCGCTGATGGTTCTGGTGATGCTGAACCACTACATGCCGGTGTGGCTGGCGGTGATCACGTTCTTCGCGCTCGTCGTGCTGGTGCTGTCCATCGCCGGCGCAGAGTCGCCGCGGCCGATCCCGAAGGGCTACCAGCCCGGCGACTTCACCAAGGCCGCGGTCCAGGCGGACGTCGCCAAGACCCCGTGCGGGTGCTTCTCGTCGGATGGCACCGCGGGCACCGAGCGGGTCGGGCACGACGGTCCGCGCCGCAACGACGAGGCCGGGCTGAGCTGGTTCGGGACGGTGGAACTGTGAAGCTGGACGACGCACCCAACTACGTACTCGAGCCCTGCCCATCAACACTCCGAATGACGGGATGCTCAACAGCGAGCCATCCCACAGCGCTGAAGCGACGCTTCAATTCAATTGATGAGCGGGCGCAACGCGTGTCCGACGTGGATGTCCCGGAAGATCACGACGCTGACCACCCAACACGCCGAGCACCATACACACATTTTGGCCAATAACCCCAATAACCCGCCAATAACCGGCTCTTCGGATTGCAGCGGGGTCCGGTGTTGGCTTTGAGGTCGGCGTGCCCTGCGGTTGTGAGGGGCGAAGGTGCCTGAGTCTTTGAAGCGTGACCATCAAATCCGAAAGCACCTTCGTCCGTTGTGAGCCTAGTCAGATCGTCGAAGCCCTGGTCGGGCTCAAGGACGTCCGCGTGTTGGCCTACCGGCGCATCGGTCCCGATGTCGAGCTGGTGATCGAGCAGACCGTCGTCGAGCGAACCTGCCCGACCTGCGGCGTTGCCGGCCAGATCAAGGAACGGCCGACCGTGCGCTATGTTGACCTGCCCGTGTACGGCCAGCCGATGCGGCTGGCGTGGCGCAAGCACCGGTTGATCTGCCGGCGACCCGACTGTGCGGGGGCGAGCTGGACCAGTGCCGATCACCGCATCGCCGCTAAGAACTGCCTGCTGACGACCCGGTGCGCCAAATGGGCGACTCTGCAGGTCGGGACCGGTCGTGCGGTCTCCGATGTCGCCGGTGAGCTCTCGTGTGACTGGCATACCGTCAACGACGCAGTCATGACCTACGGTGCGGCGCTGCTGGCTGCTGATCGGCGTCGCCTCAACGCCACCACCGCGATCGGCTTGGACGAGACCTCGTTCGTCAAACTCGCCGGCCGTCGGGGCCGCTCGTATGCGACCACCGTCGCCGATGTCGCCAACCACCAGATCATCGAAATCCTGCCCACCCGAAGCTATGTCGACGTCGCCGGCTGGGTCGATCAGCAACCCGTCGCGTGGAAACACCGCATCCGCTTCGGCGCCCTGGACATGTCAGCGACCTACGCCGCGGTCTACACGGTGATGCTGCCCCGCGCCGCCCAGGTCGTCGATCCCTTCCACTGCGTGCAACTGGCCAACCGGGCCCTCGACGAGATCCGACGACGCGTACAGCGTGAACAAAAAGGCCACCGCGGACGACGCAACGACCCCCTCTACCGGATCCGCCGCGTGCTGTTGACCGGCGAGGAACGCCTCGACACCAAAGCCACCCAACGCCTGAGCGCGCTACTACAACTCGGTGATCCCCGTGGCGAAGTCGCCATCGCCTACCGCGTCAAAGAACGACTCCGCGAGTTCTACCGAGCCCCCGACATCGACACTGCCCGCGCGATGCTGTCCGAACTGATCGAACACTGCCTACGACCAGGCCTGCCGACCGAACTGAACAAACTCGCCCGCACCCTGAAAGCCTGGTTCGACAAGATCTGCAACTTCCACATCGCCCGCGTCAGCAACGGACCCACCGAGGCACTGAACAATCTGATCAAACGCATCAAACGCATCGGCTACGGCTTCACCAACTTCAAGAACTACCGCATCCGAGCACTGCTCTACGCCGGCAAACCCAACTGGCGGGTCCTCACATCCATCGTCGTCCAATGAACACCAACCCCGGCAAGATCCGAAGAGCCCAATAACCCCCCAACCCGCAGCTGACGCAATGGAAAATGGCTCCCAGGCAAGTGCCTGGGAGCCATTTTCGCTAGTAGCGGGGACAGGATTCGAACCTGCGACCTCTGGGTTATGAGCCCAGCGAGCTACCGAGCTGCTCCACCCCGCGTCGGTGAACACAACGTTACCGGTCGGGTCACGAACGCGCCAAATCGCCTGTTCAAGCCGCCAAACCCGCGTCGCACCAAGCCCGGAGACCCGATCACCGCCCCCACGAAGGTGTCGCGGATCACACGCTCAGAACGGGTACCGGGCCACCTGGCCCACCCGCAACACACCCTTCGGGTCATACCGCTCGGCCAGGGCCGCCAGTTGGTACAGGGTGTCGTCGTCGTAGCAGCGCGCGAGGCGCCCCGGATCGGCCGCGGGCGCGAAGTTCGGCAGCTGCCGGCCCGTCGACCAGGGTTCCATCGCGGCCATCACCGCCGCCGCGTGCTGGCGCACCGGCTCGGCCAACTCGGGCACCGGCGCACCGATCGTCGTCACCGCGAACGCGGCGTCGCGGTGGCAGAACGCGCTGCGCTGCCGGGGCCAGCGAGCGAACGCACCGCCGAGCTGGCGCACCTCGACCATCGCCTGCGCCGAACCGACCCCCGGGCCGGCCAGCGCCAGCAGTGCGTCGACGGCCTCGGCCGGCAGCCCGGACAGCAGCGTGTGGTCCTCGTAGACCGGCATGGGGTGCGGCGGGTCCATGTGCACCGCGCCGATCGCCGCGTACGGCAGCTCCGCCACCGCGTCGAGCAGCGCCGGCGCCACCGCCCGCATGGGTGTCAGCAGATCCAGCGCCTGGCCCCGGTCCCCCACCGCGGCGTAGCGCACCGCGACGACGAACCGGCCGGCCAGCGGCGCGGGGATCTCCGGCAGATCCGGCAGCTGCAGCAGGGCGATCGAGGTGCTCACCGACTCCGGAAGCTCCGGGCACCAGCGGGCCCAGGCGTGCAACACGTCGGAAGCGTGCGCCCCGTCGAAATACACAGCACCGCCGTAGAACCCGGACAGCTCGGGCAGGTTGATCTCGACACTCGCGATGATCCCGAGGGTCGCCTTGCCGCCGCGCAGCCCCCAGAACAGGTCACCGTGGGTCTCCGGGGTGACCGTCAGGACCTCCCCGTCCCCGGTCACCAGCTCGAAGGCCCGCACGTGATCCGAGGACAGCCCGAAGGTGCGCACCAGCGGCCCAATCCCGCCGCCGGTCAGAAACCCGACCACCCCCACCGACGGCGCGGACCCGCACAGCGGTGCCAGGCCGTGCGGGGTGGCGGCTTCGAGCACGTGCTGCCAGGTGGCGCCCGCGCCGATCCGGGCGGTCCGCGCGACGGCGTCGACGTGCACGTCGATCATGTCGCCGGTGTGCACCAGGATGCTGTCCGGCCCGACCGCGAGAGCGCCGTGCCCGGTGGCGGCGACGGCGACCGTCGCACCGACTGCGGCGGCATACCGCACGGTCGTCGCGATGTCGGCAGCGCTGCGGGCGAACACCACCGCCTGCGACGCCACATCGACGGCGGTGTTCCACGGCGTGGCGCGGGCGTATTCGGGGTCCGAGGCCACGGCGACAGTCCCCTCGATCAGGGTGCTCAGATGCAGATCGGCGGAGGCGATGGTCATGACGGTCCTTTCGGTGTTCGGCTGTCATGACCGTGCCGGGGCGTTCTTGGCGGGGGCTTGGTGTGCAGGTCGGGGCACCGGCGCCAAGGAAAATCCAAGGATCAGCGCCGCGCGGCGGCCGCCACCCCATGCATGCCGAGACGCTGCGCGTCGGCGGCCAGGTCGTCGTCGCGAGCGTCGGAATCGAGCTCCCGCGCCAGCAGCCGGCAGCGCAGCAGTGACGGCACTCCCCCGCCCCGCTGCGCGATCCGCCGCGCCCGGGCCAGATCGGCACGGGCGGCGTCGGTGTCCCCGAGCAGGGTGTGCAGGCGGGCCGTTGCCAGGGCCACTGGGCCGATGACGCCGACCTGGCCGATCACCGCGATCTCGTCGCGGTGCCCGTCCAGGCGGGCGAGGACCTCCGGGGCGTAGTCGGCCAGGTGAAAGTCGGCGCACAGGTGCGCCATCAGCGCGGCGCGGCCCAGGGCGCTCCAGACGTGTTCGTCACCGAGCCCATAGGCGGCCAGGGCCGCGGCGTCCTCCGGCGTCGCGCAGATCGCGGTGCGTACGACGGCGAGCATGTCCTCACCGCCGTCGTCGCGGTGGTCGTCGAACGGGATGCCGTCGCCGGAGAGATCGCCCTCCTCACGCAGCAGGCTGGCCAGGGCGAGCAGGGCGCTGCCGGCGCCGTACAGCTCGGTCTGGCCGTGCACGGCGGCGGCGATGCGGTGGTGGCGGCGGGCCTCGGCGAAATCCCCTTCCCAGACCGCGAGAACGGCCTCCAGCCACCGCAATTGGACGCGCAGCACCGGCAGCCGCAGTTGTTCGCTGCCGCTGATGCCGGCCTGCAGGTGCGCGCGGGTGGCGGGCAGGTCGGCGAGGTTGAAGGTGGCCATGGTGGCCACCGAATGCGCGGTGACGGTGTCCTCACGGCCACGGGTGTGCGGCAGGACGATCAGCTCGGCCGCCCAGTCCAGGGACGCCCGGCTGTAGTCCGAGACCCCGGAGTAGGCGATGAGCCGGCCCAGCAGGACATCGGCGGCGACGTCGGGATCCCCGCACTGTTCGGCCAGGGTGTCGGCGTCGGCCAGCAGGCGAGAGACCACCGACGGGTCGGGGTGATAGCAGCTGCCGACGGCCAGGGCCGCGCGGACCCGGGCTCCGGCGGCCGGGTCGCCGCCGACCAGATCGACGGCGCGCCACAGCAGTTCGAGCAGGGCGCCGGGGTCACCGCCCGGTGCGGGCCAGGGCCATCCGCCGCTGACCCGCAGCAGCTCCGCGGCGATGCGCCCGACGGTGACCGACCGCCCCGACGCCAGGGCCTCGGTGAGCCCGTCGGCAGCGGCGTCGAGCACGGTCTGCCCGCGCCCGGCGCGAGCCAGGGCCTGCAATAGCGCGACGGTGAGAGCGTCGCCGTCGGCGTCGCTGCGCCCGGCCGCCGGGATGAGTTCGTAGGCGGCCAGGGCAGCCTGCCACCAGTGCGCGGCGGTTTCCGAACTCCATTGGGCGGCAGCCTGTTCGGCGGCGACGCGACAGGCGTCGACCACGTCGACGGGATCCACCAGCGGCAGGGCGTCGATCAGGTGCTGGGCGCGCCGGCCGGCGTTTTCCGGTGCGTCGCCGAGGAGTTCGGCGACGCGGGCGTGCAGGCGTTGGCGGCGCATGGGTGGCATGCCGGCCAGCAGGTGTTCGCGCAGCAGGCCGTGGGCGAATTCGTAGGCGCTGGAGGCGTGCGCGGTGACCAGGATGCGGGCGTCGGCGGCCTCGTCGAGCAGATCGGCCAGCCCGTCGAGGTCCAGGGCGGTGACCGCGCGCAGCAGGCCGAGCGCTTCGGCGTCAAGACGGTCACCGATCACCGCGGCCGTGCGCAGCACGGTGATGACCGGGTCGGCGAGGCCGGCGAGGCGTCGGTCGAGCACGGAGCGAACCGCCGAGGGGATGTCGGTGCCGCGGTCGCGCCGGGGCAGTCGGGCGTATTCGCCGACGAAAAACGGGTTGCCGCCGGTGCGTTCGGCCAGCAGGGCGGCCTCGTCGGTGCTCAGCGGTTCCTCGGCGATGCCGTTGGCCAGTGCGGCGACGTCGTCGGCGGCCAGCGCCGGGACCGGGAGGTGACGGCCGCGGTCGCTGCGGGCCAGGGTGGTCAGCAGTCGGTCGAGTTCGGGTCCGTGGCGGCCGTCGCGGACGGTCAGCACCACGCCGACCGGGTGCCCGCGCAGCACCCCGGCCAGATAGGCCAGCGCGCCGAGGGAGGCGGCGTCGGCCCACTGGGCGTCGTCGATCACCAGCAGCCGGGGTTCGGCGGTCGCCAGCAGCAGGTGCAGGCGTTCGTAGACCAGGAACCGGGCGGCGTCGGGGTCGGCATCGGGCGGGACGGCGAGGATCTCGTCGGCGTCGGCGCCGAGGGCGCGGACCAGCCGGCGCATCGGCCACCAGGGTGGGGTGCCGGATTCGTCGGGGCAGTCCACCCAGATCACCGGCGCGTTCCCGCGTGCGGCGGCTTCCTCGGCGAGCCGGGTCTTGCCGATGCCGGGCGGCCCGGTGAGTACCAGCCAGGAGGTATCGCCGGCGTCGATGTCGTCGAGAAGTGCGGTAATGACGGGTAATTCGCGTTCCCGGCCGACCAACGCGCCCGTCGTGGGTTCCGGGCTTGGTAGCTCGGGCGGGTCGATGACCGGGGCCTGCACGTCGGTAGCGCCGGTCCACGCCGAGGGCCGCGGCCAGGTCGCCAGCTCGGGTGACTGGGCCAGGATCAGCGTCTGCAGTTCGCGCAGTTCGGGGCCCGGGGTCAGGCCGAGTTCGGTGTCGAGGTGCCGCGCGTAGTCGGTGTAGGCGTCCATCGCCTCGGCGGTGCGCCCGGCGCGGTAGGCGGCCAGCATGTGCAGCCAGCAGGCGCGGTCGCGCAGCGGCTGGTCGGCGCGCAGGGCGAGCGCACCGGTCAAGGCCTCGGTGGTGCGGCCCAGTGCCAGCATCGCGGCGATGCGGGTCTCGGTGCATTCGGTGCGCAGTTCGTCGACGCGGACGGCTTCCGCGGTCACCCAGTCGGCGTCGGCCAGATCGGCCAGCAGGGGTCCGCGCTGAAGGGCCAGGGCGGTATCGGCCTCGGCCAGCGCGTCGGTCCACGCTCCGGCGGCGGCGGCCTCGCGCGCCGCGGTGCACGACGCGGTGAACTCCGCCAGGTCGATCCGGGCGTCGGCGGGCAGGGCGAGCCGGTAGCCCGGCGCCTGGCGCACGATCGGCGAGCCGAGGCTGTCGCCGCGCAGGGCCTTGCGCAGGTTGGAGATGTAGGCGTGCAGCCCGGCGGTGGCCGAGGCGGGGGCGTCGTCGCCCCAGACGGCGTCGATCAGCCGGTCGGCGGAGACCACGGCCCCGCCGGCCAGCGCCAGCACGGCCAGTACCGCGCGCTGTTTGGGCGGTCCGAGCTCCACCGGGCGGCCGTCGACGACGGCCTGCAGCGGTCCGAGGAGCTGTAGGTGCACGCGGGAAGACTACTGGCCGCTACTTGGCCTTGTCGTAGGCGTCCATCGCGGTCTGCAGGCTCTGCAGGGCCTGGCCGTAGTCGGCGAAGTTGCCGGACTGCTGGGCCTTGCGGACGGCGTCCAGCGCGGTGCCGATGCCGGCCAGGGCCGCGGACTTCTCCGGCGACAGGGTCACCGTCGCGCCCGGGGGCACGGCGGCGGCCGGGACCGGGGTGGCCGCCGGGGCCTGCGTGCCCGGGTTGGCCTGCGGCTGCGCGGGTGCCGCCGGGGCACCGGCCGGGGAGCCCGGGCCGGGGCAGACGGCGGCGGACTTGCCCGCGTCGTCACCGAAGATGCCCTTGAGCGCCTCACACACCGTCGCGCCGTAGCCGACCTTCTCGTCGTAGCGCATGGCCACCCGGATCAGTCGCGGATAGGTCGAGGAAATGTCCCCGGAGCCCGGCGAGGCGTACACCGGCATCACATACAGCAGCCCGCCCTCGCCGACCGGCAGGGTCAGCAGGTTACCGAACTTGATCCGGTTCTGGTTGTCGCGTCCGATCAGACCCAGATGCGCGGTCACCGTCGGGTCGGTGTTGATGGCATTGAACGCCAGCTTCGGGCCGTTGACGTTGACGCTGTCGGGGATGGTCAGCACGGTGATCTTGCCGTAGGTGGCCGGATCACTGCTGGCGCTGATGTAGGCGGCCAGGAAGTCGCGCTGGAACCGGTTCATCGCCGTCGTCAACTGGAACGACGACGAATCATTCTTCAGGGCAATGTTTTTCGCCACGATGTAGTACGGCGGCTGGTAGCTCGACGCGGTCGGGTTCGGGTCCAGGGGCACGTCCCAGAAGTCCGGGGAGTTGAAGAACTTCACCGGGTCGTCGACGTGGTACTTGGCCAGCAGCGCGCGCTGCACCTTGAACAGGTCCTCCGGGTAGCGCAGGTGCTGGGACAGCTCGGGGGTGATGTCGCTCTTGGGCTTCACCGTGCCCGGGAACACCTTCATCCACGCGGCGAGCACCGGATCGCTCTCGTCCTGGGCGTAGAGCGTCACGGTGCCGTCGTAGGCATCCACGGTGGCCTTGACCGAGTTGCGGATGTAGGACACCTGCTGGTCGGGCATCAGCCGGTTCAGCGCAACGTCATTGGAGTCCGTGGTCGCCGAGGACAGCGAGGTCAGCTCGGAGTACGGGTAGTTGTCCAGCGTGGTGTAGCCGTCGATCACCCACACCAGCCGCTTGTCGACGATCGCCGGGTACTGGCTGGAATCGGTGGTCAGCCACGGTGCGACGGCGGCGACCCGCTTGGCCGGGTCGCGGTTGAACAGGATCTTGGAGCCCTCGCCGATCACGTTGGAGAACAAGAAGTTCCGCTCGGCGAACTTCAGCGCGAACATGCTGCGGTCGATCCACGAGCTCACCGGCACACCGCCGGTGCCGCTGTAGGTGTAGTTGCTGGTCTCGCTGTCGTACTCGCGGGGGTCGCCGGGGCCACCGACGATCGCGTAGTCGGCGGCGGTGTTGGCGATGATCGGGCCGAAGTAGATCCGCGGCTGGTCCAGCGGGGCCGGGCCCACATCCGGGGACAGCTTGCCGTTGGCGCCAATAACCCGGGTCTGGAACACCGGGTAGCCGCCGTTCTGGTTGGGGTCGTTGGCGATCCGGCTGACGGTGTTGGCCGGCGCGGCGATGAAGCCGTTGCCGTGGGTGTACACCGAGTGCCGGTTGATCCAGTCCCGCTGATTCTCGGTCAGCTTGGTCGGGTTCAGCTCGCGGGCGGCCACCACGAAATCACGCAGCTGGCCCTCGACGGTGTAGCGGTCGATGGACAGCTGGTCGGGGAAGCTGTAGAAGTTCTTGCCCTGGTTGAACTGGGTGAACGCCGGGCTGATGATGGTCGGATCGAGCACCCGGATGTTGGACACCGTGGCGCTGTCGCGGCCGATCTGCTCGGCGGTGACCGATGGTCCCCCGCCGTATTCGCGGTACTCGACGTGCTGGGGCGTGAGCCCGTAGGCCTGTCTGGTCGCGTCGATGCTGCGGGTGATGTAGGCGGATTCCTTCTGCGCGGCATTGGGTTTGACGTTGAACTGTTCGACGATCAGCGGCCAGCCGGCGCCGATCACCAGCGACGACAGCAGCAGCAGCGCCAGGCCGATCGCCGGGATCCGCAGGTCTTTGAGCACCAGCGCGGAGAACACCGTGACCGCACAGATCAGCGCGATGGCCATCAGGATGAGCTTGGCGGGCAGCACCGCGTTGATGTCGGTGTAGCCCGCGCCGGTGAACGGCTTGCCGCCGCGGGTGTGGCTGAGCAGCTCGTAGCGGTCCAGCCAGTAGGCCAGGGCCTTGAGCAGCACCAGCGTTCCGACCAAGCACACCAACTGGATCCGCGCGGGCCGCGACAGGGTGCCGTCGCGCCCGGCCAGCCGGATGCCGCCGAAGACGTAGTGGGTGGCGACACTGGCCAGCAGCGCCAGGAAGAACGACACCAGCAACAAGGTGACGATCATCCGGTAGAACGGCAGGTCGAAGGCGTAGAAGCCGAGGTCCTTGTGGAATTCGGGGTCGGTGACGCCGAACGAGCCGCCGTGCAGGAACAGCTGCACCCGGGCCCAATAGGACTGTGCGACAACGCCGGCCAGCGCCCCGAGGACGGCGGGGATGCCGATGCCGAACATCTTCAGGCGCATCAGCGCGGCGGTGCGGTAGCGGGCCACCGGGTCGTCGGGACCCGACACCGGGACGAACACCGGCCGGCTGCGATAGGCCAGCGCCATGGCGCCGAAGATGATCGCGCCCATGCCGACGGTCACCGCCAGGAAGATCAGCGCGCGGGTGACAAGCACCGTGGTGAACACCGAGCGGTAGCCGAGCTCGCCGAACCACAGCCAGTCGACATAGGTGTCGATCAGCCGCGGGCCGATCAGCAGCAGCACTACCACCAGTGCTGCCAGCACGATCAGAATTCGGCCTCGTCGGGTCAACTTCGGCATCCTGGCGCCGGGCCCCATTGCCACGTGTCAGCACTCCTGGTCGGTACGGAAAGTTCGATTCCGCTCAACTCTACGCAAGGCGCTCACAGGAAGCGGCCCGGCGACCGGGCCCAGGCTCTCGCAGGGCCTAGCAGCCGGGCGCGTCCTGGCCGGAGGTCAGCCGGTTCAGGGAATCGACCGCCGAGGTCAGGGTGTCCACCTTGACCAGGGTCATGTCGCCGCGTTCGGCGGTGCTGGCCTCGCTGCAGTTGTCGGCGGGCACCAGGAACACCGTCGCGCCGGCCTCCTCGGCGGCCAGGATCTTGTGGCTGATGCCGCCGATCGGGCCGACCTTGCCGTCGGGGGTGATGGTGCCGGTGCCGGCGACGAACTTGCCGCCGTTGAGTTCCCCGTCGGTCAGCTTGTCCACCACGGCCAGCGAGAACATCAGCCCGGCCGACGGGCCGCCGATGTTGGCGAGGTTGAAGTCGATGGAGAACGGCGCCCACGGCGCGTCCAGCAGCGCCGCGCCCAAGTAGCCGTAATCGCGACCCTCCTTGGCGCCGAGGGTGACCGTCGCCGTCCCGGCGGGGCTGTTCTTGCGGCGGTAGTCGATCACCACCTTCTGGCCCGGCTTGGTGGTCTTGAGGATGTCGGTGAGCGCATCGACGGTGGCGGTGGGCTTGCCGTCGACGGCGTCGATGGCGTCGCCGACCTTCAGCACGTCCTTGGCCGGGCCGTCGTCGGACAGGGTCCGCACGGTGACGGCGTTGTCGTACTTCAGGTACGACAGGGCAGCGAACTCGGCGCTGTCCTCGGAGTTCTTGAAGTCGTCGGTGTTCCGCTTGTCGACGTCGTCCTTGGACTTGTCCGGCGGGTACACCATCGCCCGGGGCACCAGTTGCTGCTGGTCAGACAGCCACAGGACCAGCGCCTGGCCGAGCGTCAGGCCGTCGCGCTGGGACACCGTGGTCATGTTCAGGTGCCCGCCGTAGTCCTTGGTGTCGGTGCCGGCGATGTCGACGACCTTCTTGCCGTCGTACTCCCCCAGGGTGTCGAAGGTGGGTCCGGGACCCAGCGACACGAACGGCACCCGGACGGTCCCCAGCAGCGCACCGAACACCAGAA
Organism: Mycolicibacterium insubricum; assembly: GCF_010731615.1. Lineage (NCBI taxonomy): Bacteria > Bacillati > Actinomycetota > Actinomycetes > Mycobacteriales > Mycobacteriaceae > Mycobacterium > Mycolicibacterium insubricum. The sequence continues at coordinate 1,721,359 of NZ_AP022618.1, read as the reverse complement.
TCGGCACCAGCGCCACCACGAGCGTCACAATCCGCCTGTTCACCCGCAACACAGTAGTCGGCCAGGATGGGTGCCTTCTCTGACAGCGCAACCCGGGTGCGCGCGCACCGCCCGCGGGCGCAGTACCGTTGAGGGCATGGCTGACCTGCCCTTCGGCTTCTCCGCCGGCGACGACGACGACCGCGACAAGCAATCCCGGGGTTCGGGCGCGGACCCGTTCGGTTTCGGCGGCGGCTTCAACCCCAATGATCTGGGCCAGCTGTTCAGCCAGCTCGGCCAGATGTTCAGCGGAACCGCGGCGGCGATGTCCTCCGGCGGCGGCGGTGCGGTGAACTACGACCTGGCCCGCAAGCTGGCCACCAACTCCGTCGGCTTCGTCGCGCCGGTGCCGGCCGGGACCTCCTCGGCGATCACCGACGCCGTGCACCTGGCCGACCTGTGGCTCGACGGCGTCAGCGCGCTGCCGGCCGGGACCAGCACCGCGGCGGCGTGGACGCCGGCGGACTGGATCGACAACACGCTGGGCACCTGGAAGCGGCTGTGCGACCCGGTGGCCGGGCAGATGTCTTCGATGTGGTCCTCGGCGCTGCCCGAGGAGGCCCAGGCGATGGCCGGGCCGCTGATGGCGATGATGGGCCAGATGGGTCAGATGGCGTTCGGCACCCAGCTCGGCCAGGGCCTGGGCACGTTGTCCAAGGAGGTGCTGACCTCCACCGACATCGGGCTGCCGCTGGGCCCGGTGGGCACGGCGGCGCTGATGCCAGCGGCCATCGAGGAGTTCTCCGAGGGCCTGGAGCAGCCGCGCAGCGAGATCCTGACGTTCCTGGCCGCCCGCGAGGCCGCCCACCACCGGCTGTTCGCCGGGGTTCCGTGGCTCGCGCCGCAGCTGCTCGGCTCGGTGGAGGCCTACGCCCAGGGCGTCACGCTGGACATGTCCGGCATCGAGGAGCTGGCCCAGAACCTGGACCCGGCGAAGCTGATGGACCCCTCGGCCATGCAGGACCTGCTGGGCCAGGGCGCATTCGAGCCGAAGATCACCTCCACCCAGAACGCGGCGCTGGAGCGCCTGGAGACCCTGCTGGCGCTGATCGAGGGCTGGGTGCAGACCGTCGTCGCCGCCGCACTCGGTGACCGGCTGCCCGGCGCCGACGCGCTGGCCGAGACCATGCGGCGCCGTCGGGCCAGCGGCGGGCCGGCCGAGCAGACGTTCGCGACCCTGGTCGGCCTGGAGCTGCGGCCGCGCAAGATGCGCGAGGCCACTGCGCTGTGGCAGCGGCTGACCGACGCCGTCGGGATCGACGCGCGCGACGGCCTGTGGGACCACCCGGATCTGCTGCCCGATTCCGACGACCTCGACGAGCCGGCCCGGTTCATCGACCGGGTGATCGGCGGGGACAGCTCCGGTATCGACGCGGAGATCGCCAAGCTGCAGAGCCAGCTCGACGAGCTCGGCGATCCGGGCACGCCGTCGGACGGCGCCACCGACCCCGAGTAGGCCCCCGCGCTTTGGGCCCCGCGCTTCGGGCCCTGTGGATGACGGATCCGGGTGACCGGCGGGTTCGTGTCACGCTGCGGTATGTCCGCGACCACCTACCGGCTCGACCCCGCGATGCCCATCCTGCTGCGTCCCGACGGCAGCGCCCAGATCGGCTGGGATCCCCGCCGCGCGGTGCGGGTGTCGCCGGCGGCGGGCTGGACGGCCACTGCCCTGGCGGCGGTGCTGCACCGGCTCGCGGCGGGTGCCAGCGCCGAGCAGCTGGCGGCCGAGGCCCGTCCGCACCTGCCGCCCGGCGCGGACCACGCGGCGATCGGCGCGCTGGTGGACCAACTCGTCGCCGCCGAGGTGGCCGGGACCGTCGAGAACGCGCCACCGCGGCGCACCCCGAACGTGCGGATCCACGGCGACGGGCCGCTGGCGCAGCTGCTGTATGACGGGCTGCGCTGCGCCGACGCCCGCCTGGCCCGCAGTCACGCCGCCAATATCGCCGTGCACCCCACCGGCACCGACCTGGTGCTGCTGGCCGACACCCAGGTCCCCGACCCGCGGCTGGCCCGCGACCTGACCCGCGGCGGCGTCGCGCACCTGCCGGTGCGGGTGCGCGACGGGCGCGGGCTGGTCGGTCCGTTGGTGATTCCCGGCGTCACGAGCTGTCTGACCTGCGCGGATCTGCACCGCACCGACCGGGATGCGGCGTGGCCGGTGCTGGCCGCGCAGCTGCGTGGCCGGGTCGGGACGGCCGACCGGGCGACACTGCTGGCCACCGCCGCACTCGCGCTGCGCCAGGTGCACACGGTGCTGGCCGCGGTCCGCGGATCGAGCGCCCGGGCGGCGGCTCCGGCGACGTTGTCGACGACGCTGGAGGTCGACGTCGACGCCGGTGCGATCCGGGCGCGGCACTGGCCCCGGCACCCCGGCTGCGGCTGCTGACAACGACTGTTGCCATTGGCGCGTACGTCTCCCAGACAGGTAGGGAATGATGGGGGCGTGGCAGAGATCAAACGCACCGGCATTTCCCGCAATGCCAAGCTCGTCGGCCTGGCCGGCGGGGTTGCCGGACGTGCGGCGCTGGGGCTGGGCAAGCGGCTGACCGGCTCGTCGAAAGACGAGGTCAACGCGGAATTGATGGACAAGGCCGCCCAGCAGCTGTTCAAGGTGCTCGGTGAGCTCAAGGGCGGCGCGATGAAGGTCGGCCAGGCCCTGTCGGTCATGGAAGCCGCCATCCCCGAGCAGTACGGCAAGCCCTACCGGGAGGCACTGACCAAACTGCAGAAGGACGCTCCCCCGCTGCCGGCGGCCAAGGTGCACCGGGTGCTCGACGGGCAGCTGGGCACCAAGTGGCGGGAACGCTTCGCCTCCTTCGACGACACCCCGGCCGCCTCGGCCAGCATCGGCCAGGTGCACAAGGCCGTCTGGCACGACGGGCGCCCGGTCGCCGTCAAGATCCAGTACCCGGGTGCCGACGAGGCGCTGCGCGCTGACCTGAAGACCATGAAGCGTCTCGTTTCGGTGTTCAAGCAGCTCGCGCCCGGCGCCGACGTCGAGGGTGTGGTCGACGAGCTGATCGAACGCACCGAGATGGAGCTGGACTACCGGCTGGAAGCCGACAACCAGCGGGCGTTCGCCGTCGCCTACGACGGGCACCCGCATTTTCTGGTGCCGCACGTGGTGGCCAGCGCGCCGAAGGTCGTCGTCAGCGAATGGATCGAGGGCATCCCGCTGTCGGAGATCATCAAGGACGGCACCCAGGAACAGCGCGACCTGATGGGCTACCGGCTCTTCGAGCTGACCGACGACGCGCCGCGGCGGGTGGAGATGCTGCACGGCGACCCGCACCCGGGCAACTTCATGCTGCTGCCGGGCAACAAGATGGCGATCATCGACTTCGGCGCGGTGGCACCGCTGCCCGGCGGGATGCCGCGCGAGTTGGGCCAGACGCTGCGCTACGCCGTCGACAAGAACTACGACCGGCTGCTGCCGACGATGGAGAAGGCCGGCTTCATCCAGGCCGGCGAGAGCGAGAAGGTGTCCGTCGAGGACATCAACGAGATGCTGCGGCAATACGTTGAGCCCCTTGAGGTTCCGGTGTTCCACTACAACCGCAAGTGGTTGCAGCGGATGGCGTCCGTCGATTTCGAGAAGGCGCCCGGCCAGTTGCGCACGGCCCGGCAGATGGCGATCCCGCCGAAGTTGATCATCCCGATGCGGGTGATCGCGTCGGTGGTGGCGATCTCGTGTCAGCTCGACGCCCATGTGCCGGTGCGCCAGATCGCCGACGATCTGGTGCCCGGTTTCGCCGACCCCGACGACGAGTAGTCGCCGGGGCCGACGTCCCCGCGCTTCAGGCGGCGACGGGGGTTTTGCGGGGCCGTCCGCGCGGGCGCTTGCGCGCGACGACCACACCCCGGTCGAAGATCTCCCCGCCCCACACCCCCCACGGCTCGGCGCGGTCGATGGCCGCGGACAGGCACTGGGCGCGCAGCGGGCAGGCGGCGCACAGCCCCTTGGCCTTCTCCAGATCGGACGGATCGTCGGCGAACCACAGGTCCGGCTCGTTGACATGACACGGCAGCAGCGGCCGTCGGGATTCGACCGTCGCGGTCATGGTGTTCACCTGCTTCCTGGTCATTGGGCCGTCGCGGTGGCGATTCGGCTGGGGTGGGTGGGGACCCGGTGACCAGGGTTTTCGCGGTGTCTGTCGCGAAAAACGATGGCCACGGATCCGGGTTGACGGGTCCGTGGCCATTTCGGCTTTTCGTGGGTTCTGCTAGGCAAAACCTCGAATTGGGGACCCGGGCGACGCGGCGGCGCGGCGCTTGGCGGCCGGGGCGGCGTGCCATAGAGCAAGCGCGGCGCCGGCCTGCGCGGCGGCGAACGGAGCGGCGAGCATGCCGCTGTCCGATACGTCGCGGTGGTTCACATCGGTGTAAATCATGTCGCCCCTCCTCTCGGGTCTGCTGTCGTGGTGTTGTCGGCGTCGGTCCGCGGCCGGGGTCGCGGTCGACGGGTTCGAGGCTAGTCGGTATTTACCGCGGGCCACAACTCATTTTTGACCTGCGGTTTCGTGATTCAGTCGGCGGCGCGGGCCTTCACCATCGCCAGCACGTCGGCGCCGAACTGTTCGAGTTTGCGGGTGCCGATGCCGGGGATGGCGGTCAGCGCGGCGTCGTCGGTGGGCAGCGCCTCGGCGATGGCGATCAGCGTGTTGTCGGTGAACACCACATAGGCGGGCACCTTCAGTTCGTCCTTGCGCCGCGACCGCCATTCCTTGAGGTCGGCGAGCAGTTGCTCGTCGAGGTTCGACGGGCAGCTGGTGCAGCGGCCCAGGATGATGGCGTCGCGGTCACCCAGGGTCGCGTTGCAGATCCGGCAGCGCGGAGTGCCGCGGCTGCGTTTCGTCGACGATTTGGCCGGTCGGGCGGCCGAGGGGCCCGTCGTCGGGGCGATGCCGTTGAGGAACCGCGACGGCCGCCGGCCCTGGCGCCCGCCCGGGGCGCGGGCCAGCGCCCAGCTCAGCGCGAGGTGTTCCCGGGCTCGGGTGACCCCGACGTAGAGCAGCCGGCGTTCCTCCTCGACAGCCTCGCTGTCGGGGCCGTGTGCCAGGGCGTGGCTGATCGGCAGGGTGCCGTCGGCCAGCCCGACCAGGAACACCGCGTCCCACTCCAGGCCCTTGGCGGCGTGCAGGGACGCCAGCGTCACGCCCTGCACGGTCGGGGCGTGGCGGGCATCGGCACGCATCCGCAGTTCGGTGACCACGCCGGCCAGGGTGAGATCGGGGCGCAGTTCGACCTCCTCGTCGACCAGGACTGCCAGCGCGTCCAGGGCGTCCCAGCGTTCCCGGGCCCGCAGACCGGCGGGCGGCTGCGGGGTCAGGCCCAGCGGTTCGAGCAGGTCACGGACCAGTTCGGGCAGGCCGGGGCCGGTCAGGGTTTCGCGGTCGGCGGCGCGCGCCAGGGCGGCGATGGCCTGGCGGATCTCCTGGCGGGTGAAGAATCCTTCGCCGCCGCGGACCTGGAACGGGATGGACGCCGCGGTCAGCGCCTCCTCGTACACCTCGGACTGGGCGTTGATGCGGTACAGCACGGCGATCTCGGCCGGTTCGGTGCCGGCCTCGATGAGCGCGCCGATGGTGCGGGCGACGGCGGTGGCCTCGGCGACTTCGTCGGGATGCTCGCTGAAACTCGGCGTCGGGCCGGGTGGGCGCTGGCCGATCAGTTGCAGCCGGCTGCCGGCGACCCGCCCGTGGGCGGCGCCGATGACCCGGTTGGCCAGTGACACCACCTGCGGGGTGGAGCGGTAGTCGCGCTCCAGGCGCACGACGGTGGCCTCGGGATAGCGGCGCGGGAAGTCCAGCAGGTAGTCCGGGGTGGCGCCGGTGAACGAGTAGATGGTCTGGTTGGCGTCGCCGACGACGGTGATGTCGTCGCGATCGCCGAGCCAGGCCGTCAAAACCCGCTGCTGCAGCGGGGTGACGTCCTGGTACTCGTCGACGACGAAGCAGCGGTAGCGGTCGCGAAACTCGGCGGCGACGGCGGCGTCGTTCTCGATGGCCGCGGCGGTGTGCAGCAGCAGGTCGTCGAAGTCCAGCAGCGCGACCTCGCCGCGGGCCTTGAGCGTCTCGTAGTTGGCGTAGACGGCGGCGATCTGCGCGGCGTCCATCGGGATGTCGCGCCCGATCTTGGCGACGGCATCCGGGTAGGTCTCCGGGGTGACCAGCGACGCCTTGGCCCACTCGATCTCACCGGCCAGGTCGCGCACGGTGTCGGTGCTGGTGGACAGTTTCGCCCGGTTGGCGGCCTGGGCGACGATGGAGAACTTGGAGTCCAGCAGCTGCCAGCCGGTGCCGCCGACCACCCGCGGCCAGAAGTACTGCAGCTGGCGCCGGGCTGCAGCGTGGAAGGTGACGGCCTGCACGGACCCGAGCCGGGCCACCCCGGCGTCGTCACCGAGCCCGGCCTCCAGGGACCGCAGCCGTCCGCGCATCTCGCCGGCCGCCCGGGCGGTGAAGGTCACCGCCAGCACCTGCCCGGGGGCGACGTGCCCGGAGGCCACCAGGTGTGCGATGCGGTGGGTGATGGTGCGGGTCTTGCCGGTGCCGGCGCCGGCCAGCACGCACACCGGGCCGCGCGGGGCCAGCACGGCAGCGCGCTGCTCGTCGTCGAGACCGGCCACCAGGGCCGAGGAGATCGCATTCATGGGTATCGGGCACAGTCTGTCAGGCCGCACCGACAACGTCGGGTAGGCCCGGGTGTGGCTGGGGAATACCTGCCAGGCCGGGATAGGTTGGTCGCACTATGAGCGACGGACTGATCATGTACTCGACGGTGTGGTGCGGCTACTGCCGGCGGCTGGAGACCCAGCTGAAGGCGTCCGGGATCGAGTACAGCAAGGTCGACATCGAGCACGACCCGGAGGCGGCGAAGTTCGTCGAGTCCGCCAACGGCGGCAACCAGACGGTCCCGACGATGCGGTTCCCCGACGGGTCCACGCTGACCAACCCGAGCCTGCGCGAGGTCAAGGCGAAGCTCGGGGTCTGACCTTCCGCCCAGTGTCGGCTTGTGTGCCACCCTCTCGACGTGTCGTCGCACATCACGCGACATTCGGCGTCACGAGGCCCCGACCACGGTCAGTAGGGTGGTCATAGGCCGACGGGAGGGCGCAGTGACGATGCAGGCGAAGCCGTCGCGGCGCGGTCGGCTCATCGCCCTCGTGACCGCGGTCGTCGTCGTTGCGGTCGCAGTGACGGCGTGGCTGGTCTACGCCACCAACACCAAGAAGACCACCGCCCCGACGGTGATCGCCACCGTCCCGGTCGGAAAAGGCGCGCGAGATGTCGCGGTCGATCCGCAGCGGCACGCCGCCTACGTCACCAATCGCGAGGACAAGACGATCTCGGTCATCGACACCACGACCAACGCGGTCACCGCGACGATTCCCGTCGACAAGGCTCCGATCAGCGTCGCCGTCGAGCCGGACAGCGGCACGCTCTATGTCACGAATACCGCCGACGAGGCCGTCTCGGTCGTCGATCCGGCAACCAAGGCCGTGACCGCCGTGATCCCCCTCGAAGGCCCGGGGGCGATCGTGATCGACCCGCAGCGGCACACCGCCTACGTCACCACCATCACCGCGCAAAGCGGACTGGCCGTCATCGACATCGCGACCAACACGGTCAGCAGCCGGACCCCGGTCGACACTCCATTCGCACTGGCATTGGCCCCGCAGCCCGCCACCGCCTACGTGACCGGGATGCTGGACAAATCGCTGACGGTCGTCGACACCGAGCATGCCGCGGTGACCGACACGATCAAACTGCCGGAAAGCGCCCACGACGTCGTCGTCGACCCCGGTGTGCACCGCGCGTATCTCACCAGTACCAGCGTGGGCGCAACGAGTGCAGACCCGGGCACCGACAACCCGGTGACCGTCGTCGACACCACGAACAACACCGTCACGGGCACGCTGCACCTCGGAATACACGTCGGATTCGCTGCCGTCGACCCCGGACTCCACACGGTGTACCTGACCGACTACCAGGCCGGGACGGTGTCGATACTGGACACCACCCGCAACGCGCTCGCCGGGAGCGTGCAGGTCGGCGGAAACCCCGGTTCACTGGCCGTCGACACCGACACCCACCGGGTCTACGTCATCAATACCAAGGACAGGACCGTCGAGGTGCTGGGGCGATGAGCGAGAATTCAGGGATGGACGAGGAGTTCGGGCGGTACCGGCTGCGCGGGACGCTGGGCACCGGCGGCATGGGGCAGGTGTACCGCGCGTACGACACCGCGCTCGGGCGCGAGGTCGCGCTGAAGGTGCTGCACGCCCGCGCCGCCACCGACCCGGTGTTCGAGGAGCGGTTCCGCCGCGAAGCCCGCATCGCCGCCGCCCTTAACGAACCGCACATCGTGCCGATCTTCGACTCCGGGGAGATCGACAACCGGCTGTTCATCTCGATGCCGCTGATCGACGGCACCGACCTGGGCACCCTGCTGCGCGAAGGGGCACTGCCGCCCGAGCAGGCGGTGTCGCTGCTCGAACAGGCGGCCGCCGCGCTCGACGCCGCCCACGAGGCCGGGTTGGAACACCGCGACATCAAACCCGCGAACCTGCTCATCACGCCGAAGAACTTCCTGTACCTGATCGACTTCGGCATCGCACGCGCCCCCGGCGAGGACCAGCTGACCAGTACCGGGGCGACGGTCGGGACGGTCGCCTACATCGCGCCGGAGCGCTTCACCGCGGCCGAGACCGCCGACCAGCGCGCCGACATCTACTCGCTGGCGTGCGTGTTCTACGAGTGCCTGACCGGCGCGAAACCGTATGTCGGGCAGAGCCTGGAAGAGCAGCTGTGGGGTCACGTGCACCTGCCGCCTCCCGAACCGAGCCGGGTGAACACCGATGTGCCAACCGAATTCGATTCGGTGATCGCCAAGGGGATGGCCACCGATCCCGCGCAGCGTTTCCAGACCGCCGCGGAGCTGGCCGCCGCGGCACGCGCGGCGCTGCACGGTCAGGCCGTAGCCGTCCCGGTATCGCATCGGCAGGTGCCATCGCCGGCACCTGCTGCGAGGCCGGCGCCACGCGAGCAAACGCTCGAGTACACCGGTGTCCTCAGTCCCGACGAGCTGTTGGCTCCCGATACCGGCGAACAGGTGGGCCCGTCGACCGCGCCGCTGCCCCTGCCGACGACCGAACCGACGCGCAAACGTCGGCGTTTGATCATCGCGCTCGCGGCGGTGCTGGTCGCCGTGTTGACCGTGTTTGCGTCGATCGTGCTGTACCACGACGATTCCGACGTCCAGCCCGGCGCCGTGGTCCACCCGGTGAAGGCGACGGTCTTCTCCCCCGGCGGCGACCCGGACAGCCCCGACAAGGCCGAGCGGGCCATCGACGGTGACCCGAACACCGGGTGGCGCACCGACACCTACACCGACGCGGTGCCGTTCCCGACATTCAAACCGGGTATCGGCCTGATGCTGGAACTCCCGTCACCGACCAAGGTCGCAACTGTGAGCGTGCGGTTGCCCAGTACCGGGACGGCGATTCAGATCCGGTCGGCGACCTCGGCTAATCCGGCTGCGCTGGATGACACCACCGCGCTGACCGACCCGAAGACCCTGCAGCCGGGCGAGAACACGATCACGGTGAACGCCTCGTCGCCGACGTCGTATCTGCTGGTGTGGATTTCGACGCTGGGCACTACCGGCGGGCAGAGCAAGACCGAGCTGTCCGAGATCGTGGTCCACGCTGCGAAATAGGTACCTGCTCAGGCCGGACACGCCTTGTCGAGTGCCACAAGACGAACACGCCGTCGCACAACCCAACGCAAGAATCGCGGCCACAAGCGCCCGCCCGACCATTCCCGTCACCGAAACCATTGTCAGTCCTGCGAATACGCCCAGGATTCGATGATCTCCCGGGCGATGGACACCGAACCGGGGACCACAAACGCCGCATTGGCGTCGGCGGTGGTCCAGTCACCGGCGGCCAGCGCCGCACGGACCTGCTCGCGGGTGAACCAGCGGGCCTCGACGATCTCGCCGTCGTGGTAGGCGAAGGGCTGCGCGGGGTCGGCCTGGGCGTGGAAGCCCACCATCAGCGACCGCGGAAACGGCCACGGCTGGCTGCCCAGGTAACGCGGGTCCCACACGTCGATGCCGACCTCTTCGCGGATCTCGCGGGCCACGCACGTCTCGAAGGATTCGCCGGCCTCAACGAAACCGGCCAGCAGCGAGAACATCCGGTCCGGCCAACCGTGCTGGCGGGCCAGCACCATCCGGTCGGCGCCGTCGTGCACCAGGACGATCACCGCCGGGTCGATCCGCGGGAACTCCTCGTGCCCGGTCACCGGATCCACCCGGGCCCAGCCGGCGCGCGCCGGGCGCAGCGGGGTGGCGTCGGCCGGGCTGAAGCGGGCGTTGTCGTGCCAGTTCAGCAGCGCCAGCGCGGTGACGAGAAGCTGGGCACTGAGGTCGTCGAGGCCGACGGCGTCGCGCCGCACGTCCATCGGCGCCCCGGGCCCGTCGGGCAACGGTCCGCGCATCGCCCAGACCGCGCGGCCGTCGTCGCCGGGCAGCTTGCCCAGGAAGACCGCCTCGCGCGGCGGGGTCGGGCCCAGCTTTTCGGTGTCGGACAGGACGACGGCCGGCCCGGACACCAGCACCCGGCCGCGCGGGTCGACCCACAGCAGCCCGGCGCTCGGCCAGCCGGCGGCGGCCGCGTCCACGTCGGTGCGCAGGGCATCGGATCGGTCGGCGCCGACACGGGCCAGCAGTGGCACCGCGCGCAGCGCGAAGTCAGTCATTGTCGTCGGCGACCGTGCGCACGTACAACAGCTGGTCGTCGGCCTCCACCGCGTCGGCCTCGGGGTCGCCGACGCGCATCAGCTTGCCGTCGCGCACGATGCCCAGCACCATGTCGCCGAGGTGTTTGGGCGAACCGCCTACTTCCTTGCGCTCCACCGCGCGCTCGGCGATGGCGAAGCCGGCATCCGGGGTCAGCAGGTCCTCGATGAGCTCCACCACGCTCGGCATGGCGGTCGCGATACCCAGCAGACGCCCCGCGGTCTCCGAGGACACCACCACCGAGTCGGCGCCGGACTGCTTGAGAAGGTGCTGGTTCTCCGACTCGCGGATCGAGGCGATGATCTTGGCGTTGGGGGCCAGCTCGCGGGCGGTCAGGGTGACCATCACCGCGGTCGGGTCGCTGTTGGTGGCGACGATGATCGCCGCGGCATGCTGCGCACCGGCCAGACGCAGCACGTCGGCGCGGTTGGCGTCGCCCTTGACGGTGACGAGCCCGGCGACCGCGGCGCGCTCCAGGGTGGCCTGGTCGGTGTCGACGACGACGATGTCCCCGGGCGGGGTGCCGTCGCCGATCATCGCGGTGACCGCGGTCTTACCCTTCGTGCCATAACCGACGACGATGGTGTGGTTGCGCACGGATTTCCTCCAACGCTGAATGTTGAACGCCTGGCGCGACGCGGCGGTCAGCGTCTCGACGGTGGTACCGATGAGCACGATCAGGAAGGCGACCCGCAACGGCGTGATGACCAGGACGTTGACCAGCCGGGCCGACGGTGCGTACGGCGTGATGTCGCCGTATCCCGTCGTCGACAGCGACACCGTCGCGTAGTAGAGGCAGTCCAGGAACGAAAGGTCACCGTCGCCCTGAATATCGTGGTAGCCGCTGCGGTCGAAGTAGACGATGAGCACCGCGGCCATCAGCGCGCCGAACGCGTACAGCACGCGCCGCACAATGCGGTTGACCGGGCTGACGAACTTCTCCGGAATATGCAGGGTGTCCAGCAGTGCCGCGTCGGGCTTGCTGGTCAGCTCGTCGTTGAGGCCGCGCAGCCGGCGGCGCAATCTAGTGTTCGCCACGCCGTTGTGTCACCTGTTCTGCCCGAGGCACCCCACAATGAAAGCATGACCCTTCCCGTGAGTCGGACCGACGCACCAGATACCAGCAGGCTCGCCCTCGGCATGGCCGGGGCCTTGACGCTGATGGGGGTGCTGCATTTCCTGATCCCCAAGCGGTTCGACGAGATCGTTCCCGAGCAGCTTCCGGGCGGTCAGCGCTTCTACACCTACGCCTCCGGCGTGGCCGAGCTCGGCACCGCCGCCCTGCTGGCCGCACCGGCCACCCGACGCCAGGGCGGCCTGGTCGCGACGCTGCTGTTCCTCGGCGTCTACCCGGCGAACATCAACATGGCCGTGCAGTGGCGGGACAAGCCGCTGCCGATGCGGCTCATCGCGCTGGGGCGCCTGCCGATGCAGCTCCCGATGATCCTCGCGGCGCTGCGGGTGTGGCGGCACTCGTAACCGAGTTGGCTTCATCGGTTGCGCCGGTGGTGTCCGCGCGGCCGATCAGTGCGGCGAGTTCCTCGGCGCCGGGCAGCGCGTCGGGGTAGACGGTGGTGCCGGTCCGCACGTAGTGGAACGCGCCGCGCACCCGCTCCGGATCGCAGCCGACCAGACCCGCCCACGCGATGCGGTAGACAGCGAGCTGAATAGCGTTGTGCCGCAGGGCTTCCTCGTCTGACGGCGGGGCACCGGTCTTCCAGTCGACGACGGTGAAGCCGTCGGGTTCCCCGGGTTCGGCAAAAACGGCGTCGATCCGGCCGCGGACCACCGTGTTGCCCAACGCGAGTTCGAAGGGCACCTCCTGGTCGACCGGGGTGCGCCCGGACCACGCCGACGCGGTGAATGCGGCCTGCAGCGCGTCCAGTTGGTCGGGGTCCACGGGCGCCCCGTCGGCCGCGCCGGGCAGATCCTCCAGGTCGAACAGCCGATCGGCCCGGTAGTAGCGCTGGACCCATTCGTGGAACGCGGTGCCCAGCAGCGCGTTGCTGTCCGGGGCCGACGGGAGCCGGCGGCGCAGCCGGGTGGCCGCGGCTTGGGCGTCGCGGTCGATGTCCACCAGCGCGCTGACCGACAGCTGCGCCGGCAGGGCGGCGACGGTCAGTTGGGGTGTTTGGGCGCGTTCGGCCAGCAGGGCGTCGACCTCGGCGGTCCAGCCGTACGGGTCTTCGTGGGCTTCCCGGGCTTCTTGGACGTCGGCGTCAACGTTGTCGGACGGCAGCGCGGCCAGGGCGGCGCGCACCAGCTGGGCGCCGCGCTCGATATCGCCGCGGGTGCCGGCCAGCGGGTCGGCGGGCCAGTTCACCGCGGCGGTGTTCTCCCGCAGCGGGTTCTGCGCGCCGGTCGGGGGTTCGGGATCCCACCGGTCGATCACCCCGCACGGCTGCCCGTCGTCGGCGGCGGCGCGGACGATCCCGGCGAGCTCGACGAGGAACTCCGACGGGCCGCGCGGTTTGAGGCCGGTTTCGCCCCAGTGGTGCCCGGAGATCAGCAGGGTGCTCTCGGCGCGGGTCAGCGCGACGTAGAGCAGGCGCCGTTCCTCGTCGTTGCGGCGCTGGGCGAGCCGGGCCTTGTGCGCGTCGATGGTGTCGACGAGCTGCTTGCGGTTGGTGACCTCGGAGACCTCGAGCACCGGGACCCCGTGTTCGCCGAGGGTGACGCGGTCACCGCGCAGCACCGGCGGCAGTTCGCCGGGGTTGGTCAGCCAGGTGCCGCCGGCCGTCGACGAAGGGAACACCCCGGCCGAAAGATGCGGCACGGCAACGACTTCCCATTCCAGGCCCTTGGCGGCGTGCACGGTCAGTATCTGCACCCGACCGGCGGCCGCGGCGATGTCCGCCGGGGTCAGCCCGCCCTCCTGCGCGATAGCGGCGTCCAGATAGCCGAGCAGCCCCAGCACCGGGTCGATGTCGCGGGCACTGATCCGGGCGGCGTAGCCGTCGACGACGGCGGCGAACGCGTCGAGTTGTTCGGTGCCGGTGCGGTCCGGGCCGCCGTGGGTGGCGGTGGCCTCGACGTCGACGCCGAGTACCGCGCGGACCTGGGCGACCAGGTCCGGCAGCGGGTGGTGCAGCTGCGCGCGCAGCGCGGTCAGCTCGGCGGCCAGCGCGGTGATCCGGGCGCATCCTTCGGGCGAGTAGTTGTGCGCGGGGCCCGGGTCGCAGATGGCGTCGGCCAGGGCGGGAGTGTCGGCGTCGGGCGCCAGTCCGGCGACCACCGCCTCGGCGGCGGCGATTCCGGATTCCGCGGTGGCGGTGGGCCGGTAGTCCAGGTCGCGGGCGCGGCGCCACAGCGCGGCGATGTCGGCGGCGCCGAGGCGCCAGCGCGGCCCGGTGAGCACGCGGAGCGCGGCGGTGCCCGCGCACGGGTCGGCGACCAGCCGCAGCATGGCGACCACGTCGGCGACCTCGTCGATGGCCAGCAGCCCGGCCAGCCCGACCACTTCGGACGGCACGCCGTGGGCGCGCAGTTCGGCGGCCAGCGGGGCGGAGTCGGCGTTGCGGCGCACCAGGATCGCCGTCGTCGGCGGGGCCTGGCCGGCGTCGGCGGCGGTCTGCCAGCGCGCGGCGATCTGCTCGGCCACCCAGCGGCGTTCGGCGGCCACGTCCTCACACAGGGCCAGCGCCACCTCGCCCGGATCGGCACCGGGTTTGGGCAGCAGTTCGCGGACCTCGACCGAGCGGCGGCGGGCCGGTTCGGAGATGGCGTTGGCCAGCCGCAGCGTGGCCGGCGGGTTGCGCCAGCTGGTGCGCAGTTCCAGCATCGGCGCCGGGGAGCCGTCGGCCAGCGGGAAGTCGGTGGCGAAGCGGGGCAGGTTGGTGGCCGAGGCGCCGCGCCAGCCGTAAATGGATTGGATGGGGTCGCCCACGGCGGTCAGGGCCAGCCCGTCGTCGGCGCCGTGGCCGAACAGCCCGGACAGCAGCACCCGCTGGGCGTGGCCGGTGTCCTGGTATTCGTCGAGCAGCACCACCCGGTAGCGGGCGCGCAGCGCCTCGCCGACTTCCGGGGCGCGTTGCACGAGTTGGGCGGCGGCCGACATCTGGGCGCCGAAGTCCATCACCCCGGTTTCGCGCATCCGGGTGGCGACGGCGTCGATCAGCGGGACCAGGTCGGCCCGTTCGTGCTGGATGTCCAGCATTTTCATCAGTTCCTGGCTGGGTTCGGCGCGCTGGCGCGGGCCCGGCGGCAAGGTGGTGACCAGTCGGCCGAGTTCGGCGTGGGTGTGCCGGACGGCGCCGGTGTCGACGAGGTGTTCGGCGAGTTGGCCGGCCAGGTTGAGCACCAGCCGGGTCACGCCGGCCGGGGTGCGGTCGGTGTCCAGCTCGGCGGGGTGGCGGCTGACGACGTCGAAGGCCAGCTGCCACAGTTCGGTTTCGCCGATCAGTCGGGCGTCGGGTTCCACCGGTAGCAGCAGCCCGAATTCGGCGAGCAGGTTGCCGGCGAACGCGTGGTAGGTGGAGACCGCGGGTTGGGCGTCGTCGGCGCTGCCGTAGGGAACGAGTCCGGCGGCGGCGAGTTTGGTGAGGCGGTTGCGCACGCGCCGGGCCAGCTGCCCGGCGGCCTTGCGGGTGAAGGTGAGGCCGAGCACCTGGCCGGGGGTGGCGTAGCCGTTGGCGACCAGCCACACCACTCGGGCGGCCATGGTCTCGGTCTTTCCGGCGCCGGCGCCGGCGATGACCACCACGGGCCCGGGCGGCGCGGCGATGACGGCGGCCTGTTCGTCGGTGGGTGTGTGCAGACCGAGGATGTCGGCGAGTTCGGCCGGTGACAGCGGGTTCACGATCGCGCTCCCGGTTCACGGTAGGCGGGGCAGTTGGTGCGCATCGGGCAGTGGGTGCAGCCGGTGTTGCGACGTGCCGGATAGTCCGGACCGGTCATGTCGGTGCGTGCCGATGCCATTGCCGCGCGCCAGGTTTCGGCGGTTTCCGGGGTCAGTGGGTCCTGTTCGCGCACGGTGGCGCCGTCGCGCCCGGTCTTGGCGAGGTAGACCAGCCGAGCGCCGCCGGGGGTCTCCCCCTCCCCGAGCAGCCCTTCTTCCACGGCCAGCTGGTAGGCCGCCAGCTGGGCGTGCTCGGCGGCGTCGGCCTTGCTGACCGGGGTCTTGCCGGTCTTGATATCGATGATCACCAGCCGGCCGGCGGCGTCGCGTTCCACCCGGTCGGCGCGGCCGCGGATACCGACGCGGGTGTCGTCGTCGACCTCGACGGTTCCCGACACGACGACCTCGGTGCCGACCTCGGTGAGTTCGCCGCGGGTGTTCAGCCGCCATTCGCCGAAGGCTGCCAGCATGTCGAGGTGGCGGTGTAGTTCGTTGCGGG
Organism: Mycolicibacterium insubricum; assembly: GCF_010731615.1. Lineage (NCBI taxonomy): Bacteria > Bacillati > Actinomycetota > Actinomycetes > Mycobacteriales > Mycobacteriaceae > Mycobacterium > Mycolicibacterium insubricum. The sequence goes on along the minus strand of NZ_AP022618.1, from coordinate 1,705,175 downwards.
CGTACCAGGGCGAGCCGAACGGTAGTGCGTCCCAGAGCTTTTCCAGATCGCGGGCCAGTTCCTCGGTGCTGCGGCCGGGTTCGGCGATCAGCGCGTGCAGCAGCGAGCCGAGGGCGGAGGTGACCTCGCGCGGGTCGGAGCCGCCGTGGCGTTCGCCCAGCCAGCGCAGCGGGCAGTCCAGGACGGTCTGCAGCGTCGACGGGGACATCGGCACGGTCGCGGCGGTATCGAACAGCGGGGCGTCGGTGCTGACCGGGGCGAGCCCGTACCACTGGGCCGGGTCGGCACCGGGCACACCGGCGGCGGCCAGCCGGGCCAGTTCGCGGGCGGCTGCGGCACGTGCGGCGTCGTCGATTTCGCCGTCGGGGGCGCAGACCGCCGCGCGCAGCCGGCCGACCACCGAGGCGGGCGACAGCACCGGCGGGGCGGCCTGTGGGACCGGCGCGGCGTCGGTGTCGGTGTCGGTCGCGATGTCGGTGTGGGCAATACGAGAGATCTCGTGGAAGAACGGTGACGGGAGTTCGGCGCCGTCGCCGCCGGTGTCGCTGTCCACGGCGGTGACGATGAGCCGGCGCCGGGCCCGGCCCATGGCCGTCAGCAGCAGTCGGCGTTCGTCGGCGACCAGCGGTGCGCGCGCGGACACCTCGCCGGTGACACCGTCGATCACGTCCAGCAGCTCCTGGGTGGCCAGCACGCCGCCGCGCGGAACGGTGTTGGGCCACAGGCCTTCCTGCAGTCCGGCAATGACCACCACGTCCCATTCGGCGCCGAGAGCCTGCTGCGGGCTGAGCACGGTGACCGCGTCGGGTGTGTCGACGGGATCGGCGGCGGTGATCGGCAGGGTCAGGCCGGTGATGTGGTCGACGAGGCTGCCGGCGGTGGCGCCGGGGCTGCGGATGACGAACTGGTCGGCGACGTCGAAGAGTTCGGTGACCGCATCGAGGTCGGCCTCGGCGCGCAGCGCTCCCGCTCCCCCGCGTTCGACGGCGGCCAGCAGACGGTTCTGCATGCCGCTGCGCTGCCAGGCCTGCCACAGTGCGCGACGCGGGTCGGTGGCTCCGGCCCGTTGGGCGGCGTGCAGCACCGCCCGCAGCCGTTGCAGCGGCCGGGCGTGCTGGGGGGCCAGCCCGTCGGGCACGGTGGTGGTCAGGGCTGCGGCGGCCAGTTCACCGAACCCGCGGGGCGGCAGGGTGGCGTCGATGCGGCGCAGGGCGCGGCGCAGCTGGCGCAGGGTGACCGGGTCGACGCGACCGAGCGGGCCGGTGAGCAGCGCCAGCGCGTCCTCGTCGGTAAGCCCGTCGTCGGTGGCCCGCAGCACCGTGAGAAGGGTCCGCACCAGCGGGTTTTCTGCCAGCGGCGGGCGGGTGCGACCGGGTGCGACCGGTACCCCGGCGGCGGTCAGGGTGCGCGACAGTGCGGTGCCGACCCGGGGCACCGAGCGGACGATGACCGCCATTTGCGACCAGGGGGTGCCGTCGATCAGGTGCGCGCGGCGCAGCGCGTCGGCGATCGCCAGTGCCTCGGCGTGCGGGGACGCGGCGAGCAGAGCGGAGACGCGGCCGTCGTCGTCGGTGGCGGTGATCCGTCGGGCCGGTCCGACGCCGGGCAGGGCGGCGGCCACCGCGGTGACGGCGTCGGCGACCGGGCGCGAGCAGCGGTAGGAGGTGTGCAGTTCGATCACCGGGTCGTCGGTGTCTTCCAGCAGCAGTTCCGGGGAGGCGCCGCGGAATCCGAAGGCGGTCTGGTTGGGGTCACCGGCGATGACGGTGAGCTCGGGGCCTGGTGCCAGCAGGCGGATCAACCGCACGGCCTGCGGGTCGAGATGCTGGGCGTCGTCGACCAGCAGGGTGGACAGCCGGGCGCGTTCGGCGTCGAGCAGGTCCGGGTCGGTCTGCAACAGGTCGGCGGCGGCGCCGATCATCTCGGCTGCGCCCAGTGCGGGGATAGTGGCCTGCGGGGCGGCCATGCCGACGGCTGCGCGCAGCAGCATGACCTGTTCGTATTGCTGGGCGAACCGGCCGGCGGCCACCCAGGCGGGGCGCCGGGTGCTCTTGCCGAGCCGGCGCAGGTCGGTGGCGTCCAGGCCGCGTTCGGCGCAGCGGGCCAGCAGGTCGCGCAGTTCGGTGGCGAATCCGGCGGTGGCCAGCGCCGGGCGCAGGGAGGCGGGCCAGTAGTCGGCGCCGTCGGCGACGTCTCCGGCCAGGAGTTCCCGGATGATGCCGTCCTGCTCGGTGCCGGTGATCAGCCGTGGCGCCGGGTCCCCGGCGCGCTGGGCGGCGCGGGCCAAGAGCGCGAAGGCGTAGCCGTGCGGCGAGCGGACCAGCGGTTCGCGGACGACGGCGAGGCCGGGGCGGGCGGCCAGCAGCGCAGTGGTCAGCCGGGCCCGGGTGGCGGTGGCGGGGCGGCCGGCCCCGGTCAGCAGCAGCACCGATTCGACGTCGGCGCCGGCGGCGATCCGGGTGGCGGCCAGCTCGACGAGCAGGGTGCTCTTGCCGGTTCCGGGCCCGCCCAGCAGCCGGACGATTCCGCGGGCGTCGGCCGTCAGCCCGTCGGGACCGAGGCCGGGCTGCGCCAGGAGGATCGTCATGAGCCCATGACATCACGTGGGTCCGACAAGTCGAGGCGGTGAGGCCCGGCACGTCGAGCGGCGACGAAGGAGCCGCGATGAGCGTGACGGTTACGAACCCGGAGCCGCGAAGAGCTTGGCGGAAGCTACAGGTGACAAGTCCCGGTGACGCGGCCGCGGCGTCGGATCGCGGCGCCTGGCACGATCTAGGGCGTGACCGCACACCTGCACACCTACCGCTACGGCCCCGAGGGACCGGCCCGCGTCCTGGCACTGCACGGGCTGACCGGGCACGGCAGGCGCTGGGAACACATCGCACAGAATTTCCTTCCCGAGGTGCCGATCGTCGCGCCGGACCTGATCGGACACGGCCGCTCGTCATGGGCAGCGCCGTGGAATTTCGATGCCAACGTGCAGGCACTGTCCGCGCTGCTGGAGGCCGACGGCGGTGAACCCGTTGTGGTGGTGGGGCATTCGTTCGGCTGCGCGGTCGCGCTGCAGCTGGCTCATCACCGCCCGGATCTGGTGTCCGGGCTGGTGCTGCTGGACCCCGCCGTCGGCCTGGACGGGGAGTGGATGGCGGAGATCGCCGCGGCGATGCTGGCTTCCCCGGACTACCCGGATCCGGCCGAGGCGCGCGAGGAGAAGGCCGGCGGGTCCTGGGCCGATGTCGACCCCGCACTGCTGGACGCCGATATGGACGAGCACCTGATCACGCTGCCGGGCGGCCGCTACGGCTGGCGCATGTACGTCCCGGCGATGGTGTCGTACTGGAGCGAGCTGGCCCGGCCGGTGGTCTATCCGCGCCCGGGCACGCCGACGATCCTGGCCCGCGCGCTGTGGACCGACCCGCCGTATGTCACCGATTCCCTGATCGCCGGGCTGCGTGGGCATTTGGGCGAGAATCTGCAGCTGGTGGACCTGGAGTGCCTGCACATGGTGGCCCAGGCCAAGCCCGCCGAGACCGCCGCGCTGATCCGCGGACTGCTGGCGGAGTAGCCGGTGGCCAAGGTCAGCGATGCCGATATCGAACGGGTCCGCGGGCTCGTCGCCGCGATACCGCCCGGCCGGGTCGCCACCTACGGTGATATCGCCGCTGCCGCAGGACTTTCCAGCCCGCGAATTGTCGGGTGGATCATGCGCACGGATTCCGCGGACCTGCCGTGGCATCGGGTGATCGGCGCCTCCGGTCGGCCCGCCGCCCACAAGAGCGACCTGCAGCTCGAATTGCTGCGCGCCGAAGGCGTTTTAGCGAACGACGGGCGAATCCGCCTGTCGGAGTACCGGTTCGAGTTCTAGATCACGGATTCCACGACGGCGGCGGTGCGCGCCAGGCCGGGGAAGGCCGCGGCGGTCGACCGCGGGTGCAGGGCGTGCACGGCAAGCCGGAACATCAATGCGCGCAACAACATCTGCGGCCACTCGGGCAGCGCATCCCAGCGCTCCACCAGGCCGTCATCGGCGTCTCCCCAACTCAGCGCGTCGACGACGGCAACCCCGGCCGCCCACGACGTCGGGCGCCAGTACGGGGTGATGTCGGTGATCCCGGGAGCCGCGGCGCCGGCGAACAGCACCGTGCCGTACAGGTCGCCGTGTACCAGCTGGTTGGGACTGCGGGTCGGCTTGCGCAGGATGGCCAGTGCCTGCAGCAGGTCGATGCTGCGCTGCCCGTCGGCCGAGCCGGGCGCCAGCCGCGCCCCGGACGGCAGCGAGTGCAGCGGCCGGTCCTCCCACGCCGCGCGGTCGGCGGCGATGAAGACGTCCACCTCGGCCCACGGCGCCGACGGCGGCTGGGTCAGAAAGCGCGGGCGCTCCAGTTTGGCGGTGGCCTCGTGCAACCGGACGGCGGCCGAGACCACCTCGTCGTAGCGGGGCTCGGGGGTGCCGGCGACGAAGGTGTCCGCCCGCCAGCCCGACACCACGAACCGACCGTCGGTGGAGCGCACCGGGCGGGCCAGCCGCACGCCGTCGACGAACAGGGTCTCGCGGACCTTGGCCGACCAGGCGGCCCGGGCGTGATCGGCGACCTGCGACAGCACCACCTCACCGCACCGCCAGCCGTCCTCCCAGCCTGCGCCGAGAGCCGCGGGGCGCGCGGCGTTGAGCCCGAATGCGGCGAGCACATGGTCGGGAGGCGGTTCCACACTCACCCCGTCACCCTATCGACCGGCCGCTGACCTGCGGTGCCAGCTCCCGCGGCGTGTCGGGCGGTTCGGCGAGGGTAGGCGGAGTTGGCGCGAGCGCAGCGAGTGCCGGCGGAGCCGGACCGACACCGGGACCGCCCGCAATAGAATCAGTAACTGACCATGTCGGGGTCGAATTGCTGGGCCCAGGCCAGAATCCCACCCGTCAGCGACACCACGTCGTCGACGCCGGCCGCGCGCAGCGTCTCGGCGACCGCCGCCGAGCGCACCCCGGACTTGCAGTACAGCACCACGCGACCCGGGGGTAGCCGGTCGGCACCGGTCCCGGCGTCGAACTCCGACTTGGGGATCAGCACCGCGCCGTCGATCCGGTTGATCTCCCACTCGGCCGGTTCCCGCACGTCGACCAGCGCCAGCGGAACCGCCTCGGCGCGCAGTCGGTGCAGCTCGGCGGGGCTGATGGAGGCCTCCGCCGGTGCGGCGTCCGGGACGACCCCGCAGAACAGCTCGTAGTCGATGAGCTCGGTGATCGGCGCCCGGGCCGGGTCCCGCGCGACGTTCAGGGTGCGGTGCGTCATGGCCAGTGCGTCATAGAGCAGCAGCCGGCCCAGCAGCGACTGCCCGATGCCGGTGATCAGCTTGATCGCCTCGGTGCCCATCAGCGAGGCCACCGCGCCGCACAGCACCCCGAGCACCCCACCCTCGGCGCACGAGGGCACCGTGCCCGGTGCGGGCGGCTCGGGGAACACGTCGCGCAGGGTGACGCCGCGGCCGTCGGGGGCGGCGTCCCAGAACACCGACACCTGCCCGGAGAACCGCAGGATCGAGCCCCACACGTACGGCTTGCCGGCCAACGCGGCGGCGTCGTTGACCAGGTAGCGGGTGGCGAAGTTGTCGGCGCCGTCGAGGATCAGGTCGTAGCCGGCGAACAGGTCCGCCACGTTGTCCGAGGTCAGCTGCAGATCGTGGCACACCACGTCGACCAGCGGGTTGATCGCCCGGATCGAGTCGGCAGCGCTGTGGGTCTTGAGCCGGCCGACGTCGGCCTGGCCGTGGATGATCTGGCGCTGCAGGTTGGACTCGTCGACGACGTCGAAGTCCACGATGCCGATGGTGCCCACCCCGGCGGCGGCCAGGTACAGCAGCGTCGGGGCGCCCAGTCCCCCGGCGCCGATGACCAGCACCCGGGCGTTCTTGAGTCGGCGCTGCCCGAGGGCCCCGAACTCGGGTATCAGCAGGTGCCGGCTGTAGCGGGCGATCTCGTCGCGGGTCAGCTCGGCGGCCGGGGCGACCAGCGGCGGCAACGGGGAGGGCCCGGGAACCTGCATGACGGCGGCTCAGACGATCGGGAACGGCCAGGAGTTGGGCCGACACTTCTTGCCGTCGGCCTTGACCTGGTCGGGGTCGAACTTCGACTCGTCGTCGTTGGCGATCGAGAAGGTCTGCTGCATCATGATCGGCGCCAGCGCGCCGTCGTTCTCACACGGCTGGTGCTTCTGGAAGCCGATGGCGTGGCCGACCTCGTGATTGATCAGGTACTGCCGGTAGGCGACGTAGTCGCCCTCGAACGGCATGGCGCCGCGGACCCAGCGGGCCTCGTTGATGAACACCCTGGACTCGGGCTCGCCGCCGCCGGCCGGGTGGAAGGCGGGGTTGAAGCAGGAGGATTCCAGCGCGATCTCGTAGCCGCAGCCCTCCCGGACGGTCATCGACGAGGTCAGCGACACCCGGAAGTCCGGGTCGATACCGGAGCTCGCGTCGACGCGGCGGAAGGCGATCCGGGGGTCGTGGGTCCAGCTGTGCGGGTCGGCCAGCGTCTTGGTGACCATCGAGGCGAACGCGTCGTCACCGCCGAAGTCGTCCGGGTCGAGCCCGTCCTCCACCTCGACGGTGTAGTTGAAGACCTTGACGGTGCCCTCGCCGACCTGGTCGGTGGTTCCGGGCACGATGTGCCAGGTCCCGTGGCCCGGCTCGGTGGTGTAGTGCCCGCCGTCGGGCAGCTTCCCGGTCGGCAGGTTGGCGTCGAACTCGGTGAGCCCGCGCGGCGGAGCGCCGACGATGGTGGTGGCGTGCTTGCCGATGTCCGCACTCTGGCCGGTCTCGGCGTCGTCGGCCACCGGTGCCTGGACGGGTTCGGCGGTCACCGTCTGATACAGCACGATCACGGTGACGACGACGAGCACCGGCAGCGCGTAGGCGCGCCAGCCGTAGGTGGAGATGAATCGGCCGAGCCAGCCCTGCTTTTTGAACTGCCCGCGGTCCTCGCGGTTGGCCCGGGGCCGGCCGGCGCCGGACGCCAGCGGGTCGCGCTGGGCGCGCAGCGGTTCCCGAAGGTCGCTGCGCAGCACCGGGGCGTGACTGCCACCGCCACGGCCCGGGTCGAAGGTCACCGTCCCAGGATGCCACGGGTCGATGGCATGACCGCGTTTCAACGCGCCCTGAAAGAGCCGCCGTCACATGCGGAGTAGTGTCGTCACGACCCCCCGCCCCACTTCCGCCACTTGAATAGAGGATCTAGCAATGAGTGAACTCGCCAGCGCCGGCCGCCCCCGTGGCGACGGTATGGACGGCGGGACGGCGCGACGGGGTGTCCGGCTACCGCGCGACGAACGCCGCGGGCAACTGCTGGCATCGGCCAGCGAGGTGTTCGTCGAGCGCGGTTACCACGCGGCCGGGATGGACGAGATCGCCGATCGCGCAGGCGTCAGCAAACCCGTCCTGTACCAGCACTTCTCGTCCAAGCTGGAGCTGTACCTCGCGGTGCTGGCTCAGCATGTGGACAATCTGGTGTCCGGCGTGCGCCAGGCGCTGCGCACCACCACCGACAACCGGCTGCGGGTGCGCGCCGCGGTGCAGGCGTTCTTCGATTTCATCGAGCACGACGGCCAGGGCTACCGGCTGATCTTCGCCAACGACTACGTCAGCGAGCCGCAGGTGGCCGCGCAGGTGAAGGTGGCCACCGAGTCCTGCATCGATGCGGTGTTCGACCTGGTCGCCTCGGATTCCGGGCTGGAGCCGCACCGCGCCCGGATGATCGCCGTCGGCCTGGTGTCGATCAGCGTCGATTCGGCCCGCTACTGGCTGGACAACGACCGCCCGATGCCGAAGGAAGACGCCATCGAGGGCACCGTCGCGTTCATCTGGCGCGGCCTGTCCCACGTGCCGCTGACCCGCCCGGAAAAGGGCTGACGGTCTTCGCCTGAGGGCTGGGCGGCTAGGAGCTCTTGCCGACGCCGAAACCGACCCGGCGGCTGTCGGCGGGCCCGATCTCGATGTAGGCGATCTTGGCGGTCTGCACCAGGATGCGGCGGCCCTTCTCGTCGGTCAGGCTCAGCACGGAACCGCCGTCGAGCGCGGCGACGACCTGCTTCTCCAACTCCTCGGGAGTCTGGGTGCTGGAGAAGACGAGCTCCCGCGGGCTGTCGGCGACACCGATCTTGACCTCCACGCTGCACCCTTTCGTCGACGGTTGTGCTCCGCCAGGCTAGCAACCCGGCGAGCGGCGTGCGCCGGGTGCCCGACACGCCCGGCGGCTTCACCCCCGATCCGCTGAACGCCCGTACCCTGTTAAAGAAGTTGCAAAAGTGACTTAAGTGATTGATGTTTCTCGGGTGGTGACGCAATGAGCAAGTCGCATTGGAATGGCTCGTCGACCGGCTATGCCGACGACGTCGACGATCGCGGACCCCGTCGCTACGCACCCCGCTCGGCGACCACCGCGCTCTACGACGACGCGCCCGAGTACCGCCCGGACTACACCCGCGGCGACGACGACACCAGCGACCTGGGCGAACCCCTGGACTACGCGGAGTACGACGACCCCGAATTCCTCGACGCCGACTACGACGAGGACCACCCCTCGGGCGGCTACGACGGGTTCGCCGGTGACGGCTACTACTACTCCACCGACACCCGGTGGCGCTGGGTCGCGATCGGCGCCGGCGTGGTCCTGCTGGTGGCCGTCATCGCCATCGCCATGGCCCTGCAGAGCGGCGACTCCTCCACCGCGACCACCACCCCGACCCCGGGCGACGACGCGGTCGCCACCAGCAGCCAGGCCGCCGCGACGTCGGCCCCGGTGTCCTCGGCGCCGCCGAAGGCCACCGTCTCGGCGACCCGCGCGCCCGGCGGCGGTCTGCCGCCGGAAACCGTGGTGACCGTGCCGCCGAGCGTCTCGGCGCACCAGAACCCCGACACCCCGGCCATCGCGGGTGAACCGGCCGACCCGGCCACCGCGCCCGAGCGGACCATCACCTACACCGTCACCGGCGACCGTCAGCTGTTCGACCTGGTCACCGTCATCTACACCGATGAGCAGGGCTTCCCCCGCACCGACATCAACGTGGCGCTGCCGTGGACCCGGACCGTCGTGCTCAACCCCGGCGTGAACCTCAAGTCGGTGACGGCGACCAGCGTGGCCGGCAAGCTGAACTGCGCAATCAGCAACGGCTCCGGTGACCTGCTGGTTCAGCAGAACGCCGGGACCATCCTGGCCGCCTGCACGAACTGAGCCCGCTCGCCTAGGACCTGTGACGAACGTCGTTTGAGCCAGTGGTTGATGCTGGCGATTTCGATGGTGACGTTCGTGACAGGACCTAGGCCAGGCCGAGCTCCGTCATCCGCTCGGAGTGGGTGCGCTGCAGCCGCTCGTAGAACTCGGCCAGATGCCCGAGCCCGCCGGTGCCGGCGACCACCAGATCCACCAGTTCGTCGCGCTCGGCCAGCACGTACTGCGCCTGGGTGATCGCCTCGCCGAGCAGCCGGCGCGACCACAGCGCCAGCCGGTGCTTCTGCTGCTCGCTGGCCTCCACGGCCGCGCGGACCTCCGAGACGACGAACTGGGAGTGGCCGGTCTCGGCCAGCACTCCGCGCACCACGCCGGCCACCCCGTCGGGCAGCGCGTCGACGATCTCCAGGTACAGATCCGCCGCCAGCGCGTCCCCGATATAGGTCTTGACCAGTGCTTCGAGCCAGGTGCTGGGGATGGTCTGGGCGTGGTAGGACTCCAGCACCGCCGAATAGTGGACCATCGCGGCCTGCACGTCGACGCCGCGGAGCTCCAGGGCGTCGCGAACCAGCACGTAATGGCCCATCTCGGCGGCGGCCATCAGCGCCATATTGATCCGCCCGCTCAGGTCCGGGGCCATCCGGGCCTCGTCGGTCAGCCGGTAGAACGCGGCGACCTCACCGCAGGCCAGCAGGGAGAACAGTTCGTTGATCCCGGGGTGGTCCGCGGTGATCGGCGTCGAACTCATGAGCCCACTCTAAGGCCCGTCCCGCGTCGGTTTCGCGGGAGGCCGACCGGCCACCGGCTATGATGGGAGCCAGGCGGTGGCCTATCCACCACCTGAAGAAGTGTGCGTGCACGCAGTCGGTCCGCCGCGGAATCCCCGCGATCAACGCCGGACCCTCGATTCGACATCCGAACTCGTGCGCGCGATGGACAACGCGACGAGCAGACAACTCGGACCAGAATCGAAAGGCCCCATCGCACCGTCATGACCCATATCAACAAGTCGTTCGCCGAACTCGGCGTGCGCGACGAAATCTGTGAAGCGCTGCGGGAACGCGGCATCGAGCACCCCTTCGCCATCCAGGAACTGACCCTGCCGATGGCGCTGGCCGGCGACGACCTGATCGGCCAGGCCCGCACCGGCATGGGCAAAACCTTCGCCTTCGGCGTCCCGGCCCTGCACAAGATCACCACCGACACCGAGCGCCCGCTGACCGGTGCGCCGCGCGTGCTGATCGTGGTGCCCACCCGCGAGCTGTGCATCCAGGTGTTCGACGACCTGACCGGCGCCGCCAAGAACCTCACCGCCCCCGCTGAAGGCGGCGGCACCCGCCCGCTGTCGGTCGTCGCGATCTACGGTGGCCGTCCCTACGAGCCGCAGATCGAGGCGCTGCAGGCCGGCGCCGACGTCGTCGTCGGCACCCCGGGCCGCCTGCTGGACCTGGCCAACCAGGGCCACCTGCAGCTCGGCGGGCTGTCCGTTCTGGTCCTCGACGAGGCCGACGAGATGCTGGACCTGGGCTTTTTGCCCGATATCGAGCGGATCCTGCGGCTGACCCCGGACACCCGCCAGTCGATGCTGTTCAGCGCGACGATGCCGGACCCGATCATCACGCTGGCCCGCACCTTCATGAACCAGCCGACCCACATCCGCGCCGAGGCCCCGCATTCGGCGGCCACCCACGACACCACCGAGCAGTTCGTCTACCGGGCGCACGCACTGGACAAGGTGGAGATGGTCGCCCGCATCCTGCAGGCCGAAGGCCGCGGCGCCACGATGATCTTCACCCGCACCAAGCGCACCGCGCAGAAGGTGGCCGACGAGCTCGCCGAGCGCGGGTTCAAGGTCGGCGCCGTGCACGGCGACCTGGGCCAGATCGCCCGCGAGAAGGCGCTAGCGGCGTTCCGCGCCGGTGACGTCGACGTGCTGGTCGCCACCGACGTGGCCGCTCGCGGCATCGACATCGACGACATCTCCCACGTCATCAACTACCAGATCCCCGACGACGAGCAGGCCTACGTGCACCGCATCGGGCGTACCGGCCGGGCCGGCAAGACCGGCATCGCGGTCACCCTGGTCGACTGGGACGAACTGCCCCGCTGGTCCATGATCGACAAGGCCCTGGGCCTGGAGTCCCCGGACCCGGCCGAGACCTACTCCAGCTCGCCGCACCTGTACACGGAGATGAACATCCCCGCCGAGGCCAAGGGCAGCATCGGCGAGCCGAAGCGCTCGCCGGTCAAGCGCACCGACCGTGCACCCCGCGTCGAGCGGGAGAAGGCCCCGCGCGAGCGGACCCGTCGTCGCACCCGCGGTGGGCAGGCGTCCGAGGCCGGATCCGACACCGCAGCCGCGACTCCCCCGGCCGCCGAGGCCGGCGCCGGAGACGCCGCGGGCACCGGTTCGGCGCCGCGGCGCCGCCGTCGTCGTCCGCGCAAGGCACCGGCTGCGGCCGCCGCCGAGGGCTGAGCCCTGGCCGTCGAGCCCTCAACCCGATGATCCGACCCGAGCGCCGCACCCGCGGTGATCTCATCGCCGCGGGTGCGATCGTCGCCGTCGTCGCCGTCGTCGCCGCGCTGTTCTGGTGGACCAGCGACTCCCGGCACACCGTCAGCGACCCGGCGGACGTCGAACTGACCACGCCGGTGGCGGCTGGCGCCGTGCCCACGGCCGTGCACGAGCTGTGGCACGCGGACAGCCCGGGCACCACCATGCCGGTGGTCGCCGGAGGCGCGGTGATCACCGCATCCGGCTCGGCGATGACCGGCCGCGACCCGGTGACCGGCAACGTGGCGTGGACGTATGCGCGTGATCTGCCGCTGTGCGGGGTCAGCTCGGTCTATCACTGGGCCGTGGCCGTCTATCCCGATTCCCGCGGCTGCGGACAGGTGTCGGCGATCAACGGCTCCACCGGCCGTCGGGGCCCGACCCGCACCGGCTACGCCGACAAGCAGGTGACGCTGTCCACCGACGGGTCGACCGTCCTGGCCGCCGGCAGCACCCGGATCGAGCAGTGGCGCTCGGATCTGGTGCGCACCATCGCTTTCGGTGAGACCGATGCCCGCTACAAGCCCGCCCACGTCGGGCTGGGCAAGGGCTGCACGCTGCTGTCGGCCGCCGGCGAATCCCAGCAGGTGTCGGTGCTGCAGGCCTGCCCCGACAAGGCCGATGTCAAGGTCACCCTGGTCAAGGCTGCCGATCAGGACGACGAACCCACGCTGATCGACGTCCCCGAAGCCGGCATCTCCGCGGCCTCCGGTGCCCGGATCGTCGCGGTGTCCGGCGGGGCGACGGCGGTCTACCTGCCCTCCCCCAAACCGCGGCTGTCCATCCTCAACGACTCCGGCAAGGAAACCGCGTCGGTGCTGCTGGACGGCCCGGCGGCACCGTTGGGGCCGCCGGGCACCGAAACCGCGTCGACCGCGAAGTCCGGCGATGTGGTGACCTGGTGGACCGGGCGATCCGTGGTGGTACTGGCGGCCGACGGCCTGCGCTACCGCTACTCGGTGACCGCGTCGGGACCGGATGTGCCGCTGGGCCCGGGCACCACCATGGCCGGCAAACTGCTCATCCCGCACACCGGCGGGATCGGCGTCTATGACACCAAAACCGGTGCCAAGCAACGGTTCCTGCCGGTCGCCCGCCCGGCCGTCGACTCCGCCGTCGGCCTCAAGGCGATGGGATCGACGATCATCGAGCAGCGCGGCGACACCGTCGTCGGCCTCGGCTGACGACGATAGGGGTGGTTAGACCTCCGGGGTGAAGGTCGGCATCGCCTTGCCGGTCTTCCAGTACTTCAGCAGCGACGCCGCCAGTTCCCGATACGCCAACGCGCCCTTGTTCTTCCGGCCCGCCAGCACCGAGGTGCCCGACGCGGTGGCCTCGGCGAAGCGCACCGTGCGCGGGATCGGCGGCGCCAGCACCGGCAGGTTGTAGCGGTCGGCGACGTCGAGCAGCACGTCGCGGCTGTGCGTGGTCCGTGAGTCGTACAGCGTCGGCAGCGCGCCCAGCAGCGTCAGATCCGGGTTGGTGATCTGCTGGACGTCGGCCACCGTGCGCAGGAACTGGCCGACGCCGCGGTGCGCCAGCGTCTCGCACTGCAGCGGCACGATGACCTCACCGGCGGCGGTCAGCCCGTTGAGCGTCAGCACGCCCAACGAGGGCGGGCAGTCCAGCAGGATCACGTCGAACCGGTCGGCAACCTTGGCCAGGGCCCGCTTGAGCGCGTATTCGCGGCCGGCCCGCATCAGCAGCATGGCCTCGGCGCCGGCCAGGTCGATGTTGGCCGGCAGCAGCGTCATGCCCTCGGCGGTCTCCACCAGGGCGACATCGGGTTCCACCTCGCCGAGCAGCACCTCGTGCACCGACACCGGCAGTTTGTCCGGATCGTGGCCCAGCGAGAACGTCAGGCAGCCCTGCGGGTCGAGGTCGACCAGCAGCACCCGCTTGCCCTCGGCGGCCAGCGCCGCGCCCAACGACGCCACCGTCGTGGTCTTGGCCACCCCACCCTTTTGATTGGCCACCGCCAGCACATGTGTAGACGTCACGAGCACATCCTGTCACGGCCCCCGGTCCAGGACCCGGAACCGACCCGCCCGGCTGTCCGAGGCGGTCCGGCTCCCCCGGTACGAGCCACCCGGCCGGATGGATGCATACGGCAGAATCGACAAACGTGAGTGTCGGTATACATCGGCTGGTGCTGTTGCGGCACGGCGAGACGGAGTGGTCGAAGTCGGGTCGGCACACCTCACGCACTGACCTCGACCTGACTGACGTCGGCCGGGAACAGGCTTTGGCGGCCGCCGACACACTCGCCGGCCTGGATCTGGATTCTCCGATGGTGTTCTGCAGCCCGCGGCTGCGTGCCCGGAGGACCGCGGAGCTGGCCGGGTTGGCTGTCGACGAGATCACCGGACTGCTCGCCGAATGGGACTACGGCGACTACGAGGGCATGACCACCCAGCAGATCCGCACGGCGAACCCGGGCTGGCTGCTGTGGACCCACGGCTGCGCGGGCGGCGAATCGGTGCAGCAGGTCAGTGACCGGGCCGACGACGCGATCGGACTCGCGCTGGACCATCTCACCGACCGCGACGTGGTATTCGTCGGCCACGGGCACTTCTCCCGCGCGGTGCTGACCCGCTGGGTCGAGCAGCCGTTGGATCAGGGCATCCGCTACGGATTCCCCACCGCGTCGGTGTCGGTGTGCGGATTCGACTACGGCCTGCGCCAGCTCAAGGCGCTCGCGCTGGCCGGCCGGCCGCAGACCGGGGTGACGCCGTGACGCCGTCGTTCATCCTCACCGGCAAGGACGGCACCGTCGTCGGTCTCGGCGTCGGCGAGTCGTTCACCGACGTCGGCGCGGCGGGCGCCGCACTGCGCGACCGGGCGGTGCCACTGATCGCTGGTGCCCTGCCGTTCGCCCCCACCGCCCCTGCCGCGCTGATCGCACCGGCGGCCGTCACCCGGCGACTGCCCGAAGGCCCCGGCCAACCCGTCCCCGGCCGGGTCGGCGTCGCCTCCCGGCCCGAGCCGACGGTGCACCGGCAACGCGTCGCCGCCGCGATCGCCCGGCTGCGCGATCCGGGACCGCTGCAGAAGGTGGTGCTGGCCCGCGCGCTGGAGCTACGCGCCGAGAACGGGGCCTGGGATCCGCTGGCGGTGCTGCACCGGCTGCTGGCCGCCAACCCCGACGCCTACGGGTATCTGGTCGACCTGTCCGGCGCGGGGGGGTCCTATGCCGGGTCCACCCTGGTCGGAGCCTCGCCGGAGCTGCTGGTGGAACGCACCGGGGACCGGGTGCGCTGCCATCCGTTCGCCGGATCGGCGCCGCGCGATCCCGACCCGGCCGTCGACGCCACCAATGCCGCCGCACTGGTCGCCTCCGCCAAGAACCAGCACGAACACGCCCTGGTCATCGACGTGATGCGGGCCGCCCTGCAACCACTGTGTGCCGAGCTGACCATCGCCGCCGAGCCGAAACTGCACGGCACCGACGCGCTGTGGCACCTGGGCACGCCGATCACCGGGCGGCTGCGCGATGCGGGCACCACCTCGCTGGACCTGGCGCTGGCGCTGCACCCCACGCCCGCGGTCGGCGGGGTGCCGACGGCGGAGGCGGTCGCGGTGATCGGTGAGGTGGAGGGTGACCGCGGCTTCTACGCCGGGGCGGCCGGCTGGTGCGACGCCGACGGCGACGGCCGCTGGGTGGTGTCCATCCGGGGCGCGCAGATCAGCGCCGACGGGCAGGTGGCCGTCGTGCATTCCGGTGGCGGCATCGTCGCCGAGTCCGACCCCGACGAGGAGGTCGCCGAGACCACCGCCAAGTTCCGCACCATCCTGGCCGGCCTGGGGGTGACGGTATGACGCTCATCCGCGCGGCCCGCCCCGGCGACGAGACCGAGATCGTGGCGATGGTCCGCGAGCTGGCCGAGTTCGAAGAGGCGCTGGATCAGTGCTCGGTCACCGAAATCCAGATGTGCACAGCGCTTTTCGGGCCCAACCCGGTGGCCGACGCGTTCGTGGTGGAGGTCGACGGCGCGGTGGCCGCGATGGCGGTGTGGTTCGTCAACTTCTCCACCTGGGCCGGCGTCGGCGGGGTGTACCTGGAGGATCTCTACGTCCGACCCGCGTTTCGCCGCCGCGGCCTGGCCCGGGCGCTGCTGTCCCGGCTGGCGCAGGTGTGCCTGGAGCGTGGCTACACCCGGCTGAGCTGGGCGGTGCTGAACTGGAACACCGACGCGATCACGCTGTATGACGCCGTCGGCGGGGTCCCGCAGTCGGAGTGGACGACCTACCGGGTCTCCGGGCGAGCGCTGACCGACCTGGCCGGCCCGGCCTGACCGGGTACGCAGCCCGGTCAGCCGCTGCGGGCGACCCAGCCGATCGCCGACGGGGAAAACAGCAGGCCCAGTACGGTGATCGCCACCGCCGCGACCAGCACCGCCCACACCAGCTGGTCGGAGGTGCGGATGTACCAGGCCACGCCGAGCAGCAGCAGGTTGGCGAACACCGCCAGGCCCCGGCCCCAGCGCCGGCCGGTGATCAGCGCAACGCCCGCCGCACCGACCCCGGCGCCCATCACGGCGAACCAGGCGGCGGTGCCGGCGCTGAAGTTCTCCGCGCCCGACGGTCCGCGCACCAGGCCGCGGCCGGCGCCGGTCAGCGCGGCGACCAGGTAGACCGCGGCGACGATCAGCCCGGCCGCACCCTCCGCGGCGGCCAGGTAGCCGGCGTAGCGGACGGTGGCGGGTCTGCTCACGCCGTCAGCCGATCGGCCAGGTAGGCGACGGCGAACTCGTAGCCGAGCGGCCCGGCGCCGGAGATGACGGTCTGCGCCACCGCCGACACGTAGGAGTGGTGCCGGAACGCCTCGCGGCGGGCGATGTTGCTCAGGTGCACCTCGGCAACCGGAAGATCAACGGCGGCAAGCGCATCGGCGAGCGCAACCGAGGTGTGGCTGTATCCGCCCGGGTTGATGATGATGCCGGCGCAGTCGGTGCGGGCCGACTGGATCGCGTCGATGAGCTCGCCCTCGTGGTTGCTCTGCACCGCCCGCACCTCGAAACCGTGGGCGGCGGCAACCGAGCCCACCCGCTGCACGATCTGCTCCAGCGTGGTGGAGCCGTAGATCTCGGGCTCGCGGGTGCCGAGCAGGTTGAGGTTCGGTCCGTTGAGCAGGAGCAGGCGCCGGTCGGTCACCGCCCTACGGTACCGAGGTCACCCCGGTTGCAGTCCAGCGGTTTCCCGGTTTCGCCCTATAAGGTCGGTGATCGTGACCCGATCGAGCAGATGCCGCGCCGCGGCCGCGACGCTGGCCGCCCTGGCCGCCGTCGTCCTCGTCGGCGCCGCACCGCAACCGGGCGCCGCGCAGCAACCGGGCACCGTCGGGATCCGGCTGGTGGACAACGACGGTGCGCTGACGCCGTTCGACACCTGGGATCCGTCGGTCGGGCGGCTGAATCCCGATCTGCTGACCGCGCTGCAGCGCGCGGCGACGGCTGCCTCGGCCGACGGGGTCGCCATGACGGTCACCTCCGGGTGGCGCTCACCGCAGTTCCAGCAGCAGTTGCTCGACGACGCGATCGCCCGGTATGGCAGCTACCTCGCGGCGCGGCGGTACGTGCAGACTCCGGAGCACTCCCACCACGTCACCGGCAACGCGGTGGATATCGGCGGCACCGGCGCCGATCAGTGGTTGATCGACAACGGCGCCCGGTTCGGCCTGTGCCGGATCTACGCCAACGAGATGTGGCATTTCGAGCTGGCCACCGACGCCGCCGGCAACTGCCCGGCCCTGCTGCCCGACGCCGGCTGACCCGATCGCCCGAGGCGCCGTCGTCGCCTAGGCTCGGACACCGTGCGCGCCGTGCTGATCGTCAACCCGAATGCCACCTCCACCACCCCGGCGGGGCGTGACCTGCTGGCCCACGCCCTGGAGAGCCGGGTGCGGCTGACCGTCACCCACACCGGGCACCGGGGGCACGCGATCGAGATCGCCCAGCAGGCCGTCACCGACGGCATCGACGTGGTGATCGTGCACGGCGGCGACGGCACGGTGAACGAGGTGGTCAACGGGCTGCTCGGCCGGCCCGGACCACTGCCGCTGGGCCCGGTGCCGGCGGTGGCGGTGGTACCCGGCGGCTCGGCCAATGTCTTCGCCCGCTCGCTGGGCATCCCGGCCGACCCGATCGAGGCGACCAACATGCTGGTCAACCGGCTCGGCAGCCGCGAACCCTGGCGGCGGATCGGCCTGATGGACTGCGGGGAACGCTGGGGAGTGTTCACCGCGGGTATGGGTGTCGACGGCGAGATCGTCGCCAAGGTGGAGGCGCACCGCAAGAAGTCGGAGAAGGGCGTCAGCGCGGCCCGCTACATCCGGGTCACCGTGCCGACGGTGGTGGCCGCGGCCCGCCGCGAGCCCCGGTTGACCCTGGAGCTGCCCGACCGCGACCCGGTCGACGGTGTGCACTTCGCGTTCGTGTCCAACTCCAGCCCGTGGACCTACGCCAACAACCGCGCGGTCTACACCAATCCGGGCACCCGGTTCGAGACCGGACTGGGGGTGTTCGCCACCACCAGCATGAACGTGTGGCGCAATCTGCTGCTCGCGCGCCGCATGCTCTCGGCCCGGGCGAACATCAAGGGCGCCCACGTGATCCGGGAAGACGACGTCGAATGGGTCCGGATCACCGCGGCGACGCCGGTCGCCTGCCAGATCGACGGGGATTACATCGGGGAGCGCGAAATGATGATGTTCCGGTCCGTGTCGCGGGCCCTGAGTGTGGTCGCCCCACCGACGGAAACCGAGTCTGAACTGCGCGGATAACCCCGCTTAGGGAAGATTTAGGGCGCAGATGGACCTCAGTGTAGTACAGCCGGATGACCGTCCTTCGACCTGCCGGGTCGAGTGACATTGACCACGTGTTAACTGAGTTCTATTGACATCTGTTCAGCCTCTGGAACGATCGTATGCAACAGCGCAGAAACATTTCGCTGCGCGGGTTAACAGTTAACGGATTATTGGCGCGCATATCCGCGCGCCCAGTGAGGAGTAATAGCCATGGATTGGCGGCACAAGGCGGTCTGTCGTGACGAGGATCCGGAACTGTTCTTCCCGGTGGGGAACAGCGGACCGGCGCTCGCCCAGATTGCCGATGCGAAGCTGGTCTGCAACCGCTGCCCGGTGACCACCGAGTGCCTGACCTGGGCGTTGGAGTCCGGCCAGGACGCGGGTGTGTGGGGCGGCATGAGCGAGGACGAGCGTCGCGCGCTCAAGCGTCGCAATGCCCGCACCAAGGCGCGCTCGGGAGTCTGAGCCCAGCCTCATTCCGATACGACGATGGCCCCGGCGAATTTGCCGGGGCCATCGTCGTGTTTGCCGCAATTCTTCACGGTGTATGAATTCATTGGCTGGCGCGGGCCCGGCGCCCCAAGGGCACCCGCAGCTCCACCTCGGTCCCGCCGTCGGGCGCATTGCGCATGTCCAGGGTGCCGTCGATCTCCGCCGACACCAGCGTGGTGACGATCTGCAGACCGAGGCGGTCTGATTTCTCCAGGCTGAAGCCGTCCGGAACGCCGCGGCCGTCGTCGCGCACCACCACGTCGAGCCAGCGGGCCGAGCGTTCGGCCAGGATCGTCACGCAGCCCTCCCGGGTGCCCGGATCGAAGGCGTGCTCGATGGCGTTCTGCACCAGCTCGGTGATCACCAGGACCAGCGCGGTGGCCCGGTCGGCGTCGAGCACACCGAGGGCGCCCTGACGGCTGATCCGGATCGAGGTGTCGACGGCGGCGACGTCGTTCATCACCGGCAGGATCCGGTCGATCACCGCGTCGAGGTTGACCTCCTCGTCGACCGACATGGACAGCGCCTCGTGTACCTGGGCGATCGAGGACACCCGGCGCACGGATTCGTTCAGCGCCTCGCGGCCCTCGGCGTTGTTGGTGCGACGGGCCTGCAGCCGCAGCAGCGCGGCGACGGTCTGCAGGTTGTTCTTCACCCGGTGGTGGATCTCCCGGATGGTGGCGTCCTTGCTCAGCAGGGCGCGGTCGCGGCGTTTGATCTCGGTGACGTCGCGGACCAGCACGATGGCGCCGGCCGGGGCGCCGTGCAGGACCAGCGGCAGCGTACGCACCAGCACCGTCGCACCGCCGGCGTCGACCTCCATCCGCATGCCGGAACCCCCGGCCAGTGAGTCCCCGATGTGCGCGGCCAGTTCCTGGGCCTCGAACGGATCGGAGATCAGCGGCCGGGTCACCGCCAGCAGGTTCTGGCCCTCCAGGTCCAGGGTCAGACCCATCCGGTGGTACGCCGAGAGTGCGTTCGGGCTGACGAACACGAAGTTGCCGTCGACATCCAGGCGGATCAGGCCGTCACCGGCGCGCGGGGAGGACCGCGACATCGCCAGGTCCTCGACGTCGGGGAAGGTGCCCTCCGACAGCATCACCAGCAGGTCCCCCGCGCACGCCAGGTAGGCGCGTTCCAGCGGCGAGGAGGTGCGGGTGGCCGCCAGCGCGGTGCGGTGCGTCAAGACCGCGACCACGTCGGCGCCGTAGCGGACCGGGACGGCCTCGACGTTGAGGCCCGCGGGATCGGCGTCGGCGGGCCGGCCGTCGGGATCCTCGTGGCCGATGACGCCGGAGGCGAACGCCGCGGTCACCAGGGGCAGCTCGCCGGGCCCGGCGATCGAGCCGACGGCGTCCGACAGCAGCACGGTGGGGGCGGTGTTGGGCCGGACCTGGGCGACGCAGACCAGCGCGCCGTCGTCGCGGCGCACCCACATCAGGTAGTCGGCGAAGGACAGGTCGGCCAGCAGCTGCCACTCGCCCACCAGGGTGTGCAGGTGGTCGACGGCGGTGCCGGGCAGGACGGTGTGCTCGGCGAGGAGGTCACCGAGTGTCGACATGCCTCACCTGTTCCCAAATCTGCCGACCGAGAGCCTTACCGGCCCGACGGGTTGATCGGCGCCCACGGTCGGCGCAGAAAATCAATCAATAACGGCGATGAGGTGACCGGCCTGGATCTGGTCACCGGGGGCGACGTGCACGGTGGTCACGGTGCCGGCGAACTCGGCCAGCACCGGGATCTCCATCTTCATCGACTCCAGCAGCACCAGGGTGTCGCCTTCGTTGACCTGATCTCCCTCCCGCACCTGAACTTCCAGTACGGTTGCCACGATCTCGGCGAGCACGTCCTCTGCCATCGTCACTCCACTCTCTGCACGCACACCTTCGCGGCTCTAATGGAACCACAACGTCGCTGGCTGGTCGCGGTCAGCCGGGCCGGATCGGCTCGATTGAGGACCGGTGAGCGCGTTATGCGACAATGGAGCCAGCAGACGTCGCCGACGCGTGCTCGTCGGGACAGCCGAAATCATCATTGACCTGGAGGTACACCATGGCCAAGCGTGGCCGGAAGAAGCGCGACCGTAAGCACAGCAAGGCCAACCACGGCAAGCGCCCCAACTGCGGTTCGAAGTCCGTATAAGTCTTTTCCGGGGTATGCCCCGCCAAATCGCCCGGGACCAGGTTCCGGGCGATTTTTGTGCGACGGGTCAGGCGGCCAGCAGCGGCGAGTCCGCAGCCGAACGGTCGGCGGCGCCGTTATCCATCAGTCTGCCCTGACCCGAGGCGGCTTGCTGCAGCTGCGGGATGGTCAGATCACCCCAGTCGTCGACCCGCCCCGAGACGTTGCCGAGCCACGGCACCACCCCCGGGTCGGGGCTGACGCCCAGGTGGTGGGCCTGCACGCCGGGCAGGTGGTATTGGAAGAAGTTGACCAGCACGTCGATGACCACCACCGGCAGGAACAACGGACTGGTGTTCATCAGCGCGGCGGCATTGATCATCGGATTCGCCGCCTCGGGGTCACCGATCATCACGATGTTGCCGTAGTGCGGCTTCGTGGTGCCTCCGGGGAACAACCGCATGATCGGATCCAGCCCGGGCACATCGGAGGAGAAGTAGGCCGCGGCGTCACCGTAGGTGAGCACGTTGACGAAGTTGGAGTCGGCGCCGTTGTCGTTGCCCGGATTCACGGTGTTCAGTCCCGGTCCCTCGAATCCGATGCCGCCCAGGCCGGTGTGCTGCGCGACGTACTGGGCCTCCCAGCCGCCGAGCGAGTGCCCGGTGACGAAGATGTCGTCGTCGCTGTAGCCCTGGTTGTGCGCCTCGGCGCGGACCTCGTCGGCGAAGTCCAGCGCGTCGTGGAATGCCCACGGGGTGGTCGGGGTGGCGATCACCTGCAGGTCGGCGATGATCTGGGTCACCGCGATCACCGGGTTGGCCAGCAGGTTGGTGCCACCGGTGGTGCCCGAGTAGGCGATGATGACCTGCCCCTCGGGGGTGACCCACGCGGTGCCCGACATGCCCGAAAGGGTGTTGGTGGACGTCATCTGGTGCCCGTCGACGACGAACGGCTTCAGGTCGCCGGTATCGCCGCCGGGCTGGCCGCCCAGGACGTACTTCGCGCTGGCGGCATTCAGGAACTGCTGCACCGTCGGGGTTTTGGCGTCGCAGGTACCGTGATCGGCGCAGGTGTAGTCCACCTGCGTCATCTCCGGCACGTCTGCCGGTTGCTTGTCCAGCCCGAGGACGTCCTCGATCTTGCGGAACCCGGCGAATAAGGCCTGGCTGATCGGGTTCCAGTCGAGCAGCGGGCGCGGCCCCTTCTCCGACACGGTGAAGTCGAGAACCTGCAGGACCTTGTTGATCAGTTGCGCCGGGGCCTGCGCCAGCTTGACCAGCGGCGACAGCGGCTGCACGACGGGGATGTCGGTGTCGACGGCCCGGCTGGTGACCGTAGCGATGGCCGGCGGGGCGCTCAGCGCCGTACCGATATCCGCCACGGCCTTATCGGCGCGAGCCCCGGCCAGCCGCATTGTCGGCGCGGCGATCTCCCGCAGGTCCGGCACCACGGCGTCGGTCAGGTCCGGCACCACGTGCAGTGCACGGAGGCCGGCCGGTGCGTTGAGCCTCCGGGCGGTGGTGTCGGCGGCGGTCGGCAGGCTGCCGTCCGGAAGGGATCGGCTATGCGACTGCGGCGTTTCTGCCTCCGGGCGCCCGACGGCGACCAGCAGGTTCGTCACGACCCTCGCCACGCTCGGGCCGGGTTCGGCACCGGCGGCTACGACGGTGGCATCGGTGCCGCCGGGTGTGATCCCGGTCGGGTCGGCTTCAAGTTGAGCTAGGTCCTTCGATTTGGCCCGCAGCTCACGCAGATTGGTCCGCAGTTCACGCAGACGCGGCGGCCGGAGGGTGACGAACGTCCCGGGCCCGCTCGACGGCTTGGCTTCCAGCGCCGAGGGGTCGACATCCCGGGCGGCCGGTCCGGCGACCCGGCGTGCCGGCGTCGGCTCGGTCGCCGGCGATTCGGTGCTGTCGCCGGGGGTGGTGGCCGTGGTCTTCCGCGGCCCCGGGCGCTGGCGCCGAGCCGGCCCGGAAGCGTCGGCCGTCGCGCCCGAGGTGCGGGCGTGCTGAGCGGTCGGCTGCGGGCGGGATTTGGTGTCGGAGCCGGGTCCGCCGTCGGCCCACGCGGACGGGTGCCCGCCGGCCAGGATCATTCCGGCGGCCAGAGCCATCGCGAACAAGACATTGCGTCCGGACTCGCGCCAGCCGCCGTTTCGCGCCATCAATACCGCCACCCTCGCCCGTCATCCGCCACCGATTCCGACAAGGAGAATGACACCGATCGTTGTCATTCGTGGCCCGAATGGGGCAATCACGCACAGCCGGGCGACGCAGGACGCCACCCGCGGGGCACGGGGCGGACGCGGGTCACTGCCCCCGGATGATGGTGGTCCGGCTGATCTCGATGCGCAGCCGCGCGCGCAGCGTCTCGGGGGCCTTCTCCCCTGCGCACTTGATCGCGATCAGCCGCTTGACCCGCTCCTCGACGCCGTACTGGCGCAGGCAGGCGGGGCATTCATCGAGGTGGTGGCGCAGTCTCTCCCGGGTTGCGGCGGTGCACTCGCCGTCGAGCAGAGTCCACACCTCGGCCATCACCGCCGAACAGTCCTGGTGATCGGGGTCGATGGGACCCTGGGGGCCGCTGCAGGACTTCCCCTCCTCGTGCTCGTCGCTCATGAGGACACCTCCTCGGACGCGGCGGCGGCATCCCTGCCGCGCAGGTAACCACGGTCCCGGGCGACATCGGCGAGCAGCTCGCGCAGTTGCCGTCGGCCTCGGTGCAGGCGGGACATCACCGTCCCGATGGGAGTGTCCATGATTTCGGCGATCTCCTTGTACGGAAAGCCCTCGACGTCGGCGTAGTACACCGCCATCCGGAAATCTTCGGGCAGCTGCTGCAGCGCCTCTTTGATCTCACTGTCGGGCATCGCCTCCAGCGCTTCGACCTCAGCCGACCGCAGTCCGCGCGACGTGTGCTCGGCGGTCGCCGCGAGCTGCCAGTCGGTGATCTCGTCGGTGGGATACTCGGCGGGCTGGCGCTGCTTCTTGCGGTAGCTGTTGATGTAGGTGTTGGTCAGGATCCGGTACAGCCAGGCCTTCAGGTTGGTGCCGGCCTTGAACGACCGGAACCCGGCGTAGGCCTTGATCATGGTTTCCTGCACCAGGTCCTCGGCGTCGGCGGGGTTACGGGTCATCCGCATCGCCGCGCCGTAGAGCTGGTCGAGCAGCGGGATCGCGTCGCGCTCGAATCGGGCGGAGAGCTGCTCGTCGGTCTCCTCGGCCGGAGCCCGATCCGTGTTCTCGGCCTCGGCATCGGCCACGGGTTCGATGTCACTCATCGCATACGACACTAGTCCGTCGTGCCCGATCCGGGTGGTCGGCACGGGCGCCTCGAGGCAGGCCACTGACACCACTTCGCTCCATTTCCGCGCCGGTTGCCGGTGCATGTCCTGCGAGAATCAACAGCGCAGGAGCCGTCCTCCATTCCCCTACCCTGGTCCGGTGGCGAAGACACCCCGGGCGGCAACCCCGGCGATTGCGGCGCTGGTAGCCGCCGGCATGGAGCACCGGGTGCTCGAATACCACCACGATCCCCGCAGCCACGACTTCGGCGCCGAGGCGGTCGCGGCCCTGACCGGTGGCGAGTTGGTCGCCGAGCAGATCTTCAAAACGCTGGTGCTGGCGCTGCCGAAGGGTCTGGCGGTGGCGGTACTGCCGGTGCCGGCGAAGCTGTCACTGAAAGCGGCGGCCGCGGCGCTGGGGGTGGCGAAGGCGACGATGGCCGATCCGGCCGACGCGCAGCGCTCGTCGGGCTACGTTTTGGGTGGGATCTCGCCGCTGGGGCAGCGTCGACGGTTGCCGACGGTGCTGGACTCCTCGGCCCTGGGCTTCGACGAGGTGCTGTTCAGTGCGGGCAAGCGGGGCATGTCACTCGCGGTGGCGCCGGGCGATCTGGTCGCGCTGACCTCAGCCGTGGTGGTCGATATCTGCGCGTAGTGGCGCCGCGGCGAGCGCCTCGTCCACCGTCGGCGAGAACGCCAGGTCGCGCTCCAGGCCGGTGGCGGCGACGACGCGCGCCACCACGGGCTGGCTGCTGACCAGGTGCAGGGTGATTCCGCGGGCGCGGCAGCGGGCGGACTCCTCGAGCAGCACCGCGAACGCGCCGACTCCCATGAACTCCAGTCCGCCGGCGTCGACGATCAGCGGCCCCGGGGCGGTGGTGCCCGCGGCCGCCCCGGCGACCAGCCCGTGCCAGACGCCGAGGTTGGCCGCATCGACCGCACCCTGGGCGTGGACCAGACAGGCCGAACCGCGCTGTTCGACGACGGCGCGCAGCCTGCCCGCGCGTTCCCCGCCGTCGGGTTTACGTTGTAAACCGAACACCATGCGAACGAAGTTACGCCTGTCTGTTTACGTTGTAAACGATCCTGCCCCCGCGCCGGCCGGACCCGCACACACAACGGCACGCCCCGCCCGATCCGGGCGGGGCGTGCCGGGTGCTCGCTCAGTCCTTGAACGCGTCCTTGATGTTCTCGCCGGCCTTCTTGAAGTCGGACTTCACCTGGTCGGCGCGGCCCTCATTCCTCAAGTGCTCGTCATCGGTTCCCTGGCCGACGGCCTCCTTGATCTTTCCCGCGACGTCCTGCGCGGCGTTCTTGGCCTTGTCTGCCAATCCCATGGTGACGCTCCTCTCCGGTTGAAATCGTTCGTTCGGAGAAGTACCCCGTCGGCCCCCGGGGTAAACGTCGGCGGCAGATCCGGGTCAGCGCCGGGCAAGGAGGAGTTCGAGCCGGTCCAGGGTGACCTCCAGGGCCTCCTCGAACTCGGTGGCGGTGCGATCCTGCGCCAACATCGGTTGCAGGCGGCGCAGTTGCGGGTAGTCGGCAAGGCCGCGGCCGGCCCGGTCGCCGCGCTCGAGGATGGCCTCGTCCGGGTGCAGTACGGCGCCGTGCGCGGAGACTTCCAACAACAACTGGCCGATCAGGAACGTCGTGTAGGCGCGGTATGCGGCCACCGCCGCGTCGTCGTCGAAACCGTAGGAGATCAGCGTGTCGAGGAAACTCTCCATCCAGCGCAGGCTGCGCAGCGGCGGGCGGACCCAAGGAGCCTCCGGCGCCTGCGTGGCGACCAGCGGGAAGACCTCGGGGTGGTCCAGCGCGACCTGGCGCACGCCGTGCGCCAGCCGCACCAGGTAGTCCTGCCAGCCGTCCTCCTGACGCCGCGCGGCGAGTTGGTCGTCGTAGAGCCGATCGATGATGTGGTCGACGACACCGGTGAGCAGATCGCCGCGACCGTGCACATAGCGGTAGAGCGCCATCGCCTCGACCCCGCAGGCCGCCCCCAACCGCCGCATAGTCAGCTTCGCCAGGCCGTACCGGTCAATGAACTCGACGGCCGCCTCCAAGATGGCGTCCCGGCTCAACTGCGACGGCGGGCGCGGGCCGTCCGGCGGGGACCCGCGGTCCACGTCGGCTTCCACTGACCACCCCTTCCCGCCACACCGATCGGTCTCCAGCTTAGGCGGTACCCGCAGACTCGGACCGACGACTTTGCCGACCCCGACGTTCGCCGAACCGGGCGGCGCCCCATCCACGAGTCGGCCTGCGACAAGACAGCCCGGTGCAATCACCGTGATGCCCATGGCAAACTCAGGCCCGAGCGCTTCGACCTGTTTCGGTGAAACCGGGTGAGCGTCGAACGGCGGAACGCACCCGCCCTGGACCGACGAGGACGGCCAATGTCATCTGTCAAAGCTGCGAACAAGCTCGCTGTCGCCATAGTGGCGGCGGCCGTCGCTCTCGGCACGAACGCCTGCGGCGGCGGGCACCAGCAGTCGAACGGATCGGAAAACCCCGCGTCCGAAAGCAACGCCGCCGCACCGGACTACAACTCGGTGGAACCGAGTGCCGGCGTGTCGTTCGACCAGGTCATGGAGGTCTACGTCGACGACATGCGGCACGCGAACGGCATCGGCGAGATCACGACGGCGTTCTGGAAGTACCGATGCTTTTCGCGGTTGAATGATTATTGGGGCAAGACCCCGGCGGAAGAGGCCCACCTGATGCGGGATTACCAGGCGCAGCACCCCGAGTTGGAAGATGTATTCAAGCGAGGCGGAGCCGACGCGCTCTCTTCACTTACCGAGGAACAGTCGCAGAAACTCATGGAATGGACCCCCGACCTTTCCGACCCGAACTTCAGCAACTGCGACAGCTACCAGCGTATGAAGGCCAACCCGCTGGGCTTCTAGCCCCCACCAACTAGGCTGATCCCATGTCGCTTTCCGGGAAAACCATGTTCATCTCCGGTGCCAGCCGCGGTATCGGCCTGGCGATCGCCAAGAAGGTCGCGGCCGACGGCGCGAACATCGCGCTGGTGGCCAAGACGGCCGAGCCGCATCCGAAGCTGGAGGGCACGATCTTCACCGCCGCCGCCGAGATCGAGGCCGTCGGCGGCCAGGCCCTGCCGATCGTCGGCGATGTCCGCGACGGGGACTCGGTGGCGGCCGCTGTCGCCAAGGCCGTCGAGCAGTTCGGCGGGATCGACATCTGCGTGAACAACGCCTCGGCGATCAACCTCGGGTCGATCGAGGAGGTGCCGCTCAAGCGCTTCGACCTGATGAACGGCATCCAGGTGCGCGGCACCTACGCCGTCTCCCAGGCCTGCATCCCGCACATGAAGGGCCGGGAGAATCCGCACATCTTGACCCTGTCGCCGCCGATCCTGCTGGAGTCGAAGTGGCTGCGACCGACGCCCTACATGATGGCGAAGTACGGGATGACGTTGTGCGCCTTGGGCATTGCCGAGGAGATGAAAGAACACGGCATCGCCTCCAACACGCTGTGGCCGCGCACCATGGTGGCCACCGCGGCGGTGCAGAACCTGCTCGGCGGCGACGAGGCGATGGCCCGTTCCCGCAAGCCCGAGGTGTACTCCGACGCGGCGTACGCGGTCCTGACCAAGCCGTCGAGCTACACCGGGCATTCGTTGCTGTGCGAGGACGTGCTGCTGGAGTCCGGGGTCACCGACCTGTCGGCCTACGACTGCGTGCCCGGATCCGATCTGGGCGTGGACTTCTGGGTGGATTCGGCGAATCCGCCGGGCTATACCGGACCGTAGCGCTCCACCCGCCAGGGCTCACCGACGCTAGCCGGCCGGGTACAGGATCCCCCGGGCGACGGCCCCCCGGATCTCCGGCAGGGCAGCCTCGGCCAGGGCGCCGGGGTCGACGCCGTGGTGGGCGGCCAGCAGCTCGATCAGCGCGCCTATCCGAACCTCGCCGCGGCAGCCGGCCAGCAGTGCGGTGAACACCTCGTCGACGCCGAGTACCGCACCCGGTCCACCGGGTCGGCGCACCACTGCCGAGATCGGTTGCCAGCCATCCGGTCCCGGCAACGAGTGCTGTTCCAGCAGGATCGGGGCGGTGGACAGTCGGACGGCCAACAGCTCGTCGTCGGCGGTGTCGGCGAGGTAGTCCATCCGGGCGAGGAATGCGGCGACCTCGTGCCCGGTGAGGACGTCGTCGGGGCCGGTGAGTTCCTCGAACTGTCGTCGCGGAGTCCGTTGCTTCCCGGAGTGCGGCGCGCGCAGGGTGATCAGGCCCATGCCGATTCCGGTGATGTTGTTGTCGGCGAACCAGTCCAGCCACGCGCCGCCGCGGGCAGCGCGCTGCGCCGGGGTCTCCCCCGCATCTGCGGTCCACAGGGCGACGTAGCTCACCGGGTCGGCCAGTTCGCGTTGCACCACCCAGGCGTCCAGACCCGTTGCGGCCAGCCATCCTTCGACTCCGGCGTGCCAGTCGGCACCGTCGCGGACCACCCAGTTCGCCATGATCTGGGCGATCCCGCCGGGCTCCAGATGGTCACCGGCCTGCTCGATCAGAGCGCGGCACACCCCGTCACCGGCGATGCCGGAATCGCGGTAGATGTAGTCGCGGGCACCGGAGCCGACGACGAACGGCGGGTTGGACACGATCAGGTCGAAGCGTTCCCCGGCCACGGGTTCGAACAGGCTGCCGCGCCGCAGGTCCCAGCTCAGGCCGTTGAGCCGGGCGGTGGCCGCGGCCAGGGCCAGCGCCCGCGGGTTGGTGTCGGTGGCGACGATGTGTTCGCAGTGCCCGGACAGGTGCAGGGCCTGGATACCGCAACCGGTGCCCAGGTCCAGCGCGGTGCGCACGGGCTCGCGGATCACCGCCCGCGCCAACGACATCGAGGCGCCACCCACGCCCAGCACGTGGTCATGGCGGACCGGGCCGTCGCGCATCCCGGCGTCGAGGTCGGCGACGACGAGGAAGTCCGGCTCGGCTCCGGTGTGCGGCCGGATGTCCAGTGCGGCGGCGAAGGTTCCGTCGACCTGCGCAGCCAGTACTCCGCTGTCCACCAGTGCCGCCAGTCCTGTTGCCGGGAAAGCATTCTCGACGCGGTCGGTCGGCTCCGCCGCACCGAGTTCAAAGAGCCGGACGATGGTTGCCAGCGCATCCGGGGCGTCGGCGGTGGCGCGCAGCGCGGGCCACCGCAGTCCGCGACGCAGCGCAGCCGCCACCGGCTCGCCGAGCAGCGCGAAGACGGCGTCGATACCGTAACCAGCCGCGCGCAGGTCCGCGCCGAGCGCGTCGATCACGCTCACGTCCTGCAGCGGCATGTCCTCGGGCACGCTCAAAATAGTTCCGCCTGTTCGGGTTTGGGTTCGACGGGGGCGATCAGCTCGGGGCCGTTGTTGCGGGCGTTGTTGACCAGGGTGGAGACCTCGCGGATGGCGATGCGGTCGAGATCACCGTGGCCGCGCAGCAGTCCGATGTCGGCCGGGGCGTCGGGATCGAGCCACCGGTCGACGTCGGCGGCACCGATCGACAGCGGCATCCGGTCGTGGATCTCGGCCAGCGGGCCCACGGCGTCGGTGGTGATGATGGTGGCGCTCAGGATCGGTGGGGTCATTTCCCCCGGGGGGTGCCACACCGACCACAGACCGGCCATCAGTAGCGGCTGCCCGTCGGCCGCGTAGAGGTAGAACGGGGTCTTGTCGCCCTTGGACCCGCGCCACTCGTACCAGCCGTCCATCGGCACCAGGCAGCGTTTGCGCCGCGCGGCCCCGCGGAAGGCCGGGCTGGTGGTGACCGTTTCGGCGCGGGCGTTGATCAGCAGCGGGCCACCGGTAGCGGGACTGCCGTCGGCCGCGGCCGCGGTCGCCGGGGTGAGCAGCCCCCAGCGCATGGTGCGCAACCGCCGGGTCGCCGGGGTGTCGGTCTCCTCGCGGGGGTGTCGGGACACCAGGGTGCTGATCGGGCTGGTCGGGGCGACGTTGTAGTTCGGTTCCCAGGCATCCTCAGCGGCCGGGACCGTCTCGTCGATCGCGTCGAGCCGGGCCGCCAGCAGCGCCGGGTCGGTGGTCACCGCGAACCGTCCGCACATGTCACCAGCTTCTCACCCGGCCGACGCGGCGGGCAGAGTTGGGCAGCTGGAGGCCGGGTTGGCAGGATAGACCCATGTCCGAGCTCCCACGCTGGCCCGCGCCTGTCGCCCGCGCGCCGGTGAGCGCCACCGTGGCGGTGCCCGGCTCCAAATCGCTGACCAACCGGACGCTGATCCTGTCGGCGATGGCCGCGGCCACCGGCGGTGGGACTTCCACCATCGCCGGGGCGCTGCGCAGCCGGGACACCGACCTGATGATCGGCGCGCTGCGCACCCTGGGGCTGAGCGTCGAGGCCACCGGCGACGACCCGACCGCACTGACGGTGTCGGGACGGCTGAACCCGGCCCCCGGTGCGGCGGTGGACTGCGGGCTGGCCGGGACGGTGCTGCGCTTCGTGCCCCCGCTGGCCGCGCTGAGCAGCGCCGTCGTCGGTTTCGACGGCGACGAGCAGGCCCGCTCCCGCCCGATCGCCCCGCTGCTGCACGGCCTGCGGGCCCTGGGCGTCGACATCGGCGGCGACGGACTGCCGTTCACGGTGACCGGCACCGGCGCGGTCGCCGGGGGCGAGGTGGCCATCGACGCGTCGGGGTCCTCGCAGTTCGTCTCCGGCCTGCTGCTGTGCGGCGCGGCGTTCGCCGACGGCGTGACCGTGGTGCACCGCGGTGCGACCGGGGTGCCCTCGGCCCCGCACATTCAGATGACGGTGGCGATGCTGCGCCAGGCCGGCGTCACGGTGGATGCCGGGCCCGACCGCTGGCGGGTGCGCCCCGGGCCGGTGGCGGCCCGGGGCTGGATCGTCGAGCCCGACCTGTCGAACGCGGTGCCGTTCCTGGCGGCGGCGATCGTCACCGGCGGTTCGGTGCGGATCGAGAACTGGCCGTCGCCGAGCCTGCAGCCGGCCGCCGCGATCTTCGAGCTGCTGCGGCAGGTGGGCGGGGTCGTCGTCCCGGGGCAGACGCAGCTGGAGGTCCGCGGCGCCGCCCCATACGGCGGGTTCGACGCGGACCTGTCGGACATCGGTGAGCTCGCGCCCGCGGCGGCCGCGCTGGCGGCGCTGGCCACCCCCGGGTCCGTGTCGCGGCTGACCGGCATCGCGCACCTGCGCGGGCACGAGACCGACCGGCTGGCCGCGCTGTGCACCGAGATCAACGCCCTCGGTGGGGACTGTCGGGAGACCCCCGACGGGCTGGTGATCACCGCGCGCGAACTGCACGGCGGCACCTGGCGGTCCTACGCCGACCACCGGATGGCCACCGCCGGTGCGATTATCGGCCTGCGGACTCCCGGTGTGGCGGTCGAGGACATCGCCACCACCGCCAAGACGCTGCCCGATTTCCCGGGCATGTGGGCAACCATGCTGGCGGGCCGGGACTAGGACCGCCGCCTTGGGCATCAAGACCAGCGACTACGACGAGTCCGATGTCCGGATCCGCCCGGGCAAGGGCACCCGGCCGCGCACCAAGACCCGCCCCGAGCACGCCGACGCCGAGGCGGCCATGGTGGTCACCGTCGACCGGGGCCGCTGGGGCTGCGTGCTCGGCGGGGATCCGGACCGCCCGGTCACCGCGATGCGGGCCCGCGAGCTGGGCCGCACCCCGATCGTCGTCGGCGACGACGTGGACGTGGTCGGTGATCTGTCCGGGCGCCCGGACACCCTGGCCCGCATCGTCCGTCGCGGGCAGCGGCGAACGGTGTTGCGGCGCACCGCCGATGACACCGATCCGACCGAGCGGGTGGTGGTCGCCAACGCCGATCAGCTGCTGATCGTGGTAGCGCTGGCCGACCCGCCGCCGCGCACCGGGTTCGTCGAGCGGGCGTTGATCGCCGCCTACGCCGGCGGCCTGTCCCCCATCCTGTGCCTGACGAAATCCGACCTGGCCGAACCGGATTCGTTCGCCGCGCATTTCGCCGACCTGGACCTGCGGATCGTCACCGCCGGGCGCACCGATGCGGTCGACGAGGTCGCGCAGCTGCTGACCGGGAAACTGACGGTGCTGCTGGGACATTCCGGCGTCGGCAAGTCGACGCTGGTGAATCGCCTGGTGCCCGACGCCGACCGGGCGATCGGCCGGGTGTCGGGCGTGGGCAAGGGCCGGCACACCTCCACCCAGTCGGTGGCACTGCCGCTGCCCGGCGGCGGCTGGGTGATCGACACCCCCGGGGTGCGCTCGTTCGGGCTGGCCCACGTCCGCCCCGACGACGTGCTGCTGGCCTTCTCCGACCTGGCCGCGGCGATCGGCGACTGCCCGCGCGGCTGCGGCCATCTGGGCCCGCCGACCGACCCCGAATGCGCACTCGACGAGCTGACCGGCCCGGCGGTGCGCCGAGTGGCCGCCGCCCGGGTGCTGCTGGGTCTGCTGCGCGACGGGGTCTCCCCCGACGCGGCCGAGCCCACGCGTTGACAGCCACCGCACCCCGGGCCAGGCTGGCCTGGTGACCCCAGTGACCAGCATTGAACTCAACGACGGCAACTCCATCCCCCAATTCGGCTTCGGCGTCTTCCAGGTCCCCCCCAAAGAGACCGCGGAGACGGTGCGCACCGCTCTGGACGCCGGTTACCGGCACATCGACACCGCGCAGATGTATTTCAACGAGCGCGGCGTCGGCGAGGGCATCCGCTCCTGTGGCCTGGACCGCTCCGAGGTGTTCGTCACCACCAAGCTGCACAACGGCAAGCACCTGCCCGACGACGCCCGTCGCGCCTTCGACGAAAGCCTCGCCAAGCTCGGCTTCGACTACGTCGACCTGTTCCTGATCCACTGGCCGCTGCCCGGCCTGTACGACGGTGATTTCGTGTCCACCTGGAAGACCCTGGAGGAGTTCCACGAGCAGGGCCGCGCCCGCAGCATCGGGGTGTCGAACTTCGAGATCGCCCACCTGCAGCGACTGGCCGCCGAGACGGCGACCGTCCCGGCGGTCAACCAGATCGAGGCGCACCCGTACTGGGGCAACGACGCGGTGCGCGGCTACGGCGCCGAGCACGGCATCGTCACCGAGGCCTGGTCCCCGATCGCCCAGGGCCGGGTGCTCGGCGACCCGGTGATCACCGGGATCGCCGACGGCCTGGGTCGCACCCCCGCGCAGGTGGTGCTGCGCTGGCATATCCAGAAGGGCACCGTGGTGTTCCCGAAAACCATGTCGCCGCAACGGATGCGGGAGAACCTGTCGGTGTTCGACTTCGTCCTCGACGACGCGGCCATGGCGGCGATCGACGGTCTGGACAAGGGTATCGCCGGCCGCATCGGTCCCGATCCCGATCAGTTCAACTGGATCCCGGAGTAGCCGACGGTCAGGGTCTAGTGTCCGGCCGGCCCGAGACCGGGTCCCAGGCCGGGGCGGCGCGGTCCCGCGTGGCCGTGAACCCCTTCGGCGTAGGCGGTTTCGGCGTGCTGGGAGAAGTCGACGCCGGATGCCTCGTCGTCGGGACTGATCCGGAAGCCGATCACCAGGTCGATCACCTTGGCCACCAGATAGGACATGCCGAAGGCGTAGCCGGCGACGATGACGGCGGCCATCGCCTGTTTGCCGAGCTGGGCCAGGCCTCCGCCGTAGAACAGCCCCTCCGGGCCCGCGGTCATCGTCGCGGTGGCCAGCAGCCCGATCAGCAGCGTGCCGATGACCCCGCCGACGAAGTGCACGCCGACCACGTCGAGTGAATCGTCGTAGTTGAAGCGGAATTTCCACCCGATCGCAAAGGCGCACACCATCCCGGCGGTCAGGCCCACCACGACGGCACCGAGGGTGTTGACCGTCCCGCACGACGGGGTGATGGCCACCAGCCCGGCGACCACTCCGGAGGCCGCGCCGAAGGTCGTCGGCTTGCCGTCGCGGATCTGCTCGACGGCGAGCCAGCCGAGCATGCCCAGGCAGCCGGCGACCAGGGTGTTGAGGAAGATGGCGGCGGCGGTCCCGTCGGCCGCCATGGCCGAGCCGGCGTTGAAACCGAACCAGCCGAACCACAGCAGGCCCACGCCCAGCAGCACGAACGGCAGGTTGTGTGGGCGCATGACGTCCTTCTTGAAGCCCAGCCGCGGTCCGAGCACCAGCACCAACGCCAACGCCGAAGCGCCGGAGACCATTTCGACGACCAGGCCGCCCGCGTAGTCCAGCACACCGAGTCGGGCCAGCCAGCCGCCGGGCGCCCAGACCCAGTGCGCGACGACGGCGTACACCGCGACCGCCCAGATCGGCACGAAGACCACCCAGGCCGCGAACTTGGCCCGGTCGGCGATCGCGCCGCTGATCAGGGCCGCGGTGATGATGGCGAAGGACAGCTGGAACGTCGCGAACAACAGCTCGGGAACCTGGCCGTGCACCGACGCCGGGCCGATCCCGCGCAGCCCGAAGTGCGCCAGGTTGCCGATCAGGCCGCCCTCGCCGGTGCCGGAGAACGCCAGGCTGTAGCCGAACAGCAGCCAGGAAACCGTCACCAGCGGGATGGAGATGAAGCTCATCATGATCATGTTGAGCACGCCGGTGGTGCGCACCATGCCGCCGTAGAAGATCGCCAACCCGGGGGTCATCAGCAGGACGAGGGCGGTGGCGGCCAGCAGCCACGCGGTGGCGGCGGGGTCGATCTGATGCATGCGGGAGCTCCTTCGGCGTTCCCGCACGAGAATGTCGCCTTCGAGTTTCCCGTTCGCGGCGATTGTATTTCCGGCGTGTTTCGGCTGGCTGTGAGCGGCCAACTACTGCACGAGCGGCCAACCGGGAACACAAAAGCCCAGGACGGCTCGACCCGAAGCGGACGCCACGGAGCGCTCGCGCAGTAACTGGCCGCTCGCCGAGTCACCCGGTGTGGTCCCGGGTGACTCGGGCGGTTCAGGCGGCTTTATCCCCGCGGTCGATGCGGGTCACGTCGGCACCCTTTCGGGCCGCGGCCTTGCGGGCCCGGCGGCGCTCCTGGCGCACCGCCCGGACCCGGGCGATGGCGCTCTTGAGACCGCGCCGGGGTCCCTCGGCCGGCGCCACGGCGTCGTCGGCCCCGAGCACGGCGAACATCGCCTCGCTGCAGGTCTCCGGTGCGTCGTCGGCGGTGTCGCGCAGGTACTTGTCCGGCAGCGACAGCTTGGCGATGGTCCGCCAGGTCTTGGCGTACTGCACCAGGAACGGTCCGGTGGTGTAGGGCAGGTCGTACTTGTCGCAGACCTCCCGGACCCGGATCGACACCTCGTAGAGCCGGTTGCTGGGCAGATCCGGGTACAGGTGGTGCTCGATCTGGTGGCACAGGTTGCCGCTCATGAAGCGCAGCGCGGGCCCGTTCTCGAAGTTCGCGCTACCGAGCATCTGCCGCAGGTACCACTGGCCCTTGGACTCGCCGATCATGTCGGTCTTGGTGAATTTCTCTGCGCCGTCGGGGAAGTGACCGCAGAAGATGACCGCGTTGGACCAGACGTTGCGGATGATGTTCGCCAGCACGTTGGCCGTCGCCGTCGAGCGGAAGGTCGCCCACGGTGACAGCGAGGTCAGCGCCGGGAACATCACGTAGTCCTTGAAGATCTGATGCCCCGCCTTGCCGGAGAACTCGCCGAGCCGGACCAGGGTGGCCTGGCGGTCGTCGCGGTCCTTGAAGATCTTGCCGATCTCCAGGTGCTGCAGCGCCACACCCCATTCGAAGAGCAGGCCGAGCATGGTGTTGTACACGACGTTGAGGACGTTGCTCGGCGTCCACCGCTGGTCGCGGGTGACGCGCAGCAGGCCGTAGCCCACATCGTCGTCCATGCCGAGGATGTTGGTGTACTTGTGGTGCATGAAGTTGTGGGTGAACCGCCAGTGCTTGGATGCGCCGGCCATGTCCCACTCCCAGCTGGAGGAGTGAATCTCCGGGTCGTTCATCCAGTCCCACTGGCCGTGCATGACGTTGTGGCCGATCTCCATGTTCTCGATGATCTTGGCCGCACCCAGGGTCGCCGCCCCGGCCCACCACGCCTTGCGCTTGGTGCCGGCGGTCAGCATCAGCCGGCCGGCGACCTCCAGCGCGCGCTGGGCGGCGATGGTCCGCCGGATGTAGCGGGCGTCTTTCTCACCCAGTGAGGCCTCGACATCACGCCGGATCTCGTCGAGGTCGGCGGCCAGGTTGTCGATGTCGGCGTCGGTCAGATGCGCGAACTCCGGTACGTCGGTAATCGCCATGTGCCATCCCCTTTCCGTTACCTACGCTAGCGTAACCTACGAAACCGTAGGTTACCAACCGGTAAAGTTATGAATTGACCGTACAGTCGCCCGACGGGGCCGACACACAGGTCTGGATCCGGGTACCCGGTTCGTGCTCGACGCCGGTGCGCAGGTCGCGGACGTGCCCGTCGACCAACTCCACCACGCAGGACTGGCAGATCCCCATCCGGCAGCCGAACGGCATCAGCTCGCCGACGCCCTCACCGGCCTCCAGCACCGAGGTCGCGGCGTCCACGGTCACCGATTTCCCGGTGCGGGCGAAGGTCACCGTGCCACCGGCACCGTGCGGCTCGGCCCGCGACACCGCGAAATGCTCCAGGTGCAGGTTGTCCGGCAGCCCGGCCTGCCCCCACACCCGCTCGGCATCGGCCAGCATCGCCCCGGGGCCGCACGCCCACGCCTGACGCTCGCGCCAGTCGGGCACCACCTCGTCGAGCCGGTCCAGCGCGAGGCGGCCCTGCGTACGGGTCTCCCGCAGCAGCAGCCGGTAACTGGGGTGCGCATCGTGCAGCGCCGCGAGCTCGGCGCCGAACAGCACGTCGTCGGCCCTCGGTGCGGAATGCACGTGCACGACATCGGTGATCTGGTCGCGCCGGTCCAAGGTGCGCAGCATCGACATGATCGGGGTGACCCCGGAGCCGGCGGTCAGGAACAGCACCTTCTCCGGCGCCGGGTCCGGCAGCACGAAGTTGCCCTGCGGATCGGCCAGCCGCACGATGATGCCCGGTTCGATGCCGTCGACCAGGTGCGAGGACAGGAAGCCCTCGGGCATGGCCTTGACGGTGATGGAGATGGTGCGATCGCGGCGCGCGCCGTCGATCACCGGGCTGGAGGTCAGCGAGTAGGACCTCCACCGCCACCGGCCGTCGACCAGCACGCCGATACCGACGTACTGGCCCGGGTGGTAGTCGAAGCTGAATCCCCACCCCGGACGGATGGTCAGGGTGGCCGAGTCGGCGGTCTCCTTGCGCACGGACACCACCCGGCCGCGCAGCTCGCGCGCCGACCACAGCGGGTTCACCAGGTGCAGGTAGTCGTCGGGCAGCAGCGGGGTGGTCATCCGCCCCACCAGACCGCGGACCGAGTGCCAGATCGGGTGCCGATCGGCGCCGGCCACCGTCGGCCGCACGGTATCCACGACCTTGGCGTTGAACTTCACATGATTCTTAGCCATCAAACCTACGGTACCGTAAGTTACGGTTCGGTAGCCAGTGCTGAGAACAACTTCACAGCAGATCCAACAGGAATGGCAGTTCCTGGGTGCCGTACCAGGCCAGGTCGTGATCCTGCGCGTCGCCGACGGTCAGTTCGGCGTCCTCGTCGCCGAGATCGGCCTCGTCGATCGCCGCCATCGCGGCCGCGACCGCGGGCTCGGCATCGGCGTTGTCGACGAAGCCGGCCGCGATCTGCGCCATCGTCACCGGCTCGGCCAGCCGCACCACGGCGTCGTCGAGATCAGGCCGCAGGGTCACGTCGTCGACGTCGGCGACCAGCACCGCACGCCGGGGCCGCACACCGGGCTCGGCGGCCAGCAACCGGATCGAGGCCAGCGCGGCCTCGCCGAGGGCGACCTCGGCCAGCTCGTCCTCGTCACCGGCCGCATAGGCCTCCCGCAGCGCCGGGGTGAGGGCGAACGCGGTTCCGTTGACGGCGGCCAACCGCCCGTCGTCCACCAGGCGCGCCACCATGGACAGCGTCGCCGGGAGGTAGACCCGCATCAGCTCGGATCGCCGAGCAGCTGCGATACGTGGTCGGGCACATAGGTCGCCAGATCCCGCGACGGCCGGATGTAGTTTCCGCCGGGCCGCTTCTTCGGGATGGCCACCGACGGCCGGTCCACCCGGTGATAGTCGATGCTGGACAGCAGATGCGACAGCATGTTGAGCCGGGCGTGCTTCTTGATGTCGGATTCCACGATGTACCAGGGGCTGGCCTTGGTGTCGGTGTGCACCATCATCTGGTCCTTGGCGCGCGAGTAGTCCTCCCACCGGTACAGCGATTCCAGGTCCATCGGGGAGAGCTTCCATTGGCGCACCGGGTCGTTGAGCCGGGCCCGGAACCGGCGCAACTGTTCCCCGTCGGACACCGAGAACCAGTACTTGCGCAAGATGATCCCGTCGTCCATCAGCATGTTCTCGAAGATAGGGGTCTGCCGCAGGAACAGCGTGTGCTCGGCCGGGGTGCAGAAACCCATCACCGTCTCCACACCGGCGCGGTTGTACCAGGACCGGTCGAACAGCACGATCTCTCCCTTGGTGGGCAGATGCTGCACGTAACGCTGGTAGTACCACTGGCCGCGCTCGCGTTCGGTGGGTGCCGGCAGCGCCACGGTCCGCACCACGCGCGGGTTGAGGTATTCGGCGAGGCGCTTGATGGTGCCGCCCTTGCCGGCCGCGTCGCGACCCTCGAAGATGATCACGATCCGCGCACCGGTCTCCTTCACCCACTCCTGCAGGGCGACGAGTTCGGTTTGCAGCCGGAACAATTCGGCCTCGTAGACGTCGTTGGGCAGCTTGCGCTTCTTGGGCTTTGTCGCCCCATTGGAACTCGGGTCGGCCCCGGACGTCTTGGTCTTCCGGGCCTTGGTCTTCGGCATCCGCGAAGCTTACCGCGCCGCCTCCAACAATTCGTCCAAAGATTCGACAAGCAGACTTGCCAGCAGATCGACGTCGCTCATGGCGTCTCGGTCGGCGTTGATGCCGTAGTACAGCCGGCCGTTGTAGGAGGTCACCCCGATGGCGAGCACCTGGTTGTTCAGCAGCGGCGGCACCGCGTAGGTCTCCAGCAGTTCGGAGCCGGCGACGTACATCTGCGCCTGGGCGCCGGGCACATTGGTGACCAACAAGTTGAACTGGCGTGCCGAGAAACTGGTCGCCACCCGGATCCCCATGGCGTGCAACGTCGGCGGGGCGAACCCCGAGAGCGTGACGATGGTCCGGGCGTCGACCAGACTCGCTGCGGTGGAATGACTTTCGGTGGCGTGCGCGATCTGGGAGAGCCGGATCACCGCGTTGCCCTCGCCGACGGGCAGGTCCACCAGAAACGGCGCCACTGCGCTGATCGCCTGGCCGGGTCCGGCGGAACCGTCGGAATCCGGGTCGGCGTAGACCGACATCGGCGCCATCGCCCGGATGGTGGCCGTCGGGGTGACCGGCTCCCCGCGGGACAGCAACCAGTTGCGCAGGGCCCCAGCGATCACCGCCAGCACCACGTCGTTGACGTCGCAGTCGTACCGGGTGCGCAGCGACCGGTAGTCGGCCAGATCCCCGGCGGCCACCGCGAACCGGCGGTTGCGCGACACGGTGGTGTTGAGCGGGCTGCTCGGCGCGATACCGCGGGCGAAGGTGCGCGCGATGTCGGCCATCCGGCGCCCGGCCTCGACCAGCTCGCCGGCGTTGGTGACGGCGCCGGCGACCGCCGAGCCGAGGGCACCGAGCTGCTGACGCGGCCCGGCGATCCAGTCGGCGATCGCACCCAGCAGCAGCGCCGCGTTGCCCGGTTCGCGCCCGGGAATCCAGATGTCCTCGCCGAAATCGGGGGGTTCCTCGGTCCGGTCGGCGATGACGTGCCCGATCTCCAGCGCCGACATGCCGTTGACCAGCGACTGGTGCGTCTTGGTGTAGATCGCCACCCGCCCCTCCGAGAGGCCCTCCACCAGGTACATCTCCCACAGCGGGCGGGAGCGATCCAGCGGGCGCGAGCCGAGCCGGGCCACCAGGTCGTGCAGCTGCTCATCCGATCCCGGGGACGGCAGCGCGGAGCGGCGGATGTGGTAGGTGATGTCGAAGTCGCGGTCGTCGATCCAGACCGGGCGGGCCAGGCCCATGGTCACCTCGCGCACCTTCTGCCGGTAGCGCGGAATCTGCGGCAGGCGCTGCTCGACGGTGTGCAGCAGCGCCTGGTAGCTCAGCCCGCCGGGCGGGGGGCCCAGGATCGCCAGCGACCCGACGTACATCGGGGTGGCAGTGTTTTCCAGCCGGTAGAAAGCCGCATCGGCGGCCGACAGTCGGGCATCCACGGCGGCTCTCCTCCCCTCTTCCGATGACCCACGGTGACTGACTATTCTCCCGACCGGTCCTGTGCCATGATCGCACGTGTCTGCCCCTCTCCAGCAGGCCGCGTCTATCGCACCGAGCCGTGGAGGGTTGCCCGATGACCATGACCGTCACCCCCGTCATCGACTACGAACCGCCGACCGGCGTGCCCGGGTGTCTGAGGGTGGCGCGGCGCCCCGGTGCCCGGCGGCGCCCCCGCATCCGGCCGGCGCCCGAGCCCGCGCCCCTCACCCCGCGCCAACGCGACGCCACCGCGTTCGCCGACGCCGTCCTGCGCGCCCTGTTGGAGACCCTGGACGGCCGGCGCCAGCCGGCCCAGTTGCGCAGCCTGCTGGCCGACGGGCTGATCGACGCGCTGGGGTCCTTCATCCGCGGCCGCCCGGCCAACGCCGAGGTCGCGACCCTGCGCCGGGTTCGGCTGCAGGCCGTCGACCCGGCCGAATCCGCCTTCGAGGTGGTCGCCGGGTATGCGCGCGCCGGGCGCGGGCACGCGATCGCCGGGCGGGTGGCACCGGGCCCGACGGGCTGGCGGTTCACCGCCCTGCACATCGGGTGACTCGACGAGCAGTGTAGTTCTGCGAGAAGAGGTCACCCGAGCACTGGCATCGGGTGACTCGACGAGCAGTGTAGTTCTGCGAGAAGAGGTCACCCGAGCACGGGCATCGGGTGACTCGACGAGCAGTGTAGTTCTGCGAGAAGAGGTCACCCGAGCACTGGGATCGGGTAGCGCCGGGAGATCAGCGCCGGGCCTTGCCCGCCTTCCGGGCGGCCTCGCGGCGTTCCCGACGGCTGCCGGACGGCTTGCCGGTGGCGGCGCCACCACTGCGGCGCTGCACCTCGGCGTGGCCGTCCTCGGCGGGAC
This sequence comes from Mycolicibacterium insubricum, assembly GCF_010731615.1. NCBI lineage: Bacteria > Bacillati > Actinomycetota > Actinomycetes > Mycobacteriales > Mycobacteriaceae > Mycobacterium > Mycolicibacterium insubricum. Next base: position 1,663,545 of record NZ_AP022618.1, on the reverse strand, counting down.
CGGAGTAGGTCAGCGGCCGCTTGTCCTCGTCGCCGTCGATGCCCTTGGCGTGCACCTGCGGAGCCGGCTCGGGCTGGTCGTCCGATGCGCCGGATTCCTTTGCCGCGGCGGCGAATTCGGCCAGCCCCTGCGGCGCGTCCATCGGCGCGACGGCCGGTGCCGCCGGGGCGGCCTCGACCTGCACGTTGAACAGGAACCCGACGGATTCCTCCTTCAGCCCGTCGAGCATGGCGATGAACATGTCGTAGCCCTCGCGCTGGTACTCCACCAGCGGATCACGCTGGGCCATCGCCCGCAAACCGATGCCCTCCTTGAGGTAGTCCATCTCGTAGAGGTGCTCGCGCCACTTGCGGTCGATGACGTTGAGCAGCACGTTGCGTTCCAGCTGGCGCATGGCACCCTCGCCGGCCAGCTCGTCGATCGTCGTCTCGCGCTTGGTGTAGGCGCTCTCGGCGTCCTCGACCAGCGCGTCGAGCAGTTCCTCGCGGGTCAGCTCGCCGGGTTCGCCGATCTCGCCGGAGCCCAGCAGGTCGTGGTGGTCGATGGACACCGGGTACAGCGTGCCCAACGCCTCCCACAGCTTCTCCAGGTCCCAGTCCTCGGCGTAGCCCTCGGCGGTGGCGCCGTCGACGTAGGCGGTGATGACGTCGACCAGCATCTGGTGGATCTGATCGGCGAGGTCCTCACCCTCCAGGATCCGGCGACGCTCGGCGTAGATGACCTTGCGCTGCTGGTTCATCACCTCGTCGTACTTGAGGACGTTCTTGCGGACCTCGAAGTTCTGCTGCTCGACCTGGGTCTGGGCGCTCTTGATGGCCCGGGACACCATCTTCGCCTCGATCGGCACGTCGTCGGGCAGGTTGAGGCGGTTGAGCAGAGCCTCCAACGTCTCGCCGTTGAAGCGGCGCATCAACTCGTCGCCCAGGGACAGGTAGAACCGGGACTCACCCGGGTCGCCCTGACGGCCGGAGCGGCCGCGCAGCTGGTTGTCGATGCGCCGGGATTCGTGGCGCTCGGTACCCAGCACATAGAGGCCGCCGACGGCGCGGACCTTGTCGCCCTCCTCCTCGACCTCGGCCTTGATCTTCTCCAGCACCTCGTCCCAGGCGGCCTCGTACTCGTCGGGGGTTTCCACCGGGTCCAGTCCTCGGTTGCGCAGCCGCTGGTCGGCCAGGAAGTCGACGTTGCCGCCCAGCACGATGTCGGTACCGCGGCCGGCCATGTTGGTGGCCACGGTGATCGCGCCGAGCCGGCCCGCCTCGGCGATGATGCCGGCTTCCTGCTCGTGGTACTTCGCGTTGAGCACGTTGTGCGGGATCTTGCGCTTGGTGAACTGCCGCGACAGGTACTCCGACCGCTCGACGCTGGTGGTACCGATCAGCACCGGCTGGCCCGCCTCGTAGCGCTCGGCGACGTCGTCGACGACGGCGATGAACTTGGCTTCCTCGGTCTTGTAGATCAGGTCGGACTGGTCGGCGCGGACCATCGGCCGGTTGGTCGGGATCGGCACCACGCCGAGCTTGTAGATCTGGTGCAGCTCGGCGGCCTCGGTCTCGGCGGTACCGGTCATGCCCGACAGCTTGTCGTAGAGCCGGAAGTAGTTCTGCAGCGTGATGGTGGCCAGCGTCTGGTTCTCGGACTTGATCTCGACGTGCTCCTTGGCCTCGATGGCCTGGTGCATGCCCTCGTTGTAGCGCCGGCCCAGCAGCACGCGGCCGGTGAACTCGTCGACGATGAGCACCTCGCCGTCGCGCACGATGTAGTCCTTGTCGCGCAGGAACAGTTCCTTGGCCTTCAGCGCGTTGTTGAGGTAGCTGACCAACGGCGAGTTGGCAGCCTCGTAGAGGTTCTCGATGCCGAGCTGGTCCTCGACGAACTCGACGCCGATCTCGTGCACACCGACGGTCCGTTTGCGCAGGTCGACCTCGTAGTGGACGTCTTTTTCCATCAGCGGGGCGATGCGGGCGAACTCGGTGTACCAGTGGGACGCGCCGTCGGCCGGACCGGAGATGATCAGCGGGGTGCGCGCCTCGTCGATCAGGATGGAGTCGACCTCGTCGACGACGGCGAAGTTGTGGCCGCGCTGCACCATCTCGTCGACCGAATGCGCCATGTTGTCGCGCAGGTAGTCGAACCCGAACTCGTTGTTGGTGCCGTAGGTGATGTCGGCGGCGTAGGCGGCGCGGCGCTCCTCCGGGGTCAGGCCGGACAGGATGACGCCGACGTCCAGGCCGAGGAAGCGGTGCACCCGGCCCATCCACTCGCTGTCGCGTTTGGCCAGGTAGTCGTTGACGGTGACGACGTGCACACCCTTGCCGCCGATGGCGTTGAGGTAGGCCGGCAGCACACAGGTCAGGGTCTTGCCCTCACCGGTCTTCATCTCGGCGACGTTGCCGAAGTGCAGCGCCGCGCCACCCATCAGCTGAACCTCGAACGGACGCTGGCTCAGCACCCGCCAGGACGCCTCGCGGGCGACGGCGAACGCCTCGGGCAGCAGGTCGTCGAGGCTCTCCCCGTCCTCATGGCGTTTGCGGAACTCGTCGGTCTTGGCGCGCAGCTCGTCGTCGCCGAGCTTCTCCACCTCCGGGGACAGGGTCTCGATGTGCTTGGCCAGCCCGTGGAGGCGCTTGACCATGCGGCCTTCACCGAGGCGCAGAAGTTTCGACAGCACTGACACAGATATCCCCTAGCGGGTCGACGCGTAATTGCGATCCATCGTAGGGGAACCACCTGCGCGGGACCGACAGGTGCTGTGTCCGCGCTCACCCGCCGAAAACAGTCGACCCGGCCGGATGTGCTCCGGCCGGGTCTCTGTGCGGGTATCGGTGGGCGGACTAGACCAGCCGGATGATGCCGTAGTCGAACGCGTGACGGCGGTACACCACCGAGGGCTTGTCGGTCTCCTTGTCGTGGAACAGGAAGAAGTCGTGGCCAACGAGCTCCATCTCATAGAGGGCGTCGTCGACGGTCATCGGCTTGCTGGTGTGCTCCTTGACCCGGACGATGTGGCCCGGCTCGTTGGCGTCGTCGATGGCCTCCACCCGGTCGATCTGCTCCGGGGTAGCGGCGTTCGGCTCGAACAGCGGAGCCAGCGCGGCGGCCTCGTGCAGCGCGATCGGGGTCTTCTCGCCGTAGTGGATCTTGCGGCGGTCCTTGCCGCGACGCAGTCGCTTCTCCAGCTTGCTGACGGCCAGCTCGAGGGCGGCGTAGAAGTTCTCGCCCTTGCCCTCGCCGCGCACCACCGGGCCGCGGCCGCGAGCGGTGATGTCGACGTGCTGGCTGCTCTTGCGCTGGCGGCGGTTCGGCTCGTGGTGCAGTTCGACGTCGAACAGGTAGATCGAATCGTCGTACTTGGCCAGGCGACCCAGCCGCTCGGAGACGTGCACCCGGAAGTGGTCCGGCACCTCGACGTTGCGTCCCTTCACCACCACTTCGGCGTCGGTGGCCTGGCCGGTATCAACGGATTGGCTTGACATGCTCGTCAACTCGTTTCTTTTGCGTCGCGCGATGTGCGCAGTCGGTTCATGTCTTTACAGCTTGACAGGCGAGTGTACGTGTCCCGGCACCCTGCACGGCAGGGTGGTCACATCACCTCCTGCCGCGCTCGTTTGCTTCGACCGTAGCCCGAGTCGACCGCGTCCGACCAGACCTTTCGGTCATCAGTTACAGGACCTTCGGGCCCTGATTTCCGCGCCCGGCGGTCCCCCGGGCCGTCAGGCGTGGGCCAGCGCCAGCACCGCCGCCACCGGTGACCCCGCCCGGGCCAGCACCCGCACCGATTCGGCGGCTGTCGCACCGGTGGTGACGATGTCGTCGACCAGCAGCAGTTCCCCGGGCGGCGGGGTGCGCATCAACGCGACCCGGCCGGCGAGGTTGCGCAGCCGGGCGTCGGCGCCGAGACCGACGGAGTCGCGCACCCGGGGCGAGGTGCGCAACGCGGGGACGACGCGGACCTGCGGCGCCCGGCCGACGGCGAGGCGGGCGAGCAGGGTGACCGGGTCCCCGCCGCGCCGGCGCGCCGCCCACCGCCGGGTGGGTGCGGGGACGACGACCACCGGTGGTTGCAGAATCCCCCAGCACAGCAGCCGATCGATGCCGTCGGCCAGCGCGGCGGCCAGCGGCGCCCGCAGGTCGCGACGGCCGCGGTCCTTGAGCGCGACGATCGCCGCGCGCCGCGGCCCGGCGTGCCGGCCGAGGGCGAACACCGGTACCCCCGGGTCGACCCGGGGGCTGATCAGCAGCGGTTCGTGGGCGTCGACCCGCCAGGCCGCCGCGCAGTTGTCGCACCAGCGCACCCCCGGCGCCCGGCAGCCGCCGCACTCGACCGGCAGCACCAGATCCAGCAGCGCGGCGAGCATGGGGTCAGTGTGCGCGGGGCAGCTGTGCAGTTCAGTTCGGTGCGGGCCGGGGTGTGGATGAAGCTCCGAGATTGGTACCGGAAGCGGCCGGTCAGCCCGGCAGCACCGGGATCGCGCCGCCGATCATCAGCGGGCGGACCTCGGTCCACCGGGGCTCACCGTTCTCCGCGCCAGAGCCCGACAGCTGCATCACCCCGCGGTTGTCGGCGACGTAGACCGTCGACGGGTTGGCAGCCACCGCCGACACCGGCAGCGTCAGGCCGGCGGCCGGGGCATCGGAGTTGACCCCGTCGAGGTTGACGAACGACACCGGATGCTCGGCGTTGCTGCGCAGCACGACGATGTCGTCGCCGGTGCGCCAGGACAGTGCCGTCACCGATTTGCCCAGGCCGAAGCCCAACCGCCGCGGCCGGGTCAGCGCGAATTCACCGCCGGGCGCCTGCTCGACGGCGGCCAGCACCACCTGGCCGTCGATCACCATCGCGGCCCGGATCCCGTCGCGGGACAGCTGCAATTCGCTGATCACCCCGGGGAACTTGCTGCTCACCGCCGTCGAGTCGACGGGCACCCGGGCCGGGGCGCCGGTGGCGGCCTCCTGGGTTACCCGCACGACGTTGTTGCCGTCGATCACCACCCACACCGCCGAGTCCAGCGCCCAGGTGGGGCGCGAGATGCTGCGGCCCTCGGCGGCCATCACCCCGGCCTGTCCGCCGGCACCGATCCACAGCTGGGAGGCGACGTCGGGGGCGCCCGGCTGGTTGACCACCACGGCGCCGACGCCGCTGCCGTCGCGCGACAGGGCGGCCGAATGCTGTTCGGGCAGTTGGCCGAAGGTGCCGGGCATCGGTGTCAGCTGTTGCCCGTCGAGCGCCATCAGCGAGCCGCCGACCAGTGCGTGCAGCCCGGCCGCGGCGCCGTCGGCGGCGCCCGGATCGGTGGCCGCGACGTCGGAGGTCTCCCAGCCCTTGGCGAACCGGTCGTCCAGCGGCGCGCCGTCGGCGTTGATCACGTACGGCCCGCGGATGTCGGCGCGCGACAGCGTCCAGATCAGTTGCGCGGCAAGCAATGCCCGGCTCTGTGGGTCGGTCGTCGACAGACCCTCCAGGTCTATCCGGGCACCGCCGTAGCCCTTGCCCACCCCGGTCTTGCCGCCGTCGGCGCGAGTCACCGGGCCGCGCAGCTTCAGCGGGGCACCGGCCATGTTGCGCACCGCGTGCGACAGTTCGGGACGCGGCCCGGCGATCAGCTTGCTGACCAGCTCGGTGGCCAACTGATCGGCGTCGGAGACCGCCAGGTAGCGCGGGTCCGGCACCATGGTGTGGCCGGTCGGCTCGGCGAAGTACAGCGTGTACCGCTTGTAGGTGGACTGGAACTGCCGCCAGTCCAGGAACACCCCGTTGGGCAACTTGTCGATCCGCCAGCCCTGCGGGCTCTTGGCCAGTTCGATCGGACCCGGGTCGGGCAGCGCACCGTCACCGGTCTCGAAAACCCCCATGTCCGACAGTGATCCGAGAATATCGGCCTGCATTCGCACGGAAACCCGGTTGGCCGTGCGGGTTTCGACGAACACCACGTTGTCGATCAGCAGCGAGCTGCCGGAGTCGTCCCACGATCCGCCGGCCGAGGACGTCAGGAACTGCCGGGCGGCCTGGTGGCGGCCCTCGGGATCGGCGGTGGCCTTGAGGAATTCGCGCAGCAGCACGTCGGGATCCATGCCCGGGCTGGGGTTCGGCAGTGCCCGCGGCGCGGGAGTCTCAACCGTCCCGATGGCCTGGGGCGCCGACGATTTCGGCACCCCGGCGCACCCGGTGAGGCCCAGCACCACCGCCGCAAGCACCGCCCCGAGGACCCGCGGCCTCATCGCTGGTCCCCCGCCTGGCCGGCCATCGCCCGTTCGGCGCTGGTCGGTTTGAGCGGCAGCGGCGAGGTGGTCACCTTGTGGCCGCGCACCAGCGGCAGCGTCAACCGGAAGCAGGCGCCGTTTCCGGGTTCGCCCCACGCCTCCAGCCGGCCCTGGTGCAGCCGGGCGTCCTCGATGCTGATCGCCAGCCCCAGCCCGGTGCCGCCGGAACGACGCACCCGGGACGGGTCCGAGCGCCAGAACCGGGAGAACACCAGCTTCTCCTCGCCGGGACGCAGCCCGACGCCGTGGTCGCGGACGGTCACCGCGGCGGTGTCCTCGTCGGCGGCCATCCGGATCCGCACCGGCTTGTGCTCGGCGTGGTCGATCGCGTTGGCGATCAGATTGCGCAGGATGCGCTCCACCCGCCGGGCGTCCACCTCGGCGATCACCTCGTGCTCGGGCAGGTCCACCTCCAGGGCGACGCCCGCGTCGGCGGCCAGGTGCCCGACGTTGTCCAGGGCGCTTTTCACCGTGGCCCGTAGGTCGACGGCCTCCACCGACAGCTCGGCGACGCCCGCGTCGTGCCGGGAGATCTCCAGCAGATCGGCCAGCAGCGATTCGAACCGGTCCAGTTCGGCGACCATCAACTCGGTGGAGCGACGCAGCGCCGGGTCGAGCTCCTCGCTGTGGTCATAGATCAGGTCCGCAGCCATTCGCACGGTGGTCAGCGGGGTGCGCAGTTCGTGGCTGACGTCGGAGGTGAACCGGCGCTGCAGGTTGCCGAACTCCTCCAGCTGGGTGATCTGGCGGCTCAAGCTCTCGGCCATGTCGTTGAACGACACCGCGAGCCGGGCCATGTCGTCCTCGCCGCGCACCGGCATCCGCTCGGTGAGCTGGCCCTCGGCGAATTTCTCGGCGATCCGAGAGGCGGAGCGCACCGGCAGCACCACCTGCCGGGACACCAGGACCGCGATGCCGGCCAGCAGCAGCAGCAGCACCAGGGCGCCGGTGGCCATGGTTCCGCGCACCAGCGCGATGGTGTTCTCCTCGCTGGTCAGCGGGAAGATGAGGTAGAGCTCCAGGTTGGGCACCCGGGACACCGCCGGGGTGCCGACGATCAGCGCCCGGCCGGTGTAGGCGTCGGTGTGCACCGTCGAGTACTGGTAGCTGACCTGGCCGGCCTTGACGAATTCCCTCAGCTCGCCGGGGATCTGGTCGATCGGCCCGGCCGACGAGGCGGCGCCGGGACCCTTGGCCGGCACCACCAGCACGACGTCGAACGTGCCGGCCAGCCCGGCGCCGGAGGACGGTTCGGACTTCGACAGCAGGGTGTTGCGGGCCAGTTGCAGGCTGGAGTCCAGCGAGCGGGTCTCCTCACCGCCGACGATGCCGCCGACGGTGTTCCGCGCGCGCTCGACCTCCTCGGTCGCCGCACGCACCTTGACGTCGAGAATCCGGTCGGTGATCTGGCTGGTCAGCACGAAGCCCAGCACCAGCAGCACGGCCAGCGACAGCCCCAGGGTCAGCACCACCACCCGCAGCTGCAGGGAACGACGCCAGATGACGGCGAGCGCACGGCCCAGGGCCCGGAGCGCGCGCACCAGCGGATCGGCGGGCCCCCAACCGCCCTGGATCCGCCGGGTGGAACGCCACATTTACGGGGGTCCGGCCTTGTAACCCACCCCCCGCACGGTCAGCACGACCTGCGGGTTCTCCGGATCCTTCTCGACCTTAGCGCGCAGCCGCTGCACGTGCACGTTGACCAGCCGGGTGTCGGCGGGGTGCCGGTAGCCCCACACCTGTTCCAGCAGCACCTCGCGGGTGAACACCTGACGCGGCTTGCGGGCCAGTGCGACCAGCAGGTCGAACTCCAGCGGGGTCAGCGCGATCTGCTCGCCGTCGCGGGTCACCTTGTGCGCGGGCACGTCGATGTCGATGTCGGCGATCGACAGCATCTCGGCCGGCTCGTCCTCGTTGCGGCGCAACCGGGCGCGGACCCGGGCGACGAGCTCCTTGGGCTTGAACGGCTTCATCACGTAGTCGTCGGCGCCGGACTCCAGACCCAGCACCACGTCGACGGTGTCGGTCTTGGCGGTCAGCATGACGATCGGCACCCCGGAGTCCGCGCGCAGTGCCTTGCACACGTCGATCCCGTTCATGCCGGGCAGCATCAGGTCCAGCAGCACCAGGTCGGGCCGCAGTTCGCGGACCGCGGGCAGCGCCTGGCTGCCGTCGCCGACCACCGCGGTGTCGAAGCCCTCGGCGCGCAGAACGATGGTGAGCATCTCGGCCAGTGCAGCGTCATCGTCGACGACCAGGATCCGTTGCCTCATGGCGTCCATGTTGTCACCAAATCGCAATATTCCCGGGCGTCACACGCCGTAAGCGCGGCCTTTGTGTTTCAGCGCAGCGCGGCGAGAACGGCGGCCGCGTCGTCGTCGGGCCCGACTCGGTGCCAGCGGCCCATCCAGTTCGCGGCGGCCAGATCGGCGTAGACGGCCGCGGTGCGCTGCTGCAGGTCGCCGTCGCGCTCATAGCGGTCCCGGACGCGATCGGCGTCGGTGGCCTCCCGGCCGCGGGCGCGCTCGGCGGCCAGCGCGGGGGGCACCGCCAGCAGCAGCTGCCAGTCCGGGCGCGGCAGCCCGAGGCGGCGAAACTCCAGGTCCGCGACCCACTCGACGGCGTCGCCGTCGGCGCCCTGGTGCAGCCGGGCCGCGGTGTAGGCGGCGTTGGAGGCGACGTAGCGGTCCAGGATGACGACGTCGTGGCCGGCGGCCAGCGCGGTGATCTCGCCCGCCGCGCCCGCCCGGTCCAGGGCGAACAGCATCGCCATGGCGTAGCTGGAATCGGCCAGGTGATCGTGACCGCCGTGCAGCGCCTCGGCGGCCAGATCCGCGGTCACCGAGACGCCGTAGCGCGGAAACGCCAGGGTGGCGACGGTTTTCCCGGCCGCGCTCAGGCCGGCGCGCAGCCCCTCGGTCAGGGTGCGCTTGCCCGCCCCGTCGAGTCCCTCGATGACGATCAGCACACGCCGAGCGTAGTGATCAGAGCTCGAACGGCGGCAGCGCGTTGCAGTTCGGCGTGGTGGGGACACCGTTGAACCGATCCAGGATCCAGCCCATGGCCCGCTCGCCGTCGACCAGATAGGTCAGGACGTGGTTGGTCCCGGTCTTGTTGAGGAACGGCGGCTGCTGGTTGGTCCAGAACTCCACGTCCGCACCCTTGTCGCACCAGTCCTGGGCGAGTTGACGGGCCGGCACCCACGGCACCAGCGGGTCGAACCGGTTGGAGTCGATGAACACCGGCGCTTTCGGCTTCAGGGTGCCGATGCGCTGCAGTTCCAGCAGGGCGTGGAACTGCGGATCGCTCAACACGTCGGCGAGCGGCTCGTTGAAGTACGGCTGCATGTGATGGAAGCCGAAGGTCATGACGGTTTCGGCGACGCACTGTTCCTTGGACTTCGCCAGCAGGTCCTCACCCTGGGGGGTGAGCTTGGCCCGCAGCGGCGCCTCGGCCTGGGGATAGGAGTGGATCATGCCGTTGAGCACGTAGCCCAGCACACCGGTCAGGATCGAGCCGTCGATGAACGGCAGCGTCGCGATCAGGTCGGCGGGCGGCGCGCCGACGTAGGCGCCGACCAGGTCGAGCTCGGGGGCGTAGGACGGGGCGAGCTCGACGGCCGATGCCGACGCACCGCCGCCCTGCGAGTAGCCCCACAGTGCCACCGGTCCGTTCGGGGTCAGCGAGGTGCCGGGTAACTGCTTGGCTGCCCGCGCGGCGTCGAGCAGCGCGTGCCCCTGCGACAGCCGGTTCATGTACGGGTGATCGCCCGGGGTGCCCAGTCCCTCGTAGTCGGTGACCACCACGGCGTAGCCGCGGGCCACCAGGGTGGCGACCCACAGCTCCTCGTAGCCCATGGTGATGTCGAGGCCGGACGAGAAGTGGATGCTCTGGGAGAACAGCCGCGACGGCGCGCACTGGTCGCCCTGGCCCTGGGTGCCGGGTGCGACGGCCAGTAGCGGGCGGGGGCCGTTGCCCGGCCACGGGTTGTCCGGCTCGAAGTAGGTGCCGGTGACGACGTCGGGATGCCCGGTGGCGTCGGTGCTCTGGTACATGATCCGGGTGCCGGTGGCCACCCAGCTGCCCAGCTGACCGGACGGCTCGTACACCAGCCGCATGGGTTCGTGGCGGATCAGGTTCCCCGATGCGCCGGCCGGCAGCGGGTCCGGCGGGGTGTAGAACTCGCCGTAGCGATCGCACTGGAATTCGTGCGCGTAGATGTCGCCCGGCGGGAATCCGCAATTGCCGGTGACCGGATCCGCGTTTGCCGGCGTTATCGCGAGGTGCATTGACACGGCCACGAGGGTCGCCGCAGCCGCCACAGTGCTCGCTACTGACCTCATCGTCAACATGCTGGTAACCGTTGCATAACGATTTGATATCTGGATGAAATTTGCCGAACTCTCAGCAACGAGTTGCTCGTGGAGACTCCCGGTAGGGATCTGGGTCTACCGGTCAGAGCTCCAGCGGAGGCAGCGAGTCGCAGTTCGGGGTGGTCGGGGCGCCGTTGAACCGGTCGGTGATCCAGGCGATGGCACGCTCGCCCTCGACGAACATGGGCAGCGCGTGGTTGATGGCCAGCTTGTTGAGGAACGGCGGTTGCTGATTGGTCCAGAACTCGACATCGGCGCCCAGTGCGCACCAGTCCACCGCGAGCTGACGGGCCTGCACCCAGGGGATGATCGGGTCGAACCGGTTGTTGTCGATGAACGCCGGGGCGTTCGGCTTGAGCCGGCCGATGCGCTGCAGGTCCAGCAGTCCGTGGAACTGCGGATCGCGCACCAGTTCCGCCAGCGGAACGTTGAAATACGGCTGCAGGTGATGCAGGCCGAAGGTCATGATGGTCTCGCCGATGCACTGCTCCTTGGATTTCTCCAGCAGGTCCTCACCCTGGGGGGTGAGCTTGGCTCGCAGTGCCTGCTCGGCTTCGGGGTAGGCCTGGATCATGCCGTTGAGCACATAGCCGATCACCCCGGTCAGGATCGAGCCGTCGATGAACGGCAGCAGTGTGGTCAGGTCGGCCGGGGGCGCCCCCACGTAGGCGCCGACCAGGTCAAGCTCCGGGGCATAGGACGGGGCGAGCTCCAGGGCGGACGCCGATGCGCCACCGCCCTGCGAGTAGCCCCACAGCGCCACCGGGCCGTCGGGGGTCAGCGAGGTGCCGGGCAGCTTCTTGGCCGCCCGCGCGGCGTCCAGCAACGCCTGGCCCTCGGCCAGCCGGTTGACGTAGGTGTGCATGCCCGGGGTGCCCAGGCCGTCGTAGTCGGTCACCACCACGGCGAATCCGCGGGCCACCAGGGTGGCGACGAACATTTCCTCGTAGCCCAGCGTGATGTCCAGGCCGGAGGAGAAGTGGATGCTCTGGGAGAACACCCGCGACGGCGCGCACTGATCACCCTGGCCCTGGGTGCCCGGCCCGACGGCCAGCAGCGGACGCGGACCGTTTCCCGGCCACGGGTTGTCCGGCTCGAAGTAGGTGCCGGTGACGACGTTGGGATTGCCGCGCGCGTCGGTGCTCCGATACATGATCCGGGTTCCGGTGGCCACCCAGCTGCCGAGTTCACCGGAGGGCTCGTAGACGAGCGGCTGCGGCTCGTGGCGGATCAGGTCGCCCGGTTTGCCGGCCGGCAGGGGGTCCGGCGGGGTGTAGAACTCCCCGTATCGGTTGCACTGGAATTCATGCGCATAGATGTCCCCGGGCGGGAACCCGCAGTTACCGGTGACCGGGTCGGCGTTCGCCGCCGCCAACTGAATCGCCCCGGTGAAGACGGTCGCCGCAACAGCCACAGAACTCACCACTGACCTCATCGTCAACATGCGTGTAACCATCACATAACGATTTGGTCTCCGGATGAAATCTCCCGAAGTCTCGGGTACGACGAGGGGCCCGGAAATTTTCCGGGCCCCTGACCGTACACGTTCAGTACCGGTAGTGCTCGGGCTTGTACGGTCCCTCGACGTCCACGCCGATGTACTCGGCCTGGTCCTTGGACAGCCGGGTCAGCTTGGCGCCGAGCGCCTCCACGTGGATGCGGGCGACCTTCTCGTCGAGGTGCTTGGGCAGCCGGTAGACCGCGTTGTCGTACTCGTCGTTCTTGGTCCACAGCTCGATCTGGGCGATCACCTGGTTGGCGAAGCTGTTGCTCATCACGAACGACGGGTGCCCGGTGGCGTTGCCCAGGTTCAGCAGCCGGCCCTCGCTCAGCACGATGATCGAGCGGCCGGTGTCGAACACCCACTCGTCGACCTGCGGCTTGATGTTGATCCGGGTGGCGCCGCTGGACTCCAGCGCGGCCATGTCGATCTCGTTGTCGAAGTGGCCGATGTTGCCGAGGATGGCCTTGTCCTTCATCGCCAGCATGTGATCGAGGGTGATGATGTCCTTGTTGCCGGTGGCGGTGATGACGATGTCGGCGGAGGCGATGGCGTCCTCGACGGTCACCACGTCGAAGCCCTCCATCAGCGCCTGCAGTGCGTTGATCGGGTCGATCTCGGTGACCGCGACGCGCGCGCCCTGACCCTTGAGCGACTCGGCGCAGCCCTTGCCGACGTCGCCGTAGCCGCAGATCAGCACCTGCTTGCCGCCCATCAGGACGTCGGTGCCGCGGTTGATGCCGTCGATCAGCGAGTGCCGGGTGCCGTACTTGTTGTCGAACTTGGATTTGGTGACCGAGTCGTTGACGTTGATCGCCGGGAACGGCAGCTCGCCGGCGGCCTCGAACTGGTAGAGGCGCAGCACACCGGTGGTGGTCTCCTCGGTGACGCCCTTGACCGACTCGGCGATGGTGGTCCACTTGGTCTTGTCGGTCTCGAACCGCTCGCGCAGCAGGTTCAGGAACACCTTGTACTCGGCGGAGTCGCCGTCCTCGGCGGGCGGCACCACCCCGGCGGCCTCGAACTGCGCGCCGCGCAGCACCAGCATGGTGGCATCCCCGCCGTCGTCGAGGATCATGTTGGCCGGCGCCGGCGCGCCGTCCCGATCGGGCCAGGTCAGCATCTGCTCGGCGCACCACCAGTACTCCTCCAGCGTCTCGCCCTTCCAGGCGAAGACCGGGGTGCCCTGCGGTTCCTCGGGGGTGCCGTGCGGGCCGACGACGACGGCCGCGGCGGCGTGGTCCTGGGTGGAGAAGATGTTGCACGACGCCCAGCGCACCTCGGCGCCGAGTTCGACCAGCGTCTCGATCAGCACCGCGGTCTGCACGGTCATGTGCAGCGAGCCGGAGATCCGGGCACCCTGCAGCGGGGCGACGTCGGCGTACTCGCGGCGAAGCGACATCAGGCCCGGCATCTCGTGCTCGGCCAGTCGGATTTCCTTGCGGCCGAACTCGGCCTCGGACAGGTCGGCGACCTTGAAATCGATGCCGTTTCGGCTGTCGGCGGTCAGCGTCATGCAGGCCCACTTTCTCGGGTGCGGCGGTTAACTTAGCTCGGGTACACAGTAGACCGACGCCCTGAGCACCGGTGGCGCGACATCGACCGACCGCCGGGCGCTACGTCAATCCGCCGGTCCAATCGCGGCCGGGTTCATGACGAACGGGGCCAGCAGCCGGGCCAAGTCGTCGGCGACGTCGTGGTCGGCCTCCGGCGGCATCGAGACGTAACTCATCGCCAGTCGCACCACCGCCCGCGCCAGCACCCCGGCGTCGTTGACCCCGATGGGGATCCAACTGTTGACCAAGGCGTCGATGAGCCGGGCCGAGCAACGGGTGATGATCGGCGCGCTGTCGGTGGTGATGATCTGCAGCAGGTCCGGCTTGGCCACCCCGGTCTGCAGCGAGACAACCAGCGGATCGGCGGCCGACGCGAGGAAAAAGGAGCGAAACCCGTCCAGGAACGCCTGCTCGGCGTGGCCAGCGTTGACTTCGATGGCCGCCGTGATCGCGTCGACCAACCGGTCGCCCAACCGCAAGGCATAGCCCTGAGCCAGGCCCTGGCGGGAACCGAACTCGTTGTAGATGCTCTGCCGGCTCACCCCGGCGGCGCCGGCGACATCGGACAGGGTGACCGCCGACCAGTCCTTGGTCAGCAGTAGGTCGTGCATGGCGTCGAGCACCATCTCGCGCAGCAGGCTGCGGGAGGCCTCGGCGTAGCCGACGCCGGAAGTCCTGCCCCGGCGGCGCGGGGCAGGACTCGTCGGGGTCATGGCCGACAGCGTAGCCGTCACGACCGGGCCACCTCGATCATCTCGAAGTCCGCCTTGGCCGCGCCGCAGTCCGGGCAACTCCAGTCCTCGGGGATGTCCTCCCACCGGGTGCCCGGGGCCAGTCCGTCCTCCGGCCAGCCCTTCGCCTCGTCGTATTCGAATCCGCACTGGAAGCAGCGGTACAGCTTGTAGGGCTCGGTGCTCATGGCTTTTCCTCTCGGGTTCGCGACGGTTCTAGGCGATGGGGGTGAAGTCGACCTTGTCCCGGACCCCGCAGTCGGGGCAGCACCAGGCGTCGGGAACGTCGGCCCATGCGGTGCCGGCCGGGAAGCCCTCCCGGGGCGCGCCGACGGCGACGTCGTAGACGTATTCGCAGTTCGGGCAGCGGTACCGGGTGGCCACCACCGTGGCGACCGGTCCGGGCTCCGGCTGACCGTCCGGTACCGCCACCGCGGCGTCGGCGGCGCCGTAGCGGGCCAGGATCTTCGCGCGCTTGCTCGGCTGGATGTTGACCCGGGTGATGTCGCCGTCGTAGTGCTCCAGCACCCGGTGGTCCATCATGCGGCGCCACAGCGGCGGGAAGTAGGTCAGCCCGATCAGGCTGGCGTAGCCGGTGGGCAGGTTCGGCGACCCGTCCATGCTGCGCAGCGTCTGGTAGCGCCGGGTCGGGTTGGCGTGGTGATCGCTGTGCCGCTGCAGGTGGTAGAGGAACAGGTTGGTGACGATGTGGTCGGAGTTCCAGCTGTGCTGCGGGGTGCAGCGTTCGTAGCGGCCGCTGGGCAGCTTCTGGCGCAGCAGTCCGTAGTGCTCCAGGTAGTTCACCGCTTCCAGCAGGGAGAACCCGAACACCGCGGAGATCAGCAGGTAGGGCCAGAGCTGCCAGCCGAATACCGCGACCAGCGCGCCCCACAGCACCAGCGACATCACCCAGGCGTTGAGCACGTCGTTGGACGGATGCCACACCGGCTTGCCGGTCCGGCGCAGCCGTCCGGCTTCCAGTTCCCAGCCCGACTTCAGCCCGCCCCACACGCTGCGCGGCAGGAAGGTCCAAAACGATTCGCCGAACCGGGACGAGGCGGGGTCCTCCGGGGTAGCCACCCGAACGTGGTGGCCGCGGTTGTGCTCGATGTAGAAGTGGCCGTAGCCGGTCTGGGCGAGTGCGATCTTGGACAACCAGCGCTCCACCTCTTCCCTCTTGTGGCCCAGTTCGTGAGCGGTGTTGATGGCGACACCACCGAGGGTTCCCACCGAGAACGCCAGGCCGATCTTGGCCGGCCAGCCCAGAGCCCCGTCGAAGCCGAGCCAGCTCAGGTCAGATGCGGTGAACAGGTAGGCGCCGAGGATGACGCTGGCGTACTGGAACGGCAGGTACAGATAGATGCAGCGGCGGTAGTGCTTGTCGGCCTCCAGCGCCTCCATCACCTCGTCGGGCGGATTCTGGCCGTCAGGACCGAAACGCAGGTCCAGCAGCGGCAGCAGCACAAACAGCAGGATCGGCCCGATCCAGAACGGCACCTGGGCTGCGGCATGCCAGCCGAGCTGGTTGAGCCCGTAGATCACCGGCAGCATGACGAACAGCGCCACCGCCGGGATCAGGCCCATCAGCCATAGGTGACGCTTTTTGTCCCGCCACTGCGTGGTCGGTTCCTGGGTTTCCAGCGAAGTCATCTGTCTACCTCCTCCATGTGAACGGCATCACGTTGATGACTTGACTATAAACCATCGATTGTCGACTGTCTAGACAAATCAATATCTGATGTAAACCTTGACGGTCGGCCCTCCACGTCGAGGCAGAATCGTTGTTGGTCGCCGTCGGCGTGTCGGCAGCGTGAGTTCTGGATCGACGAGAGAGACCCCGGCGACGGCCGGAGGTGAGCGACGGCTACAGAGCGGCGCGCTCGGCGGTGGCCAGCCGGGAATTCCAGCGGCCGTAGCAGAAGTAGATGACCAGGCCGATCGCCATCCAGTAGCCGAAGCGCTCCCAGGTGTAGCCGGTCAGATTGAGCATCAGCCAGCCGCAGGCCAGGATCGAGGTGATCGGCAGCCAGGGCACCCACGGCGCCCGGAAACCCCGCGGCAGTTCGGGACGGGTACGGCGCAGCACCAGCACCCCGGCCGAGACCAGCACGAAGGCAAACAGCGTGCCGACGTTGACCATCTCCTCGAGGCGGTCCATCTTGCGCAGGCTGTCGGCCACGATGATCAGCGCACCGATCAGCAGACCGATCACCACGGTGATCCGCACCGGTGTGCCGCGGCGGCCGGTGCGCGCCAACCACCGGGGCAGCAGTCCGTCGCGCGCCATGGCGAACAACACCCGGGTCTGGCCGAGCACCATCACCATGACCACCGTGGTCAGGCCGGCCAGTGCGCCGATGGAGATCACCACCTCCGCCCACTTGACGCCGTGGTAACCGAACGCGGTCGCCAGGTTGGCCCGCTCGCCGTTGGGCCCGGTACGCAGCGCGGTGTAGGACACCATGCCGGTCAGCACCACCGATACCGCGATGTAGAGCACGGTGACGATGCCCAGCGTCGTCAGGATGCCCTTGGCCACGTCGCGCTGCGGGTTCTTGGTCTCCTCGGCGGTGGTGGCCACGACGTCGAAGCCGATGAAGGCGAAGAACACGATCGAGGCGCCGGCCAGCACGCCGTAGAGGCCGTAGTGACTGCCCGCCGCGCCGGTCAGCATGGAAAACAGCGACTGGTCCATCCCGGAGCCGGCCGCCTCACCGGTCTCCGACGGCGGGATGAACGGGCGGTAGTTGTCCGGGGTGATGTAGAAGGCGCCGACGATGACGACGATCAGCACCACGGTGACCTTGATCGCGGTGATCACCGCGGACACCATCGACGACAGTCGGGTGCCCAGGATGAGCAGTACGCAGACCACCGCGATGATGCCCAGGGTGCTCCAGTTGATCCGCACCAGCCCGAACGTGCTGGTCAGCGATCCGATCGGCGGCCATTCGGCCCACCGGCACAGGTGCCCGAGCACGGTGTTCAGGTACGACGACCAGCCGTCGGCGACGACCGCGGCGGCCACCGCGAACTCCAGGATCAGGTCCCAGCCGATGATCCACGCGACGAACTCACCGAAGGTCGCATAGGAGAAGGTGTAGGCGCTGCCGGCGACCGGCAGCGTGGAGGCGAACTCGGCGTAACACAGCGCGGCCAGCCCGCAGGTGACGGCGGCGATCAGGAACGAAACGATGATCGCCGGGCCGGTGATGTTGCCGGCGGTGGAGGCGGTCACGGTGAAAATACCCGCACCGACCACCACCGAGACGCCGAAGACCGCCAGGTCGACCCAGGTCAGGTCCTTGCGCAGCCGGGTGCCGGGCTCGTCGGTTTCGGCGATGGACTGCTCGACGGTTTTGATGCGCCAGTTCACGGCCATTCCGGAAATGTACCGGCTGGATGCGGTCGCGCCAGTCGAACGCGGCCGCCTCAGATGCCGACGGTCGCCCGGAACAACTGGGCGGGTTCGTCGGCCCGCAGCCGCAGCGGCCCGTCGTCGGCCGGCACCCAGGCCGCCGCGCCCCGGGCCAGCTCCAGCGTCTGGGTCCTCGACCGCACCGTCACCGCGCCCGCGGTGCACACCAGGATCTGCGGGCCGTCGTGCCGGCAGGGCGCATCGATCTCGCCGCCGAGTGCCGCGCCGTCGATATCGAACACCGAGACGGCGAACTCCGGCGCGGGGGTGGCGTAGCGCAGCTCGGTGCCCTCGCGGATGGTTTCCGGCGACAACTCGGCCGCGGTGACGGGATGGAAATCGAGGATCCGCAGTAGCTCGGGTACGTCGACGTGCTTGGGCGTCAGGCCGCCGCGCAGCACGTTGTCGGAGTTGGCCATCACCTCCAGCCCCACCCCGGACAGATAGCTGTGCAGGTTGCCCGCCGGCAGCGCGATGGTCTCGCCGGGCTCCAGGTGCACGCGGTTGAGCAGCAACGCGGCCAGCACGCCGGCGTCGCCGGGATAGCGTTCGCCAAGCTCCAGCAGGGTCCGCGCCTCGTCGACGAACTCGGTTGCGCCAGAACGGACATACTGGATGGCACCATCGAGCACGGCGGGCACCAGCACGTCGAGCACCGGTTGCGGCGCGGTGATCCAGGTGGTGAACAGCGCCCGCAGGCCGCCGGCCTCGGGCTGGCCGATGAGCAGTTCCAGATAGGGGTCGAGGTCGGCGACGGCGAGCGCCTCCATCAGTGCGACGGTGCGCGGCACCGGCCGGAACCCGGCCAGCGCCTCGAACGGGCCGAGCGCGATCAGGATCTCCGGTTTGTGACTGCAGTCGCGGTAGTTGCGCTCCGGGGAGTTCAGCGGGATGCCCAGCCGGTTCTCCCGCTCGAAGCCCTCGCGGGCCTGCGTGCTGGACGGGTGGGCCTGCAGGGACAGCGGTTCGTCGGCGGCGAGCACCTTGACCAGGAACGGCAGGCTGTCGCCGAACCGGTCCCGTACGGCGGGGCCGAGCTGGCCCTGCGGGTCGGCGCGCAGCAGATCCAGCAGGGACCGGGGCCCGTCGGGGGTGTCGACGACGGCCGGGTCGCCGGGGTGCGCGCCCAGCCACAGTTCGGCCTCCGGGTGCGCCGCGGGCACCGGGCGCCCGGTGAAGTCGGCGATCGCGGTGCGCGATCCCCAAGCGTAGGTCCGCACGATGCCGGTGAGCAGGTTCATCGGCTGCCCGCGACCAATCGCAGGTACACCGCTGCCATCTCCAGGCGCACCGCGAGCACGGCGAGTTGCTGTTCGGGCCGGCCCGGCTGCGGCGCGGGATCCGGCGACGACGGGATGTCGGTCACCCCGATCGGTTCGATGTCGTCGTAACCGGCGATGCGGGCGCCGAGCGTGCCGCGTTCGTCGGCCAGCGCTGGGACCAGTACCAGCGGCCGCAGCGGTGCGGGGCCGTCGATCTCGTCGTCGCGGAACAGCGCGTCCACGCCGTCGTGGTCGTCACCGGCCGCCAGCCCGGTGCGCAGCGCGACCAGCGCATCGGTCAGCCCGGCGGCGCCGACCACCGCGTGGCCGACCCGCAGCAGGATCTCGGCGCCGTGCCGGGCCAGCGCCGTCGTCGCCGGGGTGTCCCCGGCGAGCACTGTCCGGTGCGTGGAAATGCGGTGCGCCAGCACCTTTGCCGCGTTGGTGAACATTTCGCGGGCCGCACTGTTGCGCAGCGTCTCGGCGTCCAGGTCGTCGGCCAGGGTGTTCAGGTCCAGGCTCGCCGCCGGGTCGACGGCACCGACCGCGGCCAGTCCCGCCGCCAGGTAGTGGCTCAGTCCGAAGCCGTCGGGCACCCACAGCCGCGGATCGAGCAGTGCGACACGGCCGGCACCCGCGTCGCGCAGCGGCCCCTCGAACGGCGCGGCCACCACCACCCGTGCGCCCCGGTAGACGCCGGTCGCGGTGGCGCCGACCAGCGCCGGGTCGCCCGGGTCGTCACCGGCGACGATCAGCAGGTCCAGCGCGCCGATCCACGGCGGCACCGCGCCGACGACCAGCACCGGAACCGAGGTGACCGGGGCCAGCGTGGCGGCCAGGATCGCACCGGCGGCAGACGCGGGTCCGCGGCCGGTGACCCAGACGACGGCCCGCGGGCGTTCGTCACCCAGGCCCGCCAGCGCGCCCTCGGCGACGGCGGTGGCCACCGCGCGCACCTGGGCGCCGGACATCGACGCGCCGCGCAACAGACCGTCGCGGTCGGCGGCGATCAGCGCCTCGGTGTCGTCGACGTCGATGCCCGCTTGCAGGTTCATGGCGCTGCGGTCTCCCGGAGCCCGGCGATCACCGAGGACACTCGTTCGACGATCGCGGCGACGGCGTCGGCGTCGGGCGCCTCGGCGTTGAGCCGCAGCAGAGGTTCGGTGTTGGAGCTGCGCAGGTTGAACCAGCGGCCCGCGCCGAGGTCGACGGTCACCCCATCGAGTTCGTCGGTGCTCACGATGTCCGGTGCGAAAGCGGCCAGCACCGCGGCGACGGCCGCCGGGGCGTCGGCGACGGTGAAGTTGATCTCGCCGGACGCCGCGTAGCGCTCGTAGCCGGCGGCGAGCTCGGAGAGCGCCCGGTCCTGCCCGCCCAGGGCGGCCAGCACGTGCAGCGCGGCCAGCATGCCCGAGTCGGCACCCCAGAAGTCGCGGAAGTAGTAGTGCGCGGAATGCTCACCGCCGAAGATCGCGCCGGAGTCGGCCATCAGCGCCTTGATGTAGGAGTGCCCGACCCGCGAGCGCACCGGCTTGCCGCCGCCTTCGGTGACCATCTCCGGCACGGCGCGGGAGGTGATCAGATTGTGGATGATCGTCGCGCCGGGCTCGCGCGCCAGCTCCCGGGTGGCCACCAGCGCGGTCACCGCCGACGGCGACACGGCCTGGCCGCGCTCGTCGACGACGAAGCAGCGGTCGGCGTCGCCATCGAAGGCCAGCCCGATGTCGGCGCCGCTGTCGACGACGAAACGCTGCAGGTCGACCAGGTTGGCCGGGTCCAGCGGGTTGGCCTCGTGGTTGGGGAAGCTGCCGTCGAGCTCGAAGTACAGCGGCAGCACGGTCAGAGCGTCGATCGGGCCGAACACGGCCGGCGCGGTGTGGCCGGCCATGCCGTTGCCGGCGTCGACGGCCACCCGCAGCGGACGGCAGCCGGTGAGGTCGACCAGGCCGCGCAGGTGGGCGCCGTAGTCGGCGAGCACGTCACGGTCGGTAACGGTTCCCGGCGGACCGTGATGTGCCGGCACACCGGCGATGATCTCCTCGCGGATGGTCGCCAGCCCGGTGTCCTGACCGACGGGCTTGGCGCCCGGCCGGCACAGTTTGATGCCGTTATAGGCGGCCGGGTTGTGGCTGGCGGTGAACATCGCGCCGGCGCAGTCGAGCAGACCGGACGCGAAGTACAGCTGGTCGGTCGAAGCCAAGCCGATCCGCACGACGTCGAGTCCCTGGGCGCGCACGCCGTTGCCGAAAGCCTCGGCCAGGTCCGGGGAGCTGGCCCGCATGTCGTGGCCGATCACCACACGGGTGCTGATCGGGCGCACCAGCCGGGCGAACGCCGCGCCGACCTCGGCCACGAATGCCTCGTCGATCTGCTCGCCCACGACGCCGCGGACGTCGTAGGCCTTGATGACACTGTTGACCGCCGCAGCGGAACGGGACATGACGACACTCTTCCTGACGGCCGAACAATTCCTGCCAGCCTAGTCGCTGCGGTCCGGCGGTTTGGCGGTCCTCAGTCGGTTTCGGGATCGGGCAGCACCCGCAGATGACCCCGGCGGCGCCCGGCGGTGGTGGGCCGTTCGGCGGGTGCGGCGAGCACCGCCCCGGGAGCCGAGCCGAATCCGCCGGTGGGCTCGACGAAACCCGCGCGCGGCGCGGCGGAACGGACCTGGCCGCCCTCGCGGACGGCCTCGGCCAGGGCCACCAGGTCGTCCTCGTCGGGGCTGGCGGGCAGCGGTCCGGCGTGACGGACCAGATCCCAGCCACGGGGCGCCGTGATGCGTCCGGCGTGGTTGACGCACAAATCCCAGGAATGCGGCTCGGACACGGTGGCCAGCGGTCCGACGACGGCGGTGGAATCCGAATAGACGAACGTCAGCGTCGCCACCGCGTAATGGGGGCACCCGGGCCGGCAGCAGCGACGGGGAACATTCACGCCCGTGAGGCTATCCTGCCGAACGCCGTGCACGGTACGGGACACGCTGCACCGCAGCCGCGCCGATGTATAACCGTTACGATTTCCGCCGTGAAGACTCCCCGCGGTCCGCGCGACGCCCGGGCCGCCGCGCGGCACGGACGGGAGCTGCGGGGTCCGCTGCTGCCGCCGACGGTGCCGGGCTGGCGCAGCCGCGCGGAGCGGTTCGACATGGCGGTGCTGGAGGCTTACGAACCGATCGAGCGCCGCTGGCACACCCGGTTGACCGGGCTGGATGTCGCCGTCGACGAGATTCCGCGGATATCGGCGCGGGATCCGGAGAATGTGAATTTTCCACCCGAGGTCATCGCCGACGGCCCGATCGCCCTGGCCCGGCTGATCCCGGCCGGTGTCGACGTGCGGGGGCAGGCCACTCGCGCCCGGATCGTGCTGTTCCGCAAACCAATCGAACGCCGCGCCAAGGACACCATGGAACTGGGTGATCTACTGCATGAGATCCTGGTCGCCCAGGTTGCCACCCACCTGGGAGTCGAACCCTCCGTTATCGACCCCACGATGGACGACTGAGCGACGACCGGCGTCGCGTTGCGTCGACTGTTCCGCTAGATGATGCCGCGCTTGAGCCGGCGGCGTTCCCGCTCGGAGAGTCCACCCCAGATGCCGAATCGCTCGTCGTTGGCGAGCGCATATTCCAGGCAGGAGTCCTTGACTTCGCAGCCCAGGCAGATTCGCTTGGCCTCTCGCGTCGAGCCGCCCTTCTCCGGGAAGAAGGCCTCGGGGTCGGTCTGCGCGCACAGGGCGCGTTCCTGCCACTGGTTGTCGAACTCTTCGGGGCCGGCGTCGATCGCATCGGGGACAAGGCTCAGGTGCGGCCGGGGCGGAAGGCCCGGCAGTCCAAGCGGAGTCGGTGCGATGTCGACGCGGTTGGTCCGTGCAATTGCGCCGAGAAACTGCTCAATGGACATCTACCCGCCTCCTCACCATTGTCGTCTTAGTCGTGAATACGATGCCGCCCGCTATATTGCTGTGGCCATACCGTTCGAACAAGTGATCGAATCTCGGTCTGCGACACCGGAACCGGTCCACCCACCGGGAAATGACACTGGTGTGATTAGACACGGGTTAGCTGGCTAGGTCAAGCGGTTCGGGCAGGACACATAGCATTTCGTTACGACATTTCGGCGCGTCGAGACCTCGGCGTGTCGCCGTCGTGACCGTATTGCGACGCCGGTCAGTGCCGAAACACGGCGACGCCCTAGGGTATTTGGACGTGAAGGTCACCGTTTTGGTCGGCGGCGTCGGCGGCGCCCGGTTCCTGCTGGGCGTGCAGAGGTTGCTGGGCCTCGGACAGTTCGCGCCCGGCGCGGCGCCGTCCGGCGATCACGAGTTGACCGCCGTGGTCAACATCGGCGACGACGCCTGGATGCACGGCGTGCGGATCTGCCCGGATCTGGACACCTGCATGTACACCCTCGGCGGTGGCATCGACTCCGAGCGGGGTTGGGGACACCGCAACGAGACCTGGCACGCCAAGGAGGAGCTCGCCGCCTACGGCGTGCAACCGGACTGGTTCGGACTCGGCGACCGGGACCTGGCCACCCATCTGGTGCGCAGCCAGATGCTGCGCGCCGGCTATCCGCTGTCGGCGGTCACCAAGGCGCTGTGCGACCGGTGGAATCCCGGCGCGGAGCTGCTGCCGGCCAGCGACGACCGCAGCGAGACCCACGTGGTGATCACCGACCCGCAGACCGGCGACCGGCGCGCCATCCATTTCCAGGAGTGGTGGGTGCGCTACCGGGCCCAGGTGCCCACCCACAGCTTCGCCTTCGTCGGCGCCGAAGCGGCGAAGGCGGGACCCGGGGTGGCCGATGCCATCGCCGGCGCCGACGTCGTCTTCATCGCGCCGTCTAATCCCGTCGTCAGTATCGGGGCGATCCTCGCCGTCCCCGGCCTCCGGGCGGCGTTGCGGTCCACACCGGCCCCGGTGATCGGCTACTCCCCCATCATCGGCGGGAAACCGTTGCGCGGCATGGCCGATGAATGCCTGAGCGTGATCGGGGTGGAGTCCACCAGCGACGCCGTCGGCAACCACTACGGCGCCCGGTCCGGCACCGGGATCCTCGACGGCTGGCTGATCGCACCGGGCGATACCGCCCAGATTCCGGGCGCGACGGTGCGCGAGATCCCGTTGCTCATGCACGATCCCGAGGCCACCGCCGCGATGGTCGCCGCCGGACTCGAACTCGCCGGTCGCGCACCGTGAGCGAGCCGGGAACCGAGCACGGCGCGGCGGCGCAGATCCGCCTGCTGCCGGTGCCCGGCCTGCCCGAGTTCCGCCCCGGCGACGATCTGGGCGCGGCGATCGCCGCCGCGGCACCGTGGCTGCAGGACGGCGACATCGTGGTCGTCACCAGCAAGGTGGTGTCCAAGTGCGAGGGCCGCATCGTCGCCGCGCCCGTCGATCCCGAGGAGCGGGATGAACTGCGGCGCAAGCTGATCGAACAGGAGGCGGTGCGCGTCCTGGCGCGCAAGGGTCGCACGCTGATCACCGAGAACTCCTTCGGCCTGATCCAGGCCGCCGCCGGGGTGGACGGCTCGAATGTCAGCCGCGGCGAACTGGCCCTGCTGCCGACGAATCCCGATGCCAGTGCGGCCGAGCTGCGGACCCGGCTGCGAGAGGCGCTCGGCGTCGACGTCGCCGTCATCATTACCGACACCATGGGCCGGGCCTGGCGCACCGGCCAGACCGACGCCGCCATCGGCGCCGCCGGGCTGACCGTGCTGCACCACTACGCCGGAGCGGTCGACGAGCACGGCAACGACCTGGTGGTCACCGAGGTCGCCGTCGCCGACGAACTCGCCGCGGCCGCCGATCTGGTCAAGGGCAAGCTGACCGGCGTGCCGGTTGCGGTGGTGCGCGGTCTGCGGCTGCCCGACGACGGGTCCACCGGCGCCGACCTGCTGCGCGCCGGCACCGACGACCTGTTCTGGCTGGGAGCCGCCGAGGCGATCGACCTCGGCCGCCGCCAGGCCCAGCTGCTGCGCCGCTCGGTGCGCCGGTTCGCCGACCGGCCGGTGGATCCCGCGCTCATCGAGGAGTCGGTGGCCGAGGCGCTCACCGCGCCGGCTCCGCACCACACCCGGCCGGTGCGGTTCGTCTGGCTGCGCGACGCGCAGCGCCGAATCGCCCTGCTGGACCGGATGAAAGACGCCTGGCGCGACGACCTGACGGGCGACGGGCTGGCGGCCGACGCCGTCTCAGGACGCCTGGCCAAGGGCCAGATCCTCTACGACGCACCCGAAGTCGTCATCCCCGTGATGGTGCCCGACGGCGCGCACAGCTACCCCGACGCGCAGCGGACCGCGGCCGAACACACCATGTTCACCGTCGCGGTGGGCGCCGCCGTGCAGGGACTGCTGGTGAGCCTGGCGGTGCGCGGGGTGGGCAGCTGCTGGATCGGCTCCACCATCTTCGCCGCCGACCTGGTTCGCCAGGTGCTGGACCTGCCGCAGGATTGGGAACCTTTGGGCGCCATAGCAATCGGACACCACCCGGACGACGCGGACCCGCCCGGGCCGCGGAATCCCGTCGTCACCGAAGGCCTGCTGGTGACGCGATGAGCCTGCGCGATTCGGTGATCTCGGTGCTGGCCGAATGGGACGCACCCGACCACCACCAGGACACACTGCGCCAGGCGGTGCTCGGATTCGTGCTGGCCCGCGAGGATGCCTGCCGGCGGGCCTGCGAACCGGGGCACATCACCGCCTCGGTGGCCGTGCTCGATCCCGCGGGGGCCGCCACGCTGCTGACCCTGCACCCGCGGATCGGACGCTGGGTGCAGCTCGGCGGGCACTGCGAACCCGAGGACACCGATATCGTCGCCGCCGCGCTGCGCGAGGGCGTCGAGGAGTCCGGTATCGCAGGGCTGCGCATCGAACCGGAGCTCGCGGCCATCCACGTGCACGCGCTGACCTGTTCGCTGGGCGTGCCGACGCGGCATCTGGACCTGCAGTTCGTCGCGTACGCGCCGGCCGGGGCCGGGGCCGAGATAGCGATCAGCGACGAATCGCTGGACCTGCGGTGGTGGCCCGTCGACGCGCTGCCGTCGGGCACCGATCAAGCGTTGGCCGCCCTGGTGGACCGGGCGGTCAGCAGGGTCCGCTGATCACCGGTGGGGCAAAAGGGGCGGGTGGGGCTACACGTCCGAGGAGTAGCGGATGCCGCAGTCGGGCAGGGTGACCCCCGGCCAGACCCGCGCGCCGCGCAGCAGCTCGCAGCGCGCACCGATATCGGCGCCGTCACCGATGACGCCGTCGCGGATCAGCGCGCGGGGGCCGATGCGGGCGCCGTAGCCGATGATGGACCGCTCCACCACCGCACCGGCGTCGATCTTGGCGCCGTCGAAGATGACCGCACCGTCCAGCCGCACACCGGGGCCGATCTCGGCGCCCCGGCCGACGACGGTGCCGCCGTAGAGCAGCGCACCCGGGGCGACCGAGGCCCCGTCGTGTACCAGGGATTCCCCGCGGGCACCACCGAGCGCGGGCGACGGGGCGATGCCGCGGACCAGATCCGAGGAACCGCGCACGAAGTCCTCCGGGGTGCCCATATCGCGCCAGTAGCTGGTGTCGACGTAGCCGTACACCGAGACGCCCTCGGTCAGTAGCCGCGGAAACACCTCGCGCTCCACCGACACTTCGCGGCCGCGCGGAATGGAGTCGATGACCGAGCGGCTGAACACGTAGCAGCCGGCGTTGATCTGGTCGG
This sequence comes from Mycolicibacterium insubricum, assembly GCF_010731615.1. NCBI lineage: Bacteria > Bacillati > Actinomycetota > Actinomycetes > Mycobacteriales > Mycobacteriaceae > Mycobacterium > Mycolicibacterium insubricum. The sequence continues at coordinate 1,636,741 of NZ_AP022618.1, read as the reverse complement.
TCGGCGGATCCTGGGTCTTCTCCAGGAACGCGGTCACCCGGCCGTCGGCGTCGGTGGGCACGCAGCCGAACGCCCGCGGATCGGCGACCCGCACCAGGTGCAGGGTGACGTCGGCGCCGCGGTCGTGGTGCGAGGTCAGCAGCTCACCCAGGTCGGCGCCGGACAGCACATCACCGTTGAACACCGCGACGGTGTCGTGGCGCAGCTTCGGTGCCACGTTGGCGATGCCGCCGCCGGTGCCCAGCGGTTCGGGTTCGAAGACGTAGTCGATCTGCAGGCCCAGCTTCGAGCCGTCGCCGAACTCCTCCTCGAACACCTCGGACTTGAACGAGGTGCCCAGGACCACATGCTCGATACCGGCGGCGGCGATCCGCGACAGCAGATGCGTGAGGAACGGCAGCCCGGCCGTCGGGAGCATCGGCTTGGGCGCCGACAGGGTCAGCGGCCGCAGACGGGTGCCCTTGCCGCCGACCAGTACGACGGCGTCGACGTTCTTCGGGTCGAATTCGGTCACCGCGATCCCCTCCGCATTTCCCGCTTCTGCTCGCGCCGGGACTTCGCCACGACCAGACCCGATCGCACCGCCAATGCACCGCGCATGGCCCAACGTAACGGTGCTCGCGCCGCTCCGGTGTGCCGATCCGACAGATACGTCCACGTGCTCCGATGGTGCGCGGCGAGGTTGCGGGCCGGGTCCCGGCCGGTGGAGTGTCCCTTGGCGTGCAGGATCTCCGCCGACGGCGCGTACACGTTCTGCCAGCCGGCGCGGCCCAGCCGGTCACCGAGATCGACGTCCTCCATGTACATGAAGTAGCGCTCGTCGAAGCCGCCGATCTCGGCGAACGCGGTGCGGCGCACCAGCAGACACGACCCGGACAGCCAGCCCACCGCGCGTTCGCTGGGTTCCTGGTGGTCCTGGCGGTAGGACGCCGTCCACGGGTTGGTCTTCCAGAACGGCCCGACCACGGCGTGCATGCCGCCGCGAATCACCGACGGCAACTGCCGCGCCGACGGGTAGACCGACCCGTCGGGGTCGCGGATCAGCGGTCCGACGGCACCGGCGCGCGGCCAGCGCCGGGCGACCTCCAACAGGGCATCGATACTGCCCGGGCTCCACACCACATCCGGGTTGGCGATCACGATGAACTCCGAGGCCGACCCGCCGAACTCCGCGACGCCGCGGTTGACGGCGGTGCCGTAGCCGAGGTTGCCGCCGGTGGACAGCAGCCGGGTGTTGGGGTAGCGCTCCACGGCGCGTTCCGGGGCACCGTCGGTGGACCCATTGTCGGCGATGACCACGGAGGTGGGCAGGTCGGTGGCGACCGTCAACGACGACAGGAACCGCTCCAGGTGTTCACCGGGTGAGTACGTCACCGTCACCACGGGCAGTTCATCGGCCACCGCTAGAGGGTAATCGGTCACCGCAGCGCAGCCGCCAACCCGGCGCGCCAATCCCGCAGCGGCGGTAGGCCGGCAGCGGTCGATTCGCGCGCGCCCAGCGCCGAATACGACGGGCGGGGCGCCGGTCGCCGGTAGTCGGCGCCGGGCACCGGCTCGACGAGATCGGGGTCGGCTCCGCATGCGGTGTACACCGCCCGGGCCTGCTCCCAGCGGCTGACCGCACCGGCGTTGGCGGCGTGCACGATCGGGGCGGAGACGCCGGCGTCGACGATGTGCAACAGCGCGTCCACCAGGTCCGCCACGTAGGTCGGCGACCCGATCTGGTCGTCGACGACCTGCACTTTCGCGCCGGCTTCGGCGCGGGCCCGCATCACCGAGACGAAGTCCGTGCCGCCGCGGTGACCGGTGTACACCCACGCGGTGCGCACCACGGTCACCGTCGGCAGCGCCGCCTGCACGGCGGTCTCCCCGGCCAGCTTGCCGGCGCCGTACACCTGCATCGGCGCGGTGGCGTCGGTGGGCTCATGGGGCGCGGGGGGCCGCGGCCCCCCGCCGAACACGTAGTCGGTGGAGATGTGGATCAGCCGGGCACCGGCCAGCGCGCAGGCACCGGCCAGATGCCCGGGCCCGGCGGCGTTCACCGCGAAGGCGGTGTCCGGGTCGGTCTCGGCGGCGTCGACGTTGGTGTAGGCCGCGCAGTTGACCAGCACGTCCCCGTCGCGCAGCCGCCCGGACGCGGCGCCGGGGTCGGTGATGTCCCACTGCGCGGAGGTGAAACCGGTCACGTCGCGGGCCGGGCCGGCGGCGGCCAGCAGCGCCCGTCCGACCTGACCGGCGGCACCGGTGACCAGAATCCGTGACATGGCGTCGAGTCTGGCACGCCGGTGCCCGCCTACCCGGGATCCGGGTTCCCCACCAGTAACCTGTGCAGAGTGCCGAACCGGATTCTCCATGCCTTCGTGGCGCTGCTGGCCGTCAGCATCGTCGCCGGTACCGGCATCGCCTGGAGCAATATCCGCTCGTTCGAGAGCGGGATCAAGCATTTCAACGCGGCGGTGCTCGGCGGTGGCGGTGACGACGGTGCCATCGACATCCTGATGGTCGGGATGGACAGCCGCACCGATGCGCACGGCAACCCGCTGTCCGAGGACGAACTGGCGATGCTGCGCGCCGGTGACGACGTGTCCACCAACACCGACACCATCATCTTGGTCCGCATTCCGAACAACGGGCAGTCGGCGACGGCGATCTCCATCCCGCGCGACACCTACGTGGCCGCGCCCGGCCTGGGCAAGATGAAGATCAACGGCGTGTTCGGCACCGTGAAGCTGGACACCGCAAAGCAACTCATCGAGGTTCAGCACATGGACCCCGAGGAGGGCGAACGACGGGCCGTGCAGGCCGGCCGCGAGGCGCTGATCAAGACCGTCGCCGACCTGACCGGGGTGACCGTCGACCACTATGCAGAGATCGGCCTGCTCGGGTTCGCGATGATCACCGACGCGCTCGGCGGCGTCGACGTCTGCCTGAAAAACGCGGTGTACGAAGAGTTTTCCGGCGCGGATTTCCCGGCCGGCTGGCAGACGCTGAACGGACCGGAGGCGCTGAGTTTTGTCCGGCAGCGCCACGACCTGCCGCGCGGCGACCTCGACCGGGTGGTCCGCCAGCAGGTGGTGATGGCGTCGCTGGCGCACAAGGTGATCTCCGGGAAGACGCTGACCAGCCCGACGACGCTGGGCAAGCTGCAGGACGCCGTGCAGAAGTCGGTGGTGATTTCCGAGGGCTGGGACATCATGAGCTTCATCACCCAGCTGCAGAACCTGGCGGGCGGCAACGTCGTGTTCGCCACCATCCCGGTGCTCGACGAGTCCGGCTGGAGCGACGACGGCGAGCACAGCGTGGTCCGGGTCGACCCGAGTGCGGTCAAGGACTGGGTGACCGGCCTGCTGCACAACCAGGCCGACGGCAAGGCCGAGCAGGTGGCCTACTCGCCGGAGCAGACCACCGTCGAGGTGTACAACGACACCGACATCAACGGGCTGGCCGGCGCGGTGTCGACGGTGTTGAGCGGCAAGGGTTTCACCGAGGGGCCGGTCGGCAACCATGAGGGCGGCCGCGCCGAGCATTCGCAGGTGCTGGCCCAGGCCACCGACGATCTCGGCGCCGAGGCCGTCGCCAAGGAACTCGGCGGGCTGCCGGTGGCCGCGGACTCGAAGGTCCCCGCCGGCCGGGTGCAGGTGGTGCTGGCCAATGACTACACCGGCCCGGGATCCGGGCTGGACGGCTCCTACACGTCGTTCAACACCGGGGCGGCGCCGTCGACCACCGAGGACCCCGCGCCACCCCCGGCACCGGTGTTCACCGCGGGCAATGACGATCCCAAATGCGTGAACTGACACTCGCCGGCGCGCTGCTGGATCCGTTGCTCGCCGCCGATCCGGTCGGGCCGCGAATCACCTTCTACGACAACGCCACCGGTGAGCGGATCGAGTTGTCGGCGGTGACGCTGGCGAACTGGGCGGCCAAGACCGCCAACCTGCTGCGCGACGAGTACGGCGCCGGTCCGGGTTCGACGGTGGCGGTGCTGCTGCCGGCGCACTGGCAGACCGCGGCGGTGCTGCTGGGCGCCTGGTGGATCGGCGCAACGGTCGACGTGTCCGGGCAGTCGCCGGCCGAGGTGGCGCTGTGCGACGCCGACCGACTGGAGGAGGCCGACGATCTGGTCGCCGACGCGATGGGCGAGGTGGCGGTGCTGTCGCTGGACCCGTTCGGTAAGCCGGTGCCGGATCTGCCGGTCGGGGTGAACGACTACGCCACCACCGTCCGGGTGCACGGTGACCAGATCGTGCCCGAACCCGATCCCGGTCCGGCGCTGCTCGGGCTGACGGCGGCCGAGGCGCTCGCCGCGGCGCACCGGGTGGCCGACGAGCGGGGCCTGCGGCCCGGCGAACGGGTGCTCTCGACGGCGTCCTGGGACACCGCGGACGCGGTGATTGCCGACCTGCTTGCGGTGTGGGCCGTCGGCGGTTCACTGGTGCAGGTCGCGAATCCGGATCCGGCGCAACTGCGCCGGATCACCGAAACGGAAAAGGTCACCCGGGTCCTCCCATAGGCTGGGCGTATGACCGAGCGTCCGACCCCTCCGCTGCGCCCCGAACTGCTGGCCGACGTCCGACCCGCCTTCTGGCACCGGATCGACGTCGTCGATGAAACCGGCTCCACCAACGCAGATCTGGCCGCCCGCGCGGCGGCCGGTGAGGACATCGCGCGGACGGTCCTGGCCGCCGAACACCAGACCGCCGGGCGCGGCCGGCACGGGCGCAGCTGGGCGACGCCCAAGGGGTCGCAGCTGGCCATGTCGGTCGGGGTGCCCACCGACTCGGTGTCCGCCGATCAGTGGGGCTGGTTGCCGCTGTTGACCGGGGTCGCCGTCGCCGAGGCGGTACGCGAGCTGACCGGAGTGGCGGCCCGGCTGAAATGGCCCAACGACGTCATGGTCGGCGAGCAGAAACTGGCCGGGATCCTGGCGGAGGTGGCCGGCCCGGTGATCGTCGTCGGGATCGGGCTCAACGTCGCGCTCACCGCCGACGAGGCACCGGTGCCCACCGCCACGTCGCTGGCCATGCTCGGTTACCCCGACATCGACCGCAACCTGCTGGCCGCCGACATTCTGGGCCGGCTGGCCGAGGGCATCGAGGCCTGGCGCGTCGGTGCCGGCGAGGCGGTGTCGGCCGACTACCGACGGCTCAGCGTCACCCTCGGCCGTCAGGTGCGCGTGCAGCTGCCCGGGGATCGGGAAATCACCGGTATGGCAATCGATATCGACGCCACCGGCGGGTTGGTCATCGACGACGGCACGTCCCGACAGACGGTGGCCGCAGGCGACATCGTGCACCTGCGGCCACCGTCCTAGACCGTGTCTAGCGCAGCAGTGCGCGGCTCATGACGACGCGCTGGATCTGGTTGGTGCCTTCGTAGATCTGGGTGATCTTGGCGTCGCGCATCATCCGTTCGACGGGGAAGTCGACGGTGTAGCCGGCCCCACCGAAGAGCTGCACGGCGTCGACGGTGACCTCCATGGCCACGTCGGAGGCAAAGCATTTCGACGCGGCGGAGATGAATCCCAGATTGGTTTCGCCACGCTCGGCGCGGGCGGCGGCGTGGTAGACCATCAGCCGGGCGGCTTCGAGCTTCATCGCCATGTCGGCGAGCATGAACTGCACACCCTGAAACGTCGACACCGAAGTGCCGAACTGCTTGCGGTCCTTGGTGTAGGCGATCGCCGCATCGAGGGCACCCTGGGCGATCCCGACGGCCTGCGCCCCGATGGTCGGACGCGTGTGATCCAGGGTGGCCAGCGCGGTCTTGAACCCGGTGCCCGGATCACCGATCATCCGGTCCCCGGGAACCTTGCAGTTCTCGAACGCCAACTCCGCGGTCGGGGAGCCCTTGATGCCGAGTTTGTGCTCGTACCCGGTGACCGAGAAGCCCTCGTCGTCCTTGTGCACCATGAACGCCGAGATGCCGTTGGCGCCCTTATCCGGGTCGGTCACCGCCATCACCGTGTACCAGTCGGACTTGCCGCCGTTGGTGATCCAGCACTTGGAACCGTTGATGATCCAGCCGTCCCCGTCGGCCTTGGCGCGGGTGCGCATCGCGGCGGCATCCGAACCGGCCTCGCGCTCGGAAAGCGCGTAGGAGGCCATGGTGTCCCCGGCAGCGATGCCGGGCAGCACCTGGCTCTTGAGCTCGTCCGAACCCCGCAGGATCAGGCCCATGGTGCCCAGCTTGTTGACCGCCGGGATCAGCGACGCCGAACAGTCCACCCGAGCGACCTCTTCGATGACGATGCACGCCGCCACCGAGTCCGCGCCCTGGCCGCCGTACTCCTCAGGCACGTGTACCGCGTTGAACCCGTTGGCCACCAACGCATCGAGGGCCTCCTGCGGGAACCGGGCATTGGCGTCGACGTCGGCGGCGTACGGAGCGATCTCCTTTTCCGCCAGCGCACGGATCGCCGCCCGCAACTCCTGATGCTCCTCGGGCAACTGGAACAAATCGAACGAAGGGTCTCCACCCCATGCAGCCATCACAATTCTCCTCGCTACTCGTTGGTAACTTTACTGGGAGTCGTCGCCTCCGAGAAGCCGGCGGCGCAGCGCCTCGTCCTTCTCGGCGACCATGGCTGCCAGATCATCCTGAAATTCCGCCATTTTGGCGCGCAGACCTCCGTCGTGACAGCCGAGGATCCGCACCGCCAGCAGCCCGGCGTTGCGGGCCCCGCCGATCGACACCGTCGCCACCGGGACCCCCGAAGGCATCTGCACGATCGACAGTAGCGAATCCAGGCCGTCGAGCCGGGCCAGCGGCACCGGCACCCCGATCACTGGCAGCACGGTGGCCGAGGCCACCATGCCGGGCAGGTGCGCGGCCCCACCGGCGCCGGCGATGATCACCTCGATCCCGCGGTCGGCGGCGCCGCGCGCGTAGTCGAGCATCTTGACCGGGGTGCGGTGCGCGGACACCACCCCGACCTCGAACGGCACCTCGAAATCGGCCAGCGCCTCGGCGGCCTCGGCCATCACCGACCAGTCGCTGTCCGACCCCATGATCAGGCCGACCCTGGGCTTGGTCATCGCGCGTCACTCCTGTTCGTTCGCGGTTCGTCTGCGGCGTCACCGGCGTGCGGATCCCAGCCGTCGGTCCACTCGGCCGCCGCCAGCCAGTGTGCGGCCCGGTTCGCCCTCTCACGCACCGATTCGACGTCCTCGCCCGCGCGCCCCACCATATTGACGTGTCCGAGCTTGCGGCCGGGCCGCTCATCCTTGCCGTACAGGTGCACCTTGGCCTCGGGCATCCGGGCGAACAGGTGGTGCAGCCGCTCGTCGACGCTCATCTCCGGGGTGCGCGGGGCGCCGAGCACGTTGGCCATCACGGTCACCTCGGCGCGGGCGGCGGTGTCGCCGAGCGGGTAGTCCAGCACCGCCCGCAGGTGCTGCTCGAACTGGCCGGTCACCGCGCCGTCCATGGTCCAGTGCCCGGAGTTGTGGGGGCGCATGGCCAGCTCGTTGACCAGCACCGCTCCGGTTTCGGTCTCGAACAGTTCCACGGCCAGCACCCCCACCACACCGAGTTCGGAGGCCAGGCGCAGGCCGAGCCGCTGGGCGTCGGCCGCGGTAGTCGTCGGCAGGTCCGGCGCCGGCGCGATGGTCTCCACGCAGATGCCGTCGCGCTGGACGGTCTGCACCACCGGCCACGCCGCGCCCTGGCCGAAGGCCGAGCGCGCGACCAGCGCCGACAGTTCTCGGCGCATGGCGACCTTCTGCTCGATCAGCACCGGCACGCCATCGGCGAGAAACCCGGCGGCGGCGGCGCGCACCTGCTCGGGAGTGTCGCAGATCACCACGCCGCGGCCGTCGTACCCGCCGCGCACGGTCTTGAGCACCGCGCCGCCGCCGTGGGCGCGGGCGAAGTCGGCGGCGCCGTCGGCGGATTCGACGGGTTCGAACTGCGGTACCGGTGCCCCGAGGGCAGCGAGTTTGCGGCGCATCACCAGCTTGTCCTGGGCGTGTACCAGCGCCGACGGCGGCGGGGCGACGGTGATCCCGTCGGCGACCAGGGCCTCCAGGTGCGCGGGCGGGACGTGTTCGTGGTCGAAGGTCACGACGGTTGCACCGTCGGCGACCCGGCGCAGCGCGTCGAGGTCGGTGTGCGACCCGAGCACCACATCCGGGCTGACCTGGGCGGCCGGGTCGCCCGCGTCGACGGCCAGCACCCGCAGGGTCTGGCCCAGGGCGATCGCGGCCTGATGGGTCATCCGGGCCAGCTGTCCACCCCCGATCATCGCGACGACCGGGGTGTTCGACGATTGGCGGGCGGGCCGGTGGGCAAGCTGAGGCACCCGCCTATGGTGTCATGGCGCCGGGGGCCCGCCTCAGGCGCTGCGACCTCGGGTTTTGAGTACAGCGGCGACAATTTCCGTACACTGGCTAATCGTGTCCTTCGCCGATGCCACGATCGCCCGCCTGCCGCGGCCGATCCGTCCGTTCGCCGAGCGGCACCATGAGCTCATCAAGTTTGCGATCGTCGGTGCCACGACGTTCGTCATCGACTCGGCGATCTTCTACACGCTCAAGCTGACGATCCTGGAACCCAAGCCGGTGACCGCCAAGATCATCGCCGGCATCGTGGCCGTCATCGCGTCCTACATCCTGAACCGGGAGTGGTCCTTCCGGGACCGCGGCGGCCGGGAACGCCACCACGAGGCGTTGCTGTTCTTCGCGGTCAGCGGCGTGGGCGTGGTGCTGTCGATGGCTCCGCTGTGGTTCTCCAGCTACGTGCTGAACCTGCGGGTGCCCAACGTCACACTGCCGGTGGAGAACATCGCCGACTTCATCGCCGCGTACATCATCGGCAACCTGCTGCAGATGGCGTTCCGGTTCTGGGCGTTCCGCCGGTTCGTGTTCCCCGAGGTGGCCGGTAGCACCGAGCACGCGATCGAATCCGCGCTCACCATGGGCGGCATCACCGAGGCCCTGGAGGACGGCTACGAGGCGCGGCACCTCGGCGACGACGTGATCGACGGCGATCTGCACGCGCTGGGCAACGTCACCCCGCTGCGCCGGTACCGGCGCCGCGCCAACCGTGCGCCGGCCGACGATTCCCGGGTGCCCAAGTCGTCCTGACCCCGCGGGTTAGCCGTCGTCCCGGTCGTCGCCGGGCTCGAAGACTTCGTGGTAGAGCAGTGAGTGGACGCGTTCCACCCGCGGGATGTCGTAGAACTCCAGCGGATCCTGGCTGGCCGACTCGATGATCAGGGTGCCGGTGCGCACAACCCGGTCCAGCAACCCGTGGCGGAACTCGACGCTGTTGATCCGGCCCAGCGGAATGTCGATGCCCGAGCGGGTGGCCAGCCCGTGGCGGAACATCACCCGCCGGTCGGTGATGACGAAGTGGGTGGTCCACCAGTTCAGGAACGGCCACAGCGCCAGCCAGCAGACCCCGAGCAGCCAGATGACGCCGATCACCGCGGAGACCACCCGCGCGGCGTTGTCGGCCCAGCCCAGCGTGCTCACCCAGCCCGCCAGGAACGAGGCCACCAGGGTGAGCACCAGCAGCAGCACGACCGGGACGACCATCCGTTTCCAGTGCGGATGCCGATGCAGGATGACGTGCTCGCCGTCGGCCAGAACGCTGTCGGGATACCCCATGCGGGCACCCTATCCAGGCGCGCTGCGGTGGGCCCGCGACCGCCGCCGCGACACATTAAGGAAAAAGTAAGGCCGGGCCCGGCGGCGCGCGTGCCCTCGGATAGCATCTCAACCCATGACCAGCGTTTCCGAGCACACCGCCGAACCGGCCGCCGAGCACGAGATCGACATCCACACCACCGCGGGCAAGCTCGCCGAGCTGCGCAAGCGCGCCGCCGAGGCGCTGCACCCGGTCGGTGAGGCGGCGATCGAGCGGGTGCACGCCAAGGGCAAGCTGACCGCTCGGGAACGCATCCTGGCGCTGCTCGACGAGGGTTCGTTCGTCGAGCTCGACGCGCTGGCCCGGCACCGCAGCAACAACTTCGGCATGGAGGCCAACCGGCCGCTGGGCGACGGCGTCATCACCGGCTACGGCACCATCGACGGCCGCGAGGTCTGCCTCTTCAGCCAGGACGCCACCGTCTTCGGCGGCAGCCTCGGCGAGGTCTACGGCGAGAAGATCGTCAAGGTGCAGGAGCTGGCGATCAAGACCGGGCGTCCACTGATCGGCATCAACGACGGCGCCGGCGCGCGCATCCAGGAGGGCGTGGTCTCCCTCGGCCTGTACAGCCGGATCTTCCGCAACAACATCCTGGCCTCGGGCGTCATCCCGCAGATCTCGCTGATCCTCGGTGCGGCGGCCGGTGGGCACGTCTACTCCCCCGCACTGACCGACTTCGTCGTCATGGTCGATCAGACCTCGCAGATGTTCATCACCGGGCCCGACGTCATCAAGACGGTCACCGGCGAAGAGGTCACCATGGAGGAGCTGGGCGGCGCCCACACCCACATGGCCAAGTCCGGCACCGTGCACTACGTCGCCTCCGGCGAGCAGGACGCCCTGGACTACGTGCGCGACCTGCTGAGCTACCTGCCGCCGAACAACTACGCCGAGCCGCCGCGCTACCCGGCTCCGCAACCCCAGGGTGCGATCGAGGACAACCTGACCGCCGACGACCTCGAGCTGGACACGCTGATCCCGGATTCGCCGAACCAGCCGTACGACATGCACGAGGTGATCAACCGGATCCTCGACGACGCGGAGTTCCTGGAGGTCCAGGCCGGCTACGCGGGCAACGTGATCTGCGGCTTCGGCCGGGTCGACGGCCGGGCGGTGGGCCTGGTCGCCAACCAGCCCACCCAGTTCGCCGGCTGCCTGGACATCAACGCCTCGGAGAAGGCCGCCCGGTTCGTCCGGACCTGCGACGCCTTCAACATCCCGATCATCATGCTGGTCGACGTCCCGGGCTTCCTGCCGGGCACCGACCAGGAGTACAACGGCATCATCCGCCGCGGCGCAAAGCTGCTGTACGCCTACGGCGAGGCCACCGTCGCCAAGATCACCGTCATCACCCGCAAGGCCTACGGCGGCGCGTACTGCGTGATGGGGTCCAAGGACATGGGCTGCGACGTGAACGTCGCCTGGCCGACCGCGCAGATCGCGGTGATGGGCGCCTCCGGTGCGGTGGGCTTCGTCTACCGCAACCAGCTCAAGGAAGCGGCGGCCGGCGGTGAGGACGTCGACGCGCTGCGCCTGCAGTTGCAGGACGAGTACGAGGACACCCTGGTCAACCCATACGTGGCGGCCGAACGCGGCTACATCGACGCGGTCATCCCGCCGTCGCACACCCGCGGCTACATCTCCACCGCGCTGCGGCTGCTGGAGCGCAAGATCGTCCAGCTGCCCCCGAAGAAGCACGGGAACATCCCGCTGTAATCGGCCGCGCCGTACCGAAGATCCTGCCTAGCAAAGGGTTTCCGCAATGAATCACGACGCAGACATCACCGAGATCAGCGATCACCGTGATATCACCATCGATGATCCCAAGCCCTCCGCACCCGAGATCCGGGTGCTCAAGGGCAATCCGAGCGACGCCGAGCTGGGCGCGCTGACGGCCGTGCTGTCCTCGGTCACCGCCGGTGCCGGCGATCCGGGCCCCCAGGAGTTCAACCCGTGGGGCCATCCGGTGGACCGGCTGCGGATGGCCGTGACCAGCTGGCAGCGGATCACCCTGCTGGAGCGCACCCACATGCGGCGGTGACCCACCTGGTGCTGGGATCGGCCTCGGCCGGCCGGCTTTCGGTGTTGCGCAAGGCCGGTGTCGAACCGACGGTGATCGTCTCCGACGTCGACGAGGACGCCGTGCTGGCGGCCGTCGCGGGCGCGGCGCCCGAGGTCGCCGTCGCCGCCCTGGCCCGGGCGAAGGCCGACGCGGTGGCCGCGCAGGTGCCCGCCTTTCTCGCCGCCGATTGTGTTGTCATCGGCTGCGATTCGATGCTGCTGCTCGACGGCCGGCTGTGCGGCAAGCCCGGCACCCCGGAGCGTGCCCGCGCCCAGTGGCGGGCGATGGCCGGGCAGCACGCCGACCTGCTCACCGGGCACGCGCTGATCCGCCTGCGCGACGGCGTCATCGACAATTCCACATGCGAGACCGCCTGCACCACAGTGCATTTCGGCCAGCCCTCGGACTCCGAACTGGAGGCCTACCTGGCCTCCGGCGAACCGCTGGGAGTGGCCGGCGGGTTCACCCTGGACGGCCTGGGCGGCTGGTTCATCGACCGGATCGACGGTGACCCGTCAAACGTCATCGGGCTCAGCCTGCCCCTGGTACGGCGCCTGCTGGCCGGCCTCGGGGTTTCCATCGCCGATGTGTGGCCGTAGCCACCGAACGGTCAGCCGACCTTCGTCACCGAGTAGTGCGCCACCATGGCGCCCGGGCAGTCCAGGGTCAGGGTCCTCGCGTCGTTGCTGAGGGACAGCCCGCAGGTCGACCCGTCGGGCGTGGTGTTCGAACCGCTCCAGACATCGCCGGACCGCTGCAGGTCGGAATCGATGTTCTTCGCCGTCATCTTGGTGCAGTCCGGGCCACAGGAGTTGAGGAAGAAACTCAGCTGGGTACCGACGGTAAGCCCGTGCCCGGGGTCGGTCACATCGGTGACCGTGCCGCGGTAGGCGCCGTTGGCCGGATCGGCCACCGCAGTCCCGGCGAATCCGATCGCTGCGACGCTCATCGCAGCACAGGCCAGCAGAACTCGAGCCTTCATAACGTCCCCCATGTTCGTGTACGGACCCCCGACCGCGGAGCACAGGATATCGGCCGCCGACACCCGGCGCGGCGAATCGGCCGTTATCGGTTCGAGACTCCCCGGATGCATCCTCCGCAGCCGCGCCGGGGTGAGTACGCTCGGACCCGTGCCGCTGCCCGCAGATCCCAGTCCTGAGCTCGCCGCCTACGCCCACCCGGAACGCCTGGTGACCCCCGACTGGTTGTCGGCGCACCTGGGTTCGTCGGGCCTGGTGATCGTCGAATCCGACGAGGACACCCTGCTCTACGACATCGGACACATCCCGGGCGCGGTGAAGATCGACTGGCACACCGACCTCAACGACCCGCTGGTGCGCGACTACCTCGACGGCGCCCAGTTCGCCGCCCTGATGGACCGCAAGGGCATCTCCCGCGACGACACCGTCGTCATCTACGGCGACAAGTCCAACTGGTGGGCGGCGTACGCCCTGTGGGTGTTCACCCTGTTCGGTCACCCCGACGTCCGGCTGCTCGACGGCGGCCGCGACCTGTGGATCTCCGACGGCCGGGAAACCGCCCTGGACGTGCCGTCGCGCACCACCACCGGCTACCCCGTCGTCACCCGCAACGACGCCGCGATCCGCGCCTACCGCGACGACGTGCTGGCCGCACTCGGCAACACCACCCTCATCGACGTGCGCTCACCGCAGGAGTACACCGGCGAACGCACCCACATGCCCGACTACCCGGAGGAAGGCGCGCTGCGCGGCGGCCACATCCCGACCGCGGTCTCGGTGCCGTGGTCGCGCGCCGCGGCCGACAACGGCAAGTTCCGGTCCCGGGCCGACCTCGAGCAGGTCTACGACTTCGTGCTGGCCAATCCGGACGAGCCGGTCATCGCCTACTGCCGCATCGGTGAGCGGTCCAGCCACACCTGGTTCGTGCTGACGCATCTGCTCGGCGTCGACGGCGTGCGCAACTACGACGGCTCGTGGACCGAATGGGGCAACGTGGTCCGGGTGCCGATCGTCTCGGGCGAGGCGCCCGGAACCGTCGCCTGAGCCGATGACCATGCCCGCACCGCTGGCCGAGGTCGTCGCCGATTTCGCCGACGTCACCGGCCAGGACAAGCTGGCCCTGCTGCTGGAGTTCGCCAACGACCTGCCCCCGCTGCCCGAGGAGCTGGAGGAAGCGGCGATGGAGCCGGTTCCCGAATGCCAGTCGCCGCTGTTCCTGCACGTCGACGCCGACGACCGCCAGCGGGTCCGGTTGTACTTCAGCGCCCCGCCGGAGGCGCCCACCACCCGCGGGTTCGCGTCGATCCTGGCGACCGGTCTCGACGGCCAGTCCGCCGACGCCATCCTGGCCGTGCCCGACGACTTCTACTCGGCCCTGGGCTTGGCGGCGCTGATCAGCCCCCTGCGCCTGCGCGGGATGTCCGCGATGCTCACCAGAATCAAACGTCGCCTCCGAAATTAAGAACTGACCCGCCGGTAACCCGACCGGCTCGCCGGGCGAAAAGTCGCGCCGAATAGACTCCCCGCGATAGATTCCTAAAGACGATTCTTAGAGAACTGCCAATCAGGAGGCACAAGTGGCCAAGCCCGGCAACGCGACCATTTCCAAGGTCCTGGTAGCCAACCGCGGAGAGATCGCCGTGCGGGTCATCCGCGCCGCCAAGGACGCCGGTCTGGCCAGCGTTGCGGTCTACGCCGAACCCGACGCCGACGCGCCGCACGTGCGACTGGCCGACGAGGCGTTCGCCCTGGGCGGGCAGACCTCGGCGGAGTCCTATCTGGACTTCGGCAAGCTGCTGGACGCTGCCGCCAAGTCCGGCGCCAACGCCATCCACCCCGGTTACGGCTTCCTCTCGGAGAATGCCGACTTCGCCCAGGCGGTCCTGGACGCCGGGCTGATCTGGATCGGACCGAGCCCGCAGTCCATCCGCGACCTCGGCGACAAGGTGACCGCCCGGCACATCGCCGCCCGCGCCCAGGCCCCGCTGGTCCCCGGCACCCCCGACCCGGTCAAGGACGCCGACGAGGTCGTCGCGTTCGCCAAGGAGTACGGCGTGCCGATCGCAATCAAGGCCGCGTTCGGCGGCGGTGGCCGCGGCATGAAGGTCGCCCGCACCATCGAGGAGATCCCCGAGCTCTTCGAGTCGGCCACCCGCGAGGCCGTCGCCGCCTTCGGCCGCGGCGAGTGCTTCGTCGAGCGCTACCTGGACAAGCCGCGCCACGTCGAGGCGCAGGTCATCGCCGACACGCACGGCAACGTCGTCGTCGCCGGTACCCGCGACTGCTCACTGCAGCGCCGCTTCCAGAAGCTGGTCGAGGAGGCCCCGGCACCGTTCCTGACCGAGGCGCAGCGCAAGGAGATCCACGAGTCCGCCAAGCGGATCTGCAAGGAGGCCGGCTACTACGGCGCGGGCACGGTGGAGTACTTGGTCGGCCAGGACGGCCTGATCAGCTTCCTGGAGGTCAACACCCGACTGCAGGTGGAACACCCGGTGACCGAGGAGACCTCGGGCATCGACCTGGTGCGCCAGCAGTTCAAGATCGCCAACGGCGAGGCCCTGGACATCACCGAGGACCCGACCCCGCGCGGGCACTCGTTCGAGTTCCGGATCAACGGCGAGGACGCCGGCCGCGGCTTCCTGCCCGCCCCCGGCCCGGTCACCCGCTTCGACGCCCCGTCGGGTCCCGGCGTCCGGCTGGATTCCGGTGTCGAGTCCGGTTCGGTGGTCGGCGGCCAGTTCGACTCCATGCTGGCCAAGCTGATCGTCACCGGCGCCACCCGCGACGAGGCGCTGGCCCGGTCTCGGCGCGCGCTGGCCGAATTCAACATCGAGGGCCTGGCGACCGTCATCCCGTTCCACCGCGCCGCGGTCGCCGACCCCGCCTTCATCGGTGACGGCGAGAAGTTCGACGTACACACCCGGTGGATCGAAACCGAGTGGGACAACACCATCGAGCCGTTCACCGGCGGTGGCGCCAACGACGAGGAGGAGCCGGAGCCGCGGCAGACCGTCGTCGTCGAGGTCGGCGGCCGTCGCCTCGAAGTGTCGTTGCCGGCCGATCTGGTCGCCGCCAACGGTGGCGGTGCGCCGCACGGCGCGGTGCGCCGCAAGCCCAAGGCCCGCAAGCGCGCCGCCGGCGGTGGCGCGAAGGCGTCCGGCGATTCGGTGACCGCACCGATGCAGGGCACCGTCGTCAAGGTCGCCGTCGAGGAGGGCCAGCAGGTCTCCGCCGGTGACCTGGTAGTGGTGCTGGAGGCCATGAAGATGGAGAACCCGGTCACCGCGCACAAGGACGGCACCATCACCGGGCTCGCGGTGGAGGCCGGCGCGGCCATCACCCAGGGCACCGTCATCGCCGAGATCAAGGACTAGCTCCAACAGCCTTGGAACCCGTCGAGATCAACGCGGGCGCGTGGTATCTGCGCGCGCTGCGCGCCGACGAGCGGATGGACGACCGGCCGGTGCTCGCCGAGTTAACGGGAGTTGACGATTCGGGGCCGTTGGTAGGTGACTACGTCGCTCGCGCCGCGGCCGACTGGGAATCCGACGTACGGTACAGCTGGGCGGTCTGCGAGCCGACGACCGGCGAGATGCTGGCCGAGGTCACGCTCGACCCGGCCAGCGGCGCCGTCGGCACGCGGGCCCGGCTCGGGCACGACGACGCCGCAGCCGCCGCCCGAGCAGCCGTCCGAAGATTCGCCCAGGCCATCAGCACACAAGGGAAACCATGACCCGACCCCAGATCGTCACCGTCAGCGGCGCCGCCGGCCAGATCGGCTACGCGGCCCTGTTCCGCATCGCCGCCGGCGCCATGCTCGGCCACCACACCCCGGTGGCGTTGCGGCTGCTGGAGCTGCCCGCTGCCGTGCGCGCCGCCGAGGGCGTGGTGATGGAGCTCGACGACTGCTCATTCCCGCTGTTGGCCGGTCTGGACATCTACGACGACCCGGTGCGCGCGTTCGACGGCGTCGACGTGGCACTGCTGGTCGGGGCCAAGCCGCGCACCAAGGGCATGGAGCGCGCCGACCTGTTGGGCGCCAACGCGGAGATCTTCGCCGCCGCCGGCCGCGCGCTCAACGAGGGCGCCGGGCCCGATGTCCGGGTGCTGGTGGTCGGCAACCCGGCCAATACCAACGCCATGGTCACCGCCCACCACGCGCGCGACATCCCGCCGCAGCGTTTCACCGCGCTGACCCGCCTGGACCACAACCGCGCGGTGGCGGCCATGTCGCGGCACAGCGGGGTCGCCGTCGCCGACATCACCCGGATGACGATCTGGGGCAACCACTCCCCGACCCAGTACCCGGACATCTTCCACGCCCAGGTCGGTGGCCGCTCCGGCGCCGACTACGCCGCGGACACCGATTGGCTGACGCAGGATTTCATCCCGACCGTCGCCAAGCGCGGGACCGCGATCATCGAGGCCCGCGGCGCCAGCTCGGCCGCCTCGGCGGCCAACGGCGCCATCGACCACATCGACGACTGGGTGCACGGCACCGCCGACGGCAACTGGACCTCCGTCGCCCTCCCGTCCCCCGGGGTGTACGGGGTCGAGGAGGGACTGGTCAGCTCGTTCCCCTGCCGGTCGGTCGACGGCGCGTGGCAGGTGGTGGACGGCCTGGAGATCAACGAGTTCTCCCGGCGCCGCATCGACGCCTCGGTGGCCGAGTTGCAGAGCGAGCGCAGCGCCGTCGCCGCACTCGGGCTGCTGTAACTCGGGCCGCTGTAACAAAAGCCGGTCTCGGGTAGATTGACCCACCATGACGGGGGCAACCATCCGGGCGGCGGCGCTGGCCGCGACGGCGCTGATCGCGCTGACCGGCCTGCCGGCGGCGTTCGTCGCCACGGTGCACGCCGACCCCGCTGCCGACTCCGACTCGGGTGCCTCCGTGGAGATGCCCGACGTGACCGGCAAGACGCTGTACCAGGCCCGCGAGGAGATCGAAGGGCTCACCAGCGATTTCGCCATCTCGGTGGATTCGATCAACATCTCCGGTTACCCGCAGCACCAGTACGCCGCCCAGATGTGGAAGGTGTGCTCGCAGCTGCCCAAGGCCGGCAAACCCGTCACCGCGAAGACCTACGTCGCCGTCGGCGTGGTGCGCAAGAACGAGGACTGCGGCGGCTAACCGGTGCCGGCCAGCAGCGGCAGCCCGATGGTCGCCACCAGCAGCGTGACGGTCAGCAGGAACCATCCTGCGCCCTGCCAGCCCCACCAGGTCCGCTCCGCACGCCACAGCCGGTAGGTGCGGACGAACGCACCCACCGCACCGCCGAAGAGAATGACCGGCCCGACGGCGGCGAACGTCAGCCGCACCGGCGCCGCGCACCGGACGGTCGCCTCGACGGACTCCCCCGGTGCCGGACAGTCGCCGGTCAGCAGCGCCGCCGCCGCCAGGAACCCGATCCCGATCACCGCGACCAGCGCCGCGTACCGCACGGCGGTGCGCACGTCGTCGTCGACGCGACCCAGGTTGTCGGGCATGACCCCATTGTCCTCTCAAATCTTGTCCTCTCAAATCGGTGTCGGTGCCCCGTCGTAGCCTGGCCCGGTGCAGACGACGGTGGCGCAGACGGGGATCGCGGTGCTGGCCGGGATCGCGGTACTGGCCGCCGTCACCCGCCCGCGCACGGCACTGCGGCTGGTCGTGCGCTCGGTGAGCCTCACGACAGGGGCGGTGGTGCGGTTTTGTTCCGGTGCCCTGGCGGGACTGCGTACCCCGCATCCCCGCGAGGACCCCGCCGCTCGGTTCGCCGAGATGTCCGGCACCGACTTCGAGGACTACGTCGCGCGGCTGGCCCGCGCCGCCGGGGTGCCGGCGATCATGACGCCGCTGACCGGTGACTGGGGCGTCGATTTGATCCTCGGCGACCGGCCGCACCGGGTGGCCGTGCAGTGCAAGCGCTACTCCCGGCCGATCGGGCCGGCCGCCGTGCAGGAAGTCGTCGCCGGCGCCGGCATGCAGGACTGCGCCCGCACCATGGTGGTGTCCAATCAGGAGTTCACCCCGGCGGCCCACCGGCTCGCCGAACACCACGGCTGCACCCTGGTCGGCGGCGACGATCTGCCCCGGCTGCGCCGCATCATCGCGGAGGTGACATTCGGCCCCGGCGCAGGTGACCGATGCGCAGGCTAACCTTGGTTTATAGAGGCTAAGCTCATTTCGTCCCCGGCTGCTGTCCGGGTGGTTTCGATACGCTCCGAGAGGCCGACGATGTCAGACAGCCCGCTGCCCGTGCCGATCACGTTGGCACAGCTCCCCCTGGGTGGCCGCGCCCGGATCCTCGGCCATGCCGAGGACGCTCCGAAGGATGTCTCACTGCGGCTGCGCAACCTCGGTTTCCGTGCGGGCAACATCGTGGAAGCACGGCGCCGCGCCCCGCTCAACGATCCGATCATGTACCGACTGCTGGGTTACGACATGTGCCTGCGCAACCACGAGGCCCGGCACATCACCGTGACCGAACTATGACCACCACCGCCTGCCACGGCTCCGGCGCGCCCGTCGAGCCGACACCCGGCCTGGTCCGCATCGCGCTCGTCGGCAGCCCCAACGCCGGCAAGACCAGCGTCTACAACCAGTTGACCGGGATGCGCGCCCGGACCGGCAACTACCCCGGGGTGACGGTCACCCGCAGCGTCGGCACCGGTCGCTACAAGCCCGACGACGGTTCGCCGACCGTCCAGTTCAGCATCGAGGACCTGCCCGGGGCCTACAGCCTGCACCCGATCAGCCCCGACGAGCAGATCGTCGCCGATGTGTTGCAGGGCAAGATCGCCGGCATCGAGCCGCCCGATGCGCTGGCCGTCGTCGTCGACGTCACCGTGCTGGAACGGTCGATGTCGCTGGTCGCCCAGGTGCTGGCCATCGGCAAACCGACCATGGTCATCCTGACAATGACCGACGAGCTCTCCGCCCGCGGCGGGCACATCGACATCGCGGCCTTCTCCGCGGCGCTCGGCGTCCCCGCCGTCGGGGTGGTCGCCAGCCGCGGCAGGGGATTCGGCGCGGTCCGCGAGCTGATGGCCGCACCGCAGAACTGGCCGACGGTGCCCGTCGCGCCGCCGCGCGACGACGACGAGTTCAACGCCTGGATCACCTCGGTGCTCGACGCCGCGAAGTACCGGGTGCCCGAACCCGACGCCCGCAGCGCGAAGATCGACAAGCTGCTGTTGCACCCGATCTTCGGCACGCTGATCTTCTTCGTGGTGATGTTCCTGTTCTTCCAGGTCATCTTCACCGTCGCCGCACCGCTGCAGGACCTCGTCGAAACCGGGATCGGTTGGCTCGGCACCCAGGCCGGCGACGCGATCAGCAACGTGACTCACAACGCGATGCTGTCCGGGCTGGTGGCCAACGGCATCATCGGCGGTGTCGGCGCGGTGCTGGTGTTCATCCCGCAGATCGTGCTGATGTTCCTGCTGATCGCCATCATGGAGAACGTCGGCTACATGTCGCGGGCGGCGTTCCTGGTGGACCGGATCATGGCGCTGACCGGTCTGGAAGGCCGCGCGTTCGTCGCCATGCTGTCTTCGGTGGCGTGCGCGGTGCCCGGCATCATGGCCACCCGCACCATGCCGTCGTCGCGGGACCGGATCGCCACCTCGATGGCCGCGCCGCTGATGACCTGCTCGGCCCGACTGCCGGTGTACATCCTGCTGATCGGCCTGCTGGTGGACCCGGCGTCACGCGTCGGCCCGTTCTCCATGCAGGGCACCGCGATGTTCGGCATGTACGTGCTCGGCGGTGTCTCGGCGATGCTGGCGGCGTGGGTGTTCAAATCCCGGGTGCTCGGCGGTGAGCTGCTGCCGTTCTACATGGAGATGCCGCCGTACCGGTTCCCGGCCGTGAAATCCGTGCTGTTCACCCTGTGGGACTCCACCCGGGCGTTCCTGCGCCGCGCCGGCACCATCATCCTGGCCACCTCCATCGTGCTGTGGTTCCTGCTGAACCTGCCGACCCGTACCGGCGAGATCGCCGGAATGAGCGAGGAGGACGCCGCCTCCTACGTGCTGGACCACTCCTTCGGCGCGAGCCTGGGCAGACTGTTGCAACCGATTTTCGACCCGCTGGGTTTCGACTGGCGCATCGTCGTCGGCCTGATCGGCGCGATGGCCGCCCGCGAGGTGTTCGTCTCCACCATGGCCCAGATCTTCGCCGCCGACGCCGAGGACCCGTCGGCGGCGCTGCAGGCCGCCACCTGGCCGGGCGGCGAGCATCTGTTCACCGCCGGGACGACGGTGGCACTGCTGATCTTCTTCGCCTACGCCTTGCTGTGCATGTCGACGGTGGCCACCATCCGCCGCGAGACCAACTCCTGGCGCTGGCCGATCGTGGCGTGGAGCTACATGATGGTGCTGGCCTGGGTGGCCGCCTTCGTGGCGCGACACATCGCGCTAGCACTGACCGGATGACCGCCCTGCACCCGAGGTCGTCGGCGGATCCCCGGATGCTGCGTTGGATCACCGCGACCGCGCTGCCCGCCGAGCTGCCCGCCCTGGACGGGTTGGTCGCCGACGGCGTGCTGGAGCGGGCGGAGATCGGCGCCGGGGAGATCCGCACCTGGCTGGCCGAGGGGCGCACCTGGGACGACGCCGGACCGCTGGTCCGGTCCACCCTGTTCGCGGCGCTGCGCGAGGTGCCCGCGTGCCCCGAACTCACCGCGGATCAGCTCACCGAACGCATCGCCGAGCTGATCCGCCGCGAGGTCACCCCGGTCGCGGCCAGCCACGGCGGCGACATCACCGTCGAATCCGTGCGCGACGGTGTACTGACGGTCGCGATGGGCGGCGCCTGCAACGGCTGCGCGCTGGGCCACAAGACCCTCGACGACCTGGTCCGGGAAGCCGTGGCCGCGCACTTCCCGCAGATCCGGGAGGTCCGCGCGGCGAGCCCGCGCCGGTCCTGGCTGACGCTGGGCAGGCGCCGACCGTGAATCGTGGCCCCGGCGCCACAGCGAATAGGATGTTGGCGACTCCACCGGGACCGCGCGCCCAGCCGCCCGGGGTCGCATAGAAGGACGACAATCACATGGGACTCCTGTCCACCCCGCTGCGGATGGCCCAGCTCGCAACCGGCGTCGCCCTGCTCGGCGGAGAAGCGGCCCTGCGCACCGGCCGCAATGTCGCCGGCGCCGTTGTCGACGTCGCGCTGGCCCCGGTTCCCGGGATCACCGCGCTGGCCTCCGACGCCGCCGGGATGGTGGTCGAGGCGCTGTCCGGTCCCCCGGTGCGGCGCACCAGTTCCCGCGGCGACCGTCGCTGGGTCGAGGTCCGCGGCCTGAACGGGCCGGACGACGAGCGGATCGCCGCCGAGGTGCTGATCTTCCTCAAGGAGACACCCGGGGTCCGCGAGGCCGTCATCAACGAGGCCACCTCCCGCGTCGTCGTCACCGTCGCCGGGGACGGACCCGATGCCCGCGCGCTGGCCGGGATCGTGGCCGAGGCCGAGGAGTTCGCGGTCGGCACCCCGCAGCGGCAACTGCCGACCACCCTGCCCGGTGACGACGCGGCGCTGGCCGCCCGACTGCTGGCCGCTTACGTCTCGACGGTCGGTCTCGGTATCGGCACCGCCGGCGCGGCGCTGCGCGCCATGGGCCTGACCCGCGCGGTCGCCGCACCCTTCGCGCTGGCCGGCGCCTCGCCGACGGTACGCCACCGGATCCAGGCGCACCTGGGGCCCGACGGCACCGAACTCGCCATGGCGCTGACGTCCACCGTCACCGGCAGTCTGACCTTGTCGGTGGCCGGACTGGCCAACGAGGCCGTCACTCGCTGGATGCTGGCGGCCGAGGCGGTCACCGGACGGCGCAGCTGGGAACGTGCCGAGGAGCGGCTGGCCACCGAGGCGTTCGTGTCGCCCTCGACGGTGCCGACCGCACCGCGCGACCCCGACGCGACGGCCCGCGGCATCGGCGACCGCTACGCCGACCGGGCGGCCGCCGTCGGGCTGGGGGCCGCCCTCGGGCTCGGCGCCTACACCCGCGACAGCGACTTGGCCGGCGCCGCGGCGCTGACCGCCATCCCCAGGCCGATCCGGTCCACCCGGGAGGCGTTCGCCATCTCGCTGGGCCGCCGCCTCACCGGCCGCCACGGCGCGCTGATCCTGCGCCCGGCGGTGCTGCGCCGACTCGACGTGATCGACACCCTGCTGATCGACCCGCGGGTGCTCTACACCGACGAGCTGTCCATCACGCTGATCGACGGCGTCACCCCGGCCCGGCGGGCGAAGGCCTGGGAAGCCGCCCGCGCCGCGCTGGCCGACGGCACGCTGACCCCGGGCTGGCACAAGCTGTCCGCGATCCCCGGCGCCGGCCGCGGCGGGCAGGCCCTGGTCAGTGCGCTGCGCGACCCATTGGCGTCGGCGCTGGTCACCGAGGCCCGCCGGGTCGGGCTGCGGGTGATCACCCTCGACGACGACGGCCTGCGCTCACTGGGCCAGGGGTTCGACGAGCTGACCGCGCGCACCGGATCGGTTGACGAGTCGCTGGCCGACGCGCTGACGGCGCTGCGCGACGCCGGGCGCCGGGTCGCGGTGCTGACCGCCTCCGCCGACCTGGCGGCCCGGGCCGCCGAGGTCACCGTCGGGCTGTGGCGCACCGACGGCCCGCCGCCGTGGGGCGCGGACCTGCTGCTGCCCGACCTGGCCGCGGCCTGGCGGTTCATCCATGCCCTGCCGGCCGCAAGCCTGGCGGCCCAGCGCGGCGTGCAGGCGTCGGCCTCGGCGTCTGTGCTCGGCGCCCTGATGCTGATCCCCGACGTGCCGGGCAGCGGCCCCGGGTCGGTGAACCTGTCCGCACTGGCCGCACTGTGGACCGGGTACCGGCTCGGCGCCAAGGTGTTCGACGCTCCGCTGCCGCACCCGGAGTCCGGCCACGACTGGTATGCGCTACCCGTCGACGAGGTCGCCCGGCTGCTTCCGCGCCCCGAGCACCCGGTGCACATCGCCGCGGACCAGGCCGGTGGGATGGCCGGCGCGCTCACCCCGCTGCATCCGGTCGCCGACGCCGTCGGCTCCGTGTGGAGCTGGGCCGGCGACATGGTCGCGGCGATCCGCGAGGACCTCGACGACCCGATCACCCCGATCCTGGCGACCGGCGCGGCCGCCACCGCGCTGCTGGGTTCCCCGCTGGACGCGGCGATGGTCGCCGGGGTGCTGCTGCTGAACACGTCCATCTCCGCGCAGCAGTCCGTGCACGCCGAGCACGTGCTCGGCGAGCTGCTGGCGGTGCAGGAACCGCAGGCCCGCCGGCTGCTCGGCGCCATCGGCGAACGCGACTTCGAGATGTTGTCGGCCGGCCGCCTCGAGCTCGGTGACCTGTTCCTGGTGGTCTCCGGCGAGGTGATCCCCGCCGACGGCCGGATCGTGGCCGCCGAATCCGCCGAGGCCGACGAGTCCACGCTGACCGGCGAATCACTGCCGGTCAGCAAGTCCGTCGACGCCACCCCGGGCGCCCCGCTGGCCGAACGCTCCGGCATGGTGTTCGCCGGCACCACGCTGGTCACCGGCCGGGTCACCGCCATCGTCACCGCCACCGGCGCCACCACCCAGATGAACCGGGCATCGGCGATGCAGGCCCGCAAGGCCCGCAAGGTCGGCCTGCAGGCGCAGCTCACCCACATCACCAACAAGGCGCTGCCGTGGAGCATCGCCGGCGGCGGTGCCGTCGGGCTGCTGTCCCTGCTGCGCGGCAACCCGATCCGCCAGGCCGCCGCCTCCGGGGTGGCGATCGGCGTCGCCGCGGTACCCGAAGGCCTGCCGCTGGTGGTGACGCTGGCCCAGCTGTCCGCGGCCCGCCGGCTCACCGAGAGCGAGGTGCTGATCCGCAATCCACGGGCGATCGAGGCGTTCGCCCGTCTGGACGTGGTGTGCTTCGACAAGACCGGCACGCTGAGCGAGAACCGGCTGCAGGTCACCGCCATCCGCGGCGTCAACGGCGTCGAGCAGGCCGACGTGCTGGCCGCCGCCGCCGACACCGTGCTGCCGCGCACCGGCAAGCGCATCGACCACGCCACCGATGAGGCGATCCGGCTCAAGGCCGCCGAGCTTGGCATGACCATCACCGACGTCGACGTGCACCTGCCGTTCCAGTCCGACCGTCCGTTCGCCGCGGCGATCGTCGGCAACCGGCTGTCGGTCAAGGGGGCACCGGAGGCCATCATCGGCGCGCTCGGCGTCGCCCGCGACCCGCTGACGCCGCTGATCGAGGAGATGGCGGCCGCCGGCCTGCGTGTCATCGCCGTGGCCGATCGCTACCTGACCGACGCGCAGGTGAAGGCTGCCGCGGCCGATTCGGCCAAGCTGGCCGAGCTGTGCACGGCCGAACTGATCCCGATCGGCGTGATCGGCATCGCCGACACCCCGCGGCCGTCGGCCCGCCCGCTGCTGGAGGAACTGCAGGCCCGCGGGATCGGTGTTCGGCTGATCACCGGTGACCATCCGGTCACCGCGAAGGTCATCGCCAACGATCTGGGGCTGACCGTGTCCGACGCCGAGCTGATGACCGGCACCGAGTGGGAGCTGCTGACCGCCGACGGCCGGATCGAGGCCGTCAAGCGCGCCCAGGTGTTCGCCCGGATGGCGCCGGAACACAAGGTGCAGGTGGTGCAGGCCCTGGAGGCCGCCGACCTGGTCACCGCGATGGTCGGCGACGGCGCGAACGACGCCGCCGCGATCCGGGCCGCGACCGTCGGTGTCGGCCTGGTCGCCAGCGGCAGCGACACCGCCCGGACAGCGGCCGACGTGCTGCTGCTCGACGGTCAGATCGGCGCGCTGGTCGATGCCATCGACGAGGGGCATCAGCTGTGGCGCCGGGTGCAGGCCGCGGTGTCGATGCTGGTCGGCCACAACCTGGGCGAGGTCAGCTTCGCGCTGATCACCAGCATGCTGACCGGGCATCCGGCGCTCTCGGCGCGGCAGATCCTGCTGATCAACATGCTCACCGACGCGCTACCGGCCGCCGCCCTGGCGGTCAGCCCGCAGCTGGGCAACGGGCTGGCCGATTTCGACGAGGCGGCGCTGTGGCGGTCGATCTATCTGCACGGGGTGTCGACGACAATCGGCGCGACCGGCGCCTGGGCGCTGGGCCGGATGACCGGGCGCCCGGAGCGGGCGGCCACCGTCGGCCTAGCGGGCCTGGTGTTGACCCAGCTGTTCTCCATCTTGAGCGAGTCGCACGGCCCGCTGGTGGTGGCCACCAGTGCCGGTACGTTCGTAGTGATGGCCGGGGTGATCACCATCCCGGGCGTGAGCAACCTGTTCGGCTGCACGCCGCTGGGCCCGGTCGGCTGGGGTCAGGCGGCGCTGGCCGCCGCCGGCGCCACCGCGTTCGCCAAGGTGGCTCCGGGCGCGGTCGAGCAGGTCGGCGAGTGGCTCGGCGACAAATTGGGGTCCGCCGGCGACGCCATGATGGGTGCCACCGGCCAGGACCGCGGGGACGACGACCCGGAGGATGTCGAGCGGGCCGAGCGGCGCCGGCAGGCCGAAGAGGAGGCGGACGAATCGCCGGCCGAGCAGTCGGCCGAGGATTTCGTGCAAGAGACGGTCCCGGATATCGTGACGGACATCATCGAGGATCTGTAGTGCATGCAGCCGCGTGGGCCGGCACTACCGTGGCGCGCGGCAGGTGTGACTGTCGGGTTCAGTCGTCGATGACGAGGACGCCCGCGCGGACCAGCAGTGCGTACAGCTCACGGATCGGCGGAGTGAGCAGTCGCACGCCGGTGGAAAGCAGGGTGTCCGGGCTCATCGCCCCCGCGAGCTCGCTCATCAGGGCAGCCTAACCGAAGAGACGGTAAAAAGTCAGTACTACGTGACTGAACGGAGATAAACATGTTGGACTCGACGCGATCGTTTGTCGACGAGCATCGCGACATCAGCAAGCTGGTGCAGCAGGCCGAGCGGTTCTCCATTCAGCTTCCGCTGGTCGGACGGGTGGCGGTGCCCTCCCCCAAGCAGCTCGCGTTCTACGGCGCCCTGGGGGCGCTGGCCGTTTTCGAGGTCATCGACTGGCCGGTGGCGGTCGCCGTCGGCGTCGGGCACCTGGTGACCACCCGGACCCTGGCCAATCGGGTCGAGGCCGCCGAGGCCGAGGCCCAGCACGCCGAGGAGCAGGTCGAGGAACTGCTGGAGCAGGTGCAGGCCGCCCGGACCAAGCCCGCGCCCACCAAGGCCGCCGCGACGACGCCCGCCAAGAAGGCTCCGGCAAAGAAGGCTCCGGCAAAGAAGACGGCAGCCAAGAAAGCACCCGCCAAGACCGCGCCCAAGGCGCCGACGCAGGAATAGCCATCCTGGGATGACCGGCTCTCCCGACCCGTTGGCGCGGTTCTCCCCGCTGACCCGAGAATGGTTCACCGGGACGTTCCCGGCGCCGACCGCGGCGCAGGCACAGGCCTGGGAGTCCATCGCCGACGGCGAGAACACGCTGGTCATCGCGCCAACCGGCTCAGGTAAGACGCTGGCGGCGTTCCTGTGGGCCATCGACGCGCTGTCGGTGCAACCCATACCCGCGCCCGGGGAGCCGCGCACCCGGGTGCTCTACATCTCGCCGCTCAAGGCCCTGGCCGTCGACGTCGAGCGCAACCTGCGCACGCCGCTGGCCGGCATCGCCCGCACCGCGGCGCGATACGGACTGCCGGCTCCGGAGATCACCGTCGGGGTGCGCTCGGGCGATACCCCGCCGCAGCGGCGACGAGAACTGATCACCCGGCCGCCCGACATCCTGATCACCACGCCGGAGTCGCTGTTTTTGATGCTGACCTCGGCGGCCCGGGCCACCCTCGCCGGGGTCACCACCGTCATCGTCGACGAGGTGCACGCCGTCGCCGGCACCAAGCGCGGTTCGCACCTGGCGCTGTCGCTGGAACGGCTGGACGCGATGCTGGCGCACCCGGCGCAACGGATCGGGCTGTCGGCCACCGTGCGACCGCCCGAGGAGGTGGCCCGGTTCCTGGCCGGGTCCCGGCCCGCCCGCATCGTGGCTCCCCCGGCGGCCAAGACCTTCGACCTCGACGTCGTCGTCCCGGTGCCCGACATGACAGATCTCGAAGGCGGCTCCATCTGGCCCGACGTCGAGCAGCGCATGGTCGACCTGATCGAGTCGCACAACTCGTGCATTGTCTTCGCCAACTCCCGGCGGCTGGCCGAGCGACTCACCGCCCGGATCAACGAGATCCACGCCGAGCGGACCGGCGGTGTGGAGTTGGGCGGTTACAACCCGACGGTCCCCGGCGGCGCGCCGGCCCAGATCCTGGGCAGCGGCCAGACCTACGGCGCCGAACCGGTACTGGCCCGCACCCACCACGGGTCGGTGTCCAAGGAGACCCGCGCCGAGGTCGAGGAGGCACTCAAGCGCGGCAGCCTGCGCGCCGTCGTCGCCACCTCCAGCCTGGAACTCGGCATCGACATGGGCACCGTCGATCTGGTGATCCAGGTGGAGTCCCCGCCGTCGGTGGCCAGCGGCCTGCAACGCATCGGCCGCGCCGGGCACCAGGTCGGCGAGATCAGCCGCGGCATCCTGTTCCCCAAGTTCCGCAACGACCTGATCGGCTGCGCGGTCACCGTGCAGCGGATGCGCGCCGGCGCCATCGAGACCCTGAACGTACCGGCCAACCCGCTGGACGTACTCGCCCAGCACACCGTCGCCGCCTGCGCGCTGGAACCGATCGACGCCGACGACTGGTTCGACACCGTGCGGCGCAGCGCACCGTTTGCGGCGTTGCCGCGCAGCGCCTTCGAGGCCACCCTGAATCTGCTCAGCGGCAAGTACCCGTCCACCGAATTCGCCGAGCTGCGGCCCCGCATCGTCTACGATCGCGACGCCGGGAGGCTGACCGGGCGGCCCGGAGCGCAGCGGCTGGCGGTCACCTCCGGTGGCGCGATCCCCGATCGCGGCCTGTTCACGGTGTACCTGGCCACCTCGGCCGAACGTGAAACGCCTTCCCGGGTCGGCGAACTCGATGAGGAGATGGTCTACGAGTCCCGGCCCGGCGATGTCATCTCGCTGGGCGCCACCAGCTGGCGGATCACCGAGATCACCCACGACCGGGTGCTGGTGGTACCCGCCCCCGGGGAACCTGCACGGCTGCCGTTCTGGCGGGGCGACAACGTCGGTCGGCCCGCCGAACTCGGTGCCGCGATCGGCGCGTTCGTCACCGAGATGTCCGCTCTCGACGACGAGGATTTCGCCGCCCGGTGCGCGGCACTGGGTTTCGACGCCTACGCGGCCGAAAACCTCCGTCGGCTGCTCGATGAGCAGCGCGCGGCCACCGGACTGGTGCCCGGCGACCGCACCCTGGTAATCGAGCGGTTCCGCGACGAGCTCGGCGACTGGCGAATCATCCTGCACTCCCCCTACGGCCTGGGGGTGCACGGTCCGCTCGCCCTGGCCGTCGGCCGACGGATCGTCGAGCAGTACGGCATCGACGAGAAGCCGACGGCCTCCGACGACGGCATCATCGTCCGGCTGCCCGACACCGCGCAGGAAAACCCGCCCGGCGCAGAGCTTTTCCTCTTCGATGCCGACGAGATCGAGTCCCTGGTGACCGCTGAGGTCGGCGGATCGGCGCTGTTCGCCGCCCGGTTCCGGGAATGCGCGGCCCGCGCGCTGCTACTGCCCCGGCGCAGTCCGGGCAAGCGGTCGCCGCTGTGGTATCAGCGCCAGCGCGCCGCGCAGTTGCTCGACGTGGCACGGCGCTACCCGGATTTCCCCATCGTGCTGGAGACCGTGCGCGAATGTCTGCAGGACGTCTACGACGTGCCCGCCCTCGTCGAACTGATGCGCGGCATCGCCACCCGCCGCGTTCGGGTCGCCGAGGTCGGCACGGAAAGCCCGTCGCCGTTCGCCGCGGCGCTGCTGTTCGGCTATGTCGGGGCGTTCATGTACGAGGGCGACAGTCCGCTCGCCGAACGGCGGGCGGCGGCCCTGGCGCTGGACACCACGCTGCTGGCCGAGTTGCTCGGCCGGGTGGAGCTACGGGAACTGCTCGATGCCGACGTCATCGCCGCCACCGGCGCCGCCCTGCAGCACCTGACACCGGAGCGCGCCGGCCGCGACGCCGAGGGAGTCGCGGACCTGCTGCGGGTACTCGGCCCGCTCACCACCGACGAGATCGAGGCCCGCTGCGAGACAGACCCCAGGGATTGGCTCGACGAACTGCAGAGCGCCCGGCGCATTCTGGCGGTGAACTACGCCGGTACCCGGTGGTGGACGGCGATCGAGGACATCGGCCGGCTGCGCGACGGCGTCGGGGTGGCCGTCCCGCCCGGTGTGCCGGCCGGTTTCACCGACCCGGTCGCCGATCCGCTCGGCGAGCTGCTGGGCCGCTTCGCCCGCACCCGCGGCCCGTTCTGCACCGCCGAGGCCGCCGCCCGGTTCGGACTCGGGCTGCGGGTGGCCGCCGACGTGCTGTCCCGGCTGGCCGTCGACGGCAAGCTGGTGCGCGGCGAGTTCACCGATGCACCGACCGATTCCCCGGGTGCCGAGCAGTGGTGCGACGCCGGGGTGCTGCGAGTCCTGCGCCGGCGCTCGCTGGCCGCGCTGCGGGCCCAGATCGAACCGGTCTCCACCGCCGCCTACGCCCGGTTCCTGCCCGCCTGGCAGCAGGTGGGGGCGACCTCGGGTGTCGACGGGCTGATGTCGGTGATCGAGCAGCTATCCGGGGTGGCGCTACCGGCTTCGGCCGTCGAGCCGCTGATCCTGGCCTCGCGGGTGACCGACTACACCCCGGGCATGCTCGACGAGTTGCTGGCATCCGGGGAGGTGCTGTGGTCGGGCGCCGGTGCGCTGCCCGGCAACGACGGCTGGGTGGTCTTCCATCTGGCCGACACCGCGCCGGTGACCCTGGCCGCACCCGCCGAGATCGAACTCGGCCCGGCCCACCGGGAGATCCTGGCGACGCTCTCCGGTGGCGGCGGCTATTTCTTCCGGCAACTGCACGCGGGTATGACGGCGGCGGACACCAAAGAAGCACTCTGGCAGCTGATCTGGTCGGGCCGGGTCACCGGGGACACCTTCGCCCCGGTCCGCGCGCACCTGGCCGGCCCCGGCCGCAAGCCCCGCACCACTGCGAGCCAACCGGCCGGGTACCGCCGCCCGCCGCGGCCCGGCCGATTCGGGCTCGCCGGCCCGCACAACCGTCCGGTCGATCCGACGGTGGCCGGGCGCTGGTCCCTGCTGCCCGAGCCGGAGGCCGACGCCACCGTGCGCGCATCGATGCAGGCCGATCTGCTGTTGGCCCGCCACGGGGTGCTGACCCGCGGAGCGGTTGCCGCCGAGGACATTCCGGGCGGATTCGCCATGGCATACAAGGTGCTGACGGCCCTGGAGGAGGCCGGCCGCTGCCAGCGCGGTTACTTCGTGGAGTCTCTCGGCGGCGCGCAGTTCTCGTCGTCGGCCACCGTCGACCGGCTGCGCAGCTTCGCCGATCCGCTGGAGGCCCGAGCGGACCCGCCGGTGGGGCTGGTGCTGGCGGCGGCAGATCCGGCCAATGCCTACGGCGCGGCGCTGGGCTGGCCGTCCCGTCCGGGTGCCGACGGGGAATCCGGCCACCGGCCGGGCCGTCGCGCCGGGGCGCTGGTGGTGCTCGTCGACGGGGAGCTGGTGTGGTTCCTGGAGCGCGGCGGCAAGTCGCTGCTGAGTTTCGGCGCCGGACCCGCGGCGTTGACCGTCGCCGCGGAGGCACTGGTGGCGTCGGTGCGCGACGGCCGGGTTAGTCCCCTGCTGGTGGAGCGCATCGACGGTGTCCCGGCGCTGGACGCCCACCGCGATGCGAGTGCGGCGGCACTGGTCGACGCCGGATTCGCCCGCACCCCGCGCGGCCTGCGGCTGCGGGGCTGAACCGTGCCCGAAGGGGACACCGTGCGGCGCACCGCCACCGCCCTGGATCGGGCGCTGGCCGGAAAGACATTGACCCGCTGCGATATCCGGGTGCCGAGTTTCGCGACCGTGGACCTGACCGGCGGCACCGTCGAGGAGGTGATCGCCCGCGGCAAGCACCTGTTCATCCGGGTCGGCGGCGCGAGCATCCACTCACACCTGTCGATGGAGGGCGCGTGGCGCCTGGGCGCCGCGCGGGTGGCGCCGCACCGGATCCGGGCGGTGCTGGCCACCGCCGACACCCGCGCCACCGGTATCGACCTGGGACTGCTGGAGGTGCTGGATCGCGGGCAGGACATGGAGTCCGTCGCGCATCTGGGCCCGGACCTGCTCGGTGCGGACTGGGACGCCGAGCTCGCCGTCACCAACCTGCTCACCGACCCGGACCGGCCACTGGCCGTCGCGCTGCTCGATCAACGCAATCTCGCCGGGATCGGCAACGTGTACGCCAACGAGCTGTGTTTCGTCACCGGCATCGCCCCGGATTCCCCGGTCTCGGCCGTGCCCGATCTTGCACGGTTGGTAGCCCGGGCCCGGCAGATGTTGTCGGCCAACCTGTCCCGCTCGATCCGGGTCACCACCGGCGATACTCACCGCGGCCGGGAACTGTGGGTGTACGGCCGCGCCGGGCTGCCGTGCCGCCGCTGCGGCACCGCGATCCTGACCGCCACCGTCGGCCGGCGAATCGCCTTCTGGTGCGGATCCTGTCAGCGCTGAAGCGCTGAATCACCCGAGTCCGGTCAGCCAATCGGAGTTGCCGTCGAGCGGCTTGCCGGCGATAACCACCAGCGGCACACCGGGTTCCGGAAACTGCTTGAGCAAATCGAGATTGTGCGCGGCGATCGCGCCGGGGTCGAATGACGACGGCGACCCATCCCTGATCATGTCCTGTGCGGACTGTGGTGCGCCGACGCGATCGGCCAGTGTGGCGAGCTGGTCATTGGTCAGATCCGTTGCGCCACCCTCTTTGGGCTGCTGATCGGCGGCATAGATCTGCTCGATGAACCCCCAGATGGTGGCGCTGGTGCGTGATTGGTCGGCGACTGTGAAGGCCGCGTCGATCGCGCGCCGGTCGTAGTCGGTACTGGCCGAGTACTTGTCGAGGAAGGCGACAAGGCGTAGGTCGACCCGGAGTCGGCCGGATTCAATGCGCTGACCGATGGCCGCCCCCTGCCCGCGAACCATCTGCCCGCTGTACGGGCACAACGGATCGAGATACAGCTCGACGTGCTGCGGCGCGTCCGGACTGCCGATGGAGATGACGTCCCCGACCGGCTCCGCCTCGGCCGCATGCGCCGATTCGATATTGGCAGGCCACAGCACTGCGGCAAGCAGCACGGCAACCAGGAACGCGACCCGAGACGACCGTTTCATCCTTCCACCTTGGCACATGCCGCCGGCGAACCGGCTGTTGTAGCGCAGCCCATCGAGGCCGGGGAATACCGTGGCGCACCGTGGGCGGATCGCCGCGTTTCCCGATACCGGATCCAAAGAGGCGTACTTCGCTGCGTATCGGGCCGCGATGGCGGCGAGTCCCACTCCCCGCCGAAGCCACGACGTAGCGACGCGTTTCGGAACAACCAGGGTGTATGAACACGGGCACGAACGCGCGGCGCCCATCGTGTTGCTGCCGGCATTCTGGGCGACATCTGCGATGTGGGCCCCCAACGTCGCAGAGTTGGCGGCACGTCACTCGGTGTACTGCATCGACACGATCGGCCAACCCGGGGCAAGCGTGCAGACACGCCCCCTGCAGACACCGGACGACTGCGCAATCTGGCTCGATGATGTCCTGACCGCTCTCGACCTTCGGCACGTGCACCTCGCGGGCTGCTCCTACGGCGGCTGGCTGGCTTTCAATCAGAGCGCTCACAAACCCGGACGTATCGCCACGAGTGTGCTGATCGAACCGGCGAATGTACTTGCCCGGCCCAGAACAAAATTCAAACTCACCCTCGTCGCGCTGCTCCCGGTCACGCCCACGAGGCTGGCCCGCCGGGCTATGGCGTGGGCACTCGGGAACCCCCCCGGAGGATAACCCCATGCATGCGATCGTCGACCTGATCGTGGCCGGCGCTCACGAATTTCGGGGACTGGGCTCGAGTCCTGCACCCAGCTGCCCAAGTGACGCCGAGCTCAAATCCGTGACTGTCCCGACACTTGTGATCCTCAGCGGGCGCAGCAGGTATCACGACGCGCACGGGGCAGCGACCCGCGCGCGTCAACACCTGATGGCCGGCGAGGTCGAAATATGGCCGGCTGCGTCGCATTCCGTGGCCGCAGAGTTCGCCCCTGAAGTAGACGAAGCCATTCTCCGTTTCATTGGGCGCGCTGACCAAGTGGCCCGCGAAAGCCATTTACTGACATCGGATGGTGATGGGATGCAGGGGCATCGGGACGACGGTTCTACGGGGGCCAATCCCTGAGATCTGGAGCCAACCTCCGAGATACGGACTGGCTTGGAACCCACTTCGGTCAGGCCGCCGGTGGCGGCTGAGGTTGGAATGGGTTGTACCACCACCAGTTAGCACGTTCGCCGGTCGGCCCGGGGTAGTGTGCGACGGCCGGGGGCGGGTTCTGGGGCGGGTGGGCCAGCGATCCCGGGAGTAGTTCTTCGCCGTCGGCGTCGGTGACTTTGAGGCGGTCGGCGGGGCCGGTGATGGTGATTACGCCTTTGTGGTGCAGCCGGTGGTGGTAGGGGCACACGAGTACCAGGTTCCACAGTTCGGTGGGGCCGCCGCTTTCCCAGTGGATCAGATGATGTGCGTGCAGGCCCCGGGTAGCGCCGCAGCCGGGCACCACGCAAGTGCGGTCGCGGTGTTCCAGGGCGCGGCGCAGCCGGCGGTTGACGGTGCGGGTGCGGTGTCCGGCGCCGATGAGGGTGCCGTCGCGGTGAAACCACACCTCACAGGTTGCCTCGCAGGTCAGGTATTGGCGATCGGCATCCGAAAGCAGCGGACCCAAGTGCAAGTTGGCGATCTTGGCGTCTGCGTCGAGGTGGACGACGACGGTGGTGTGCTGGCCATGCGGGCGGGCGGTGGATTCGGCGTCCCAACTGTTCTGGATCAGCCGCAGGAACGCATCCAGGGTGGTCGGCACCGGTGCGTGGCTGTCGGGCAGGGCCGGCGGCCGATCACCGTCGTGTTCACCGTGAGCCGGGGTGCGGTGGCGATGCCCCTCGTGGTCGTGCGGATCATGCCCCGGATGATCATGAGACCACTGCGCGAGCAGGGCGTCGCGGTGCGAGGCGAGGGCGGCGGCGAACTTCGCGGACTCGATATGCGGCAGTCGGATCCGCCAGGTATCGACATCGTCGCCACCGATCTTGCTGATCCCCGGTGCCGGGCCGGGTTTGGGTCCGGTATCGGGACGGGGCTCCAGTCTCACGGCGGTGCGCAACTGGGCAACGGTGGCGACCGAGGCAAGTTGGGCATAGTGGGCATCAGAGCCTTTGCCGGCGTGGGCGGCGATGACCCCGACCTGATCGAGCGACAGTTGCCCGTCGCGCAGCGCCCGAGTGCACTGGGGGAACTCATCGACCCGATGCGCGATGGCGGTGATCGCGACGGCATTCGCGGTGGTGCTGCCGGTTTTCCAAGCCACCAACCCGGCCACCGACCGCGCGCCGGTGGAGCCCCACAGTCCGTCGTGGTCGATCTCGGCGACGATATCCACAATCTGCCCGTCGAGGGCATTGCGCTGCCCACACAGCTCGCCGAGCTGGGCGAACAGCACACGCAGCCGCTCGTCCTTCGGGTTCCCCGGAGGCTCCTCGGGGGTCGGCAACCCTTCATTCGAACTCATGTACCCATGATAAAACCGAGGTCCGACAACTGTCTGAGCTGTGCAAACGCGGCAGTTTGACGTCCAGCGACCTCGGTTCGTCGAGCCGACCGACAGGTGACCATCAGTCATTCATGACGACAAAAGTGGCGACGCCCGAGCCGTCCGGCTACGTGCTGGTCGGTGCCGCGTAGGTCCGCAGCACCATCGCACGACGGCCTGGGCCGAACGCATCGACAGCGCCGATGACAGCGCCCAGCGCTCCGCCAGTTGCGTTTCGCGCCAGCGACACCAAAGACTGTTCGTCCACCAGCGCCACGCCCTTATGCCGGCCGATCACAAGGTCGAGGTCGTTGGTGGTGGAAGTGAATTTGGTTCCTGCATCACGGAAGTTGTTTTGCCACTGACTGATTCGCCGCACCCAGGGCGCCACCGTATCGAAAACGAGCATCTGGGTACCGACGGCGCGGTGCGTGAGAGCGGCGTCAATCAGCATCCTTAGGCCGTTGGGTGACAGATACATCAGCAGCCCTTCCCCCACCACCAGCGTCGGACGGCCGGCGGGCACCGCCGACCACCATCCTGGGTCGGTCACCGACGCCGCCAGCAGGCTCACGCCGTCGCGCTCGGGGACGAGTCTGCGACGTAGCTCCATGACCGGCTGCTGATCGAGTTCGAACCACCTCACCCCCGGCCCGGGATCGATACGCAGCACACGACTATCCAGCCCGCAGCCCAGATGCAGAACAACCGCGTCGGGATGAGCGACGAGAAATGACTTCACCACATCGTCAATGGCCTTGGCGCGGCTGACGATCACCGGTAGGTTGCCAGCCAGTTTGTCCAGGCGACTGAAGTCGTAGTCGATACGCTCCAGCAGCGGGCCAGCGTACGGATCCCCCAGGATGGGGTACGGCGAGCGCGCATCCAGGGCATGCAAGTACAGCGTCATGAGCATGGTTTCCTGCTCGCGCTGCAGTCGAACGCGTTCCAGCGTCACCGGGACCACCAACCTTTTCCTGCTGACGACATTCCCTCCCCCGAGCTCCGGCGACTCAGGAACCGCCGGCATTTACCGGTGAGCGGATCGTCAAACTCCAGTGTGCGCGCCAGAAGCTGCAGCGGCGTGGAGAAGTCGTCAGGAGTCACGTCGGTCACCGCCGGGTACAACGGATCCCCGTGGATCGGCAGGCCCAGCGACGCCATGTGCACCCGCAGCTGATGGGTCCGCCCGGTGCGCGGGGTCAGCCGGTAGAGCCCGTCGCCGAGGTGCTCCACGAACGTCTCGGTGTTGGGCTCGCCGGAAACTTCAAAAGCCGGTAACCGGCTGCGGTCCTTGATGATCCGGGAACGCAACGTCAAGGGAAACACCAGCGAGGAGTCCACCCCGGCGCGGGCCAGATACACCTTGCGCACCTCGCCGCGGGCGAACAGCGTCTGATACGCCCCGCGAACCTCCGGGCGGACGGTGAACAGCAGCACCCCGGCGGTCAACCGGTTCAGCCGGTGCGCGGGCGACAGCTCGGGCAGGTACAGCTCCCGGCGCAACCGGACCACGGCGGTCTGCACGACGTGTGATCCGCGGGGCACGGTGGCTAGAAAGTGCGGTTTGTCCACCACCAGGATTTTCTCGTCGCGGTAGATGATCGGGATGTCGCCCGGCACCTCGACCTCGTCGGGCAGATCGCGGTACAGGAAGACGTGCTCCCCTCCGGCAACAGGGTATCCACCGCGATCACCGCGCCGTCCCCAATCAGCACAGTTGCAGATGACTAAACAAATGTTTACATTGGTAAACATGCGTTTACCTCTCGGGGACGACCGGACGGCACGGGCCCGCATCCGCGACGAAGCGCTCCGCCTGTTCGCCGAACGGGGAACGGACGCCGTCACGATGCGTGATATCGCGGCGGCCGCCACCGTGTCACCGGCTCTGCTGGTGCGGCACTACGGGTCAAAAGACGGCCTGGTCGCGGCAGTCGACGATCACGTCGTGACGGTTCTGGAAGTGGTGATCGCAGCGATTACCCGGCAACCAGACGGCGTCAGCCCGGCCGCCGTGCCCGCCCTGCTTGAGGCCCTGGGCGCCCACCTGCCGTCTGATTCACCTGTGCCCGCCTACCTGAGCCGACTGCTGGCCGGCAGCAGCCCGGTCGGTTCGGCAGTGTTCGCCCGCCTCTTCGAGATCAGCAGGTCCGGACTGGACGCGATGGTCGAGGCCGGCGTGGCCGCCCCCGGCCAGGATACCGCGGTGCGCTCCGCGGTCCTGCTGGCCAACGACCTGGCGATGCTGACGCTGCGGCCCCGCCTGACCGAGGTGTTGGGCTTCGACCCGTTGTCGACAGACGGTATGAAACGTTGGGCCGCTGAGGTATTCACCATATATAGCGACGGACTCGGGTCCGCGGATAAACCCGCAGAGGATGTCCGCGGATAAACCGCAGAGGAAAAGGAGAAACCCATGACGGCGATCGGCGACCTCGGCGCTCGGCTGCTGCGAAACCGACGCCTAGTCCGCGCCCCGATCTGGCTCTTCCGAGCTCGCGCCGGAGCGCTGCTGGGCTCTCGCATGCTGATGCTCGAGCACGTCGGCCGCACGACGGGTCAACTGCGCTACGTGGTGCTGGAAGTCGTCGACCACCCGAGCGTCGACACCTACGTCGTAGCTTCGGGATTCGGTACGAAAGCCCAGTGGTTCCGGAACATCTGCGCCAACCCGAACGCCAGGGTGTGGGTCAAAAGCCACCGGCCCGCGGCAGCCGTTGCCCGGGTGCTGGATCAACCGGCTGCCGACCGCGCTCTCGACACGTTCAGGACACGTCATCCCAGGTACTGGGATCAGTTCAGGCATGTTGTCGAAGAGACACTTGGCCAGCCAATCGGCGACACCGACATCCCGTTGCCGATGGTCGAACTGCGGCTAGAGCGATAGATGACACCGACTATCGACGCGTGGGCGCAGCAGCCGAACGAAATGTTCATGAACCAGCCTTGGCTGGCCACCCTGCTGCGCTGGACCCGCCAGGACGGCCTGGGCGCTCTGCCCGTAGACGCCACGTTGAAGGCGATGGATGACGCCGCCATCGAGCGGGCTTTAATGTGCGCGTGGTCGAGCCCGCACGGCATGTTGATTACCAACGACGACGTCGCAGAGCTTGTGGCCCCGTCATCCAGACCGCTTTGTCGGCGTCGCGGCCGTGGATCTACGACAACCCGTCGCCGCGCTGAGGGAACTACGTCGAGCGGCCGATTTGGGCGTGGTTGCTCTGCGAATCGTTCCCTGGCTGTGGAACCTGCCGCCTGACGATCGGCGGTACTACCCGCTGTACGCCGAATGCGTCGAACTGGGCCTCCCCTTCTGCACCCAAATCGGTCACACCGGACCATTGTGTCCTTCCGAACCTGGTCGGCCGATCCCGTACCTCGACACCGTGCTGCTCGAGTTTCCCGATCTGGTGGTGGTCGGCGGCCACGTCGGCTATCCGTGGATCAACGAGGTGATTTCACTCGCCGACAAGTATCCGAACTTCTATGTCGACACCTCCGCCTATGCGGTGCATCGACTGCCAACGGCATTGGTCGAGTACATGCGCGGACGTGGCCGCACCCGGGTGCTGTTCGGCACGAACTGGCCCATGCTGGCCCCCGCCCGTTGCCTTGAGCGCCTCGACGAGATGAACTTCGATGCGGAGACTCAGAGCCTGTTTCTCGGTGGCAATGCCGCGCGGATTTTCGGGATCCAGGGAGCCCCGGCCGCAGACCCGTCGCGCAGTTCGCGCTCAATTTGATCGTGCGCCCACCTCGCCGGCGCTTCGCACGTCCACCGGATCGCCGCCGAGATTGACGCCCGAGCTCCTGGGACGCTGCGGAACAACCAAGGCGTGAATCTCAGTGAGCACGGACAGCCATGGCGTCGATCTCGATGAACGCGCCACTTATGCGGACGTCGGCGAGGCCCCGTCCAACACCCGCCCGCTGACGAACCGACGGCGCTCACCGGTCAGCGGGTCGTCGAACTCCAGTGTGCGCGACAAAAGTTGCAGCGGCGTGGAGAAGTCGTCGGGGGCGACGTCGATCACCTCCGGGTACAACGGATCCCCGAGGATCGGCAGACCCAGCGAGGACATGTGCACCCGCAGCTGGTGGGTCTGCCCAGTACGCGGGGTCAGCCGGTAGAGCCCGTCGCCGAGGTGCTCCGCGAATGTCTCGGCGTTGGGCTCCCCCGGCACTTCGAATGCTTGTAACCGGCTGCGCTCCTTGATGATCCGCGACCGCAGGGTCAGCGGAAAGTCCACCGCCGGATCCACACCGGCGCGGGCCAGATACACCTTGCGCACCTCGCCGCGGGCGAACAGCGTCTGATACACCCCCCGGATCTCGGGGCGCACGGTGAACAGCAGCACCCCCGCGGTCAACCGGTCCAGCCGGTGCGCGGGTGAGAGCTCGGGCAGATCCAACTCCCGCCGCAGGCGCACCAGAGCCGTCTGCACGACGTGCGATCCGCGCGGCATGGTGGCAAGAAAGTGCGGCTTGTCCACCACCAGGATGTCCGCGTCGCGGTGGAGTACCGGGAGGTCGAACGGCACCTCGACCTCGTCGGGCAGCTCCCGGTACAGGTAGACGACCTCCCCCTCCGGCAGCACGGTGTCGGCCGCAATCACCGTGCCGTCGGAAGAAAGCACCTCTCCGGAAAGGACTTTCGCGCCCGCCTCGCCGCCGAACCGTCGGGTCAGCTCGTCGTACACACATCCGCCGTGCAGCCGGACCCGCGCCGCGGACACCCCGTCGCGGTCGGGCAGCGGCGCGACCCGGCGCCGTCGCGTCACGAGTTCGGCAGCGGCACCGGCTCGAGGATCTCCGCGCGGGCCTCCGGTGCGGCGACCCGCAGCGCGTCGGCCGACTCGTCGTCGGGCTGGGTCTGGGACAGCACTTCGGCCTCCACCCGCGCCAGGTAGGTGGCGACCTCCCGGTCGACGTCGGCGTCGGTCCAGCCGAGGATCGGAGCGACGATCTCGGCAACCTCACGGGCGCAATCGATTCCGCGGTGCGGGTACTCGATGGCGATCCGCATCCGGCGGGCCAGGATGTCCTCCAGGTGCAGAGCGCCCTCGGCGGCGGCGGCGTAGGCGGCCTCCACCTTGAGGTACACCGGCGCCTCGGTGATCGGCTCCAGCAGCTCCGGGCGGCCGGCCGCCAGCTCCAGCACATCGGAGATCAGCGCGCCGTACCGGTCCAGCAGGTGCCGGACTCGGTAGGGGTGCAGGCCGAACGGTTCGCCCACATGCTGGGTCTGGTTGATCAGGGCGAAGTACCCGTCGGCGCCCAGCAGCGGCACCTTCTCGGTGATCGACGGGGCCACCCGGGTCGGCACGAACTGCGCGGCCATGTCGATCGCGTCGGCGGCCATCACCCGGTAGGTGGTGTACTTGCCGCCGGCGATGGCCACCAGGCCGGGCGCCGACACCGCCACCGCATGCTCGCGGGACAGCTTGGAGGTCTCGTCGCTCTCCCCGGCCAGCAGCGGCCGCAACCCGGCGTAGACCCCGTCGATGTCGTCGTGGGTCAGCGGGGTGGCCAGCACGGTGTTGACGTGGCCCAGGATGTAGTCGATATCGGCCTTGGTGGCCGCCGGGTGCGCCAGGTCCAAATTCCAGTCGGTGTCGGTGGTGCCGATGATCCAGTGCGTCCCCCACGGGATGACGAACAGCACGGATTTCTCGGTGCGCAGGATGATCGCCACCTCGCTGACGATCCGGTCCCGCGGCACCACGATGTGCACACCCTTGGACGCCCGCACCCGGAACCGCCCGCGCTGGTGCGACAGGGCCTGAATCTCGTCGGTCCACACCCCGGTGGCGTTGATGACGACGTGTCCGCGCGCCTCGGTGACCGCACCGTCCTCCGAGTCGCGCACCCGGACCCCGACCACCCGGTCGCCTTCCCGCAGCATCCCGATCACCTGGGTGGAGGTGCGGACGACGGCTCCGTAGTGCGCAGCGGTGCGGGCCACCGTCATGGTGTGCCGGGCGTCGTCGACAACGGTGTCGAAATACCGGATTCCGCCGACCAGCGAACTGCGCTTGAGCCCGGGGGCCAGCCGCAGCGCGCCCGCGCGGAACAGGTGCTTCTGTGCGGGCACCGACTTCGCGCCGCCGAGCTGGTCGTAGAGGAAGATCCCGGCGGCCACGTACGGGCGTTCCCACCAGCGCTGGGTCAGCGGGAACAGGAACGGCAGCGGTTTGACCAGGTGCGGCGCCAGCGTGGTCAGCGACAGTTCGCGTTCGTGCAGCGCCTCGCGGACCAGCCCGAACTCGAGTTGCTCCAGGTAGCGCAGACCGCCGTGGAACATCTTCGAGGAGCGGCTGGAGGTGCCCGAGGCCAGGTCGCGGGCCTCGACCAGGGCGACCTTGAGGCCGCGGGTGGCGGCATCCAGGGCGGCACCGGCGCCGACCACACCACCGCCGATGACGATGACGTCGAACTGTTCACCCGTCAGCCGGTCCCAGTTCTGCTTGCGCTGGGCCGGGTCGAGCACCGAGCTCGGAAGCGGGTCAGTCACCGTCGCACCCCTTGTTACTTGTTGGTACGACGAACAGGTTAGTCCAGATCGTCGTGCGCCATCAGGCGCCGAGCCGCTTCGATGATCGACCCGGACAGCGACGGGTACACCGACAGCGTCTGGGCGAGGTCGGCCACCGAGATCCGGTTCTGCACAGCCAGTGCGATCGGCAGGATCAACTCGGAGGCGATCGGGGCCACCACCACCCCGCCGATCACCACACCGGTGGCCGGGCGGCAGAAGATCTTGATGAAGCCGTGCCGCAGCAGGCTCATCTTGGCGCGGGCGTTGGTGGTCAGCGGCAGCATGATCGTCCGCGCGGGCACCGACCCGTCGTCGATGGAACGCTGCGGGATCCCGACCGCGGCGATCTCCGGCCGGGTGAAGGTGGCGGTGGCGACGGTGCGCAACCGAATCGGGCTGACCCCCTCGCCCAGCGCGTGGTACATGGCGATGCGGCCCTGCATGGCGGCGACCGAGGCCAGCGGCAGCAGCCCGGTGCAGTCCCCGGCGGCGTAGATGCCGGCGGCGACGGTCCGCGACACCCGGTCCACGGGGATGTGTCCGCTGGCCGCCAGCTCGATGCCGACCCGGTCCAGGCCCAGCCCGGCGGTGTTGGGGGTGGAGCCGATGCTCATCAGCGCGTGGCTGCCGTCGACCACCCGGCCGTCGGACAGCGTCACCCGCACCCCGGACTCGGTGCGGACCACCGAGTCGGCCCGGCCGTTCTTGACCAGGGTCACCCCGCGTTCGGCGAAGACCTGCTCGAGCGCCGCGGCGGCGTCGGCGTCCTCGTGCGGCAGGATCAGGTCACGGCTGGCCACCACGGTCACGTCGACGCCGAGCTCGGTGTAGGCGTTGCAGAATTCCGCGCCGGTGACCCCGGACCCGACGATCACCAGGTGCTCGGGCAGGTCCCGCAGGCTGTAGAGCTGGCGCCAGGTCAGGATCCGGTCGCCGT
Organism: Mycolicibacterium insubricum; assembly: GCF_010731615.1. Classification (NCBI taxonomy): domain Bacteria; kingdom Bacillati; phylum Actinomycetota; class Actinomycetes; order Mycobacteriales; family Mycobacteriaceae; genus Mycobacterium; species Mycolicibacterium insubricum. Next base: position 1,593,867 of record NZ_AP022618.1, on the reverse strand, counting down.
CGGGCAACGCGGCGGGCAGGATGCGGGGGCTTGCGCCGGTGGCGATCAGCACCACGTCGGCCTTGAGCACCCCGGACTGCCCCTCGGCGGTGGTGACCTTCACCCGGTGATGGGCCATCCCGGGGATGCTGTCGACGAGTTCGCCGCGGCCGCGCACGATCGTCACCCCGGCGTTGGTCAGCTGGGTGCCGATGTCCACCGACTGCGACACCGCCAGGGTCAACGCCCGCCGGTTGATCTGCGGCAGGGTGATCGGGGCGTCCTCGATGCCGATGTCGTAGCCCAGGCCCGCCGCGCGCCGCAGTTCGGTGCGTACCCCGGTGGAGGCGATGAACGCCTTGGACGGCACGCAGTCCCACAGCACGCAGGCGCCGCCCATGCCGTCGGAATCCACCACCGTGACCTGCACCTGTTCGGGCCCGCGGGCCGCGGCGACCAAGGCGGCCTCGTAGCCGGCCGGGCCACCGCCGATGATGACAATCCGGGTAAGCACGCGCCTAACTTAACCAACATCGGCCGCCCCGGCCCGGCAACGCGATATGCCCCCCGGCGTTTAAGATCACCAGCGTGCCGCTGTATGCCGCCTACGGGTCGAACATGTCCCCCGATCAGATGCGGGAGCGGGCACCGCATTCGCCGATGGCCGGTACCGGCTGGCTGCGCGGCTGGCGGCTGACCTTCGGCGGCGAGGACATCGGCTGGGAGGGCGCGCTGGCCACCGTCGTGCAGGATCCCAATTCCCAGGTGTTCGTGGTGCTGTTCGACGTGACCGCCGAGGACGAGAAGAGCCTGGACCGCTGGGAGGGCTCAGAGCTGGGGATTCACAAGAAGATCCGCTGCCGGGTGCATCGGGAGTCCTCGGACACCACCACCGATCCGGTGCTGGCCTGGCTGTATGTGGTCGACGCGTGGGAGGGCGGGCTGCCGTCGGCCCGCTATCTGGGGGTGATGGCCGACGCCGCCGAGGTCGCCGGCGCACCCGCGGACTACGTGCACGACATTCGCACCCGCGCCGCCAAGAACGTCGGCCCCGGGAGCAGCTAGAACCCGGCTCCGGTAGATGCCGCCGGGCCTCGACTTCGCAGAACTACACTGCTCAGTCGAACCCGGCGGACTGCTCCACCAGATTCGCCAGCACCCGCACGCCGATGCCCAGCGCCCGTTCGTCGATGTCGAAGTTCGGCTGGTGCAGGTCCAGCTGCGGACCGACCCCGCTCCACACGCCGAGTCGGGCCATCGCGCCGGGAATCTCCTCCAGGTACCAGGAGAAGTCCTCACCACCGCCGGACTGCCGGGTTTCGGCCAGCGCGTCGGGGCCGATGGCCTCGATGGCGTGGGTGAAGATCCGGGTGCTGATCTCGTCGTTGACCACCGGGGGCACCCCGCGGGTGTAGTGCAGGCGGTGCTCCAGGTTCAGCGGGGCCAGTAGCGCGGCGACGATCTCGGAGACCAGTTCCTCCATGTGTGCCCAGGCGGTCGGGCTGGCGGTGCGGACCGTGCCTGACAGGCTGCCGGTCTGCGGGATCGCGTTGGCGGCCTGGCCGGCGTTGACCGCACCCCACACCATGACCGTCGAGTCGCGCGGGTCGATGCGCCGCGACAGCACGCCGGGCAGCCCGGTGATCAGGGTGCCCAGTCCGTAGACCAGGTCACCGGTCAGGTGCGGGCGGGAGGTGTGCCCGCCGGGCGAGGTCAGGGTGACGGTCAGCCAGTCGGCGGCCGAGGTGATCGGGCCGGCGGTGATGGCCACCTTCCCGGCGGCCAGCCGCGGGTCGCAGTGCAGCGCGAAGATCCGCGACACCCCCGCCAGCGCCCCGGAGGCGACGACGTCCAGAGCGCCGCCGGGCATGAGTTCCTCGGCCGGCTGGAAGATCAACCGCACCGCGACCGGCAGGTCGGGCACCGAGGCCAGGGCCAATCCGGTGCCCAGCAGGATCGCGGTGTGCGCGTCGTGGCCGCAGGCGTGCGCCACGCCGGGCACCGTCGAGGAGAAGGGCAGACCGGTGTCCTCGGCCATCGGCAGCGCGTCCATGTCGGCGCGCAGCGCGATGCGGGTCCGAAATTGCGGCCCGATATCGCAGATCAGACCGGTGCCCCCGGGCAGCAGCTGCGGCGTCAGGCCCGCCTCGGTGAGTTTGTCGGCGACGAACGCGGTGGTGGCGGTTTCGGCGCGGCCGAGTTCGGGGTGGGCGTGGATATGCCGGCGCCAGGCGACCACGTCGTCGAAGTTGTGCGCCAGCCAGCTCTCGGCGCTGTCGGCCAGGCTCACCGCACCACCGGCCCACGGGCGGCGGCGGCGATCGGCATCCTGCGAGTATCCCACCCCGTGCTCAAAGGGGCGGTCCCGGTGTCGGTCCGGCTCCGCCGGCACTCGCTGCGCTCGCGCCATCTCCGCCTACCCTCGCCGAACCGCCCCGTATTTGAGGGGGATTAAGCTGCCCGGCCATGAGCACCGACCCGCTGGCGGTGGCCGAGGTCGCCGCGAATGTCATCGCCGAGCGCACCGGTTTCGCCCGTCACGACGTGGCGGTGGTGCTGGGCTCGGGCTGGGCGGCGGCCGCCGACGTGCTGGGCCCCGCCGACGTCGTCGCCGACATGGCCGAACTGCCCGGGTTCACCGCGCCGACGGCCGCCGGGCACGGCGGGCAGCTGCGTTCACTGGCCATCGCCGGTCACCGGGTGCTGGTGCTGCTGGGCCGCACCCACGCCTATGAGGGCCACGACCTGTCGGTCGTGGTGCACCCGGTGCGGGCGGCCTGTGCGGCTGGAGCCCGGACGGTGGTGCTGACCAACGCCGCCGGCGGTCTGCGCCCGGAGTACCGAGTGGGCGCTCCGGTGCTGATCGCCGACCACCTGAACCTGACGGCGCGGTCCCCGCTGGTCGGTGCGCAGTTCGTGGATCTGGTCGACGCGTACTCGCCGCGGCTGCGGGAGCTGGCCCGGCGGATCGATCCGGCGCTGGCCGAAGGTGTCTACGCAGGTCTGCCCGGCCCGCACTATGAGACGCCGGCGGAGATCCGGATGCTGCGGATCCTGGGGGCGGATCTGGTGGGCATGTCGACGGTGCACGAGACGATCGCCGCCCGGGCGGCCGGGGCCGAGGTGCTCGGGGTGTCGCTGGTGACGAACCTGGCGGCGGGGATGACCGGGGAGCCCCTGTCGCACGCCGAGGTGCTCGACGCCGGCCGGGACTCGGCCGCACGTCTCGGGGAGCTGCTGGCCGGAGTCATCGCCGAGCTGTAACCCGATCGGTGTTCAGCGGGGCCCGAACTGGCGGTCCCCCGCATCGCCGAGGCCCGGCACGATGAACTTGGCGTCGTTGAGGCCGTCGTCGATGACGGCGGTGACCAGCCGCAACCCGGGCAGCGAGTTCTCCTGGATCGCGGTCACCGCGGCAATGCCCTCCGGGGCGCACACCACACAGACCGCGGTGACATCGGTGGCGCCGCGTTCGGCCAATCGCCCCAGCGCGTCGGTCATCGACCCGCCGGTGGCCAGCATCGGGTCGAGCACCAGCACCGGGGTGCCGCTGAGGTCCTCGGGCAGCGAGACCAGGTATTCATGGGCGACGTGGGTGTGCTCGTCGCGGGCGACGCCGATGAACCCGGTGCGCGACTGCGGCAGCAGCACCTGTGCCGGGGCCAGCATGCCCAGACCGGCGCGCAGCACCGGGACCAGCAGCGGAGCCGCGGCCAGCCGGTGGCCGACGGTGCCCGAGACCGGGGTGGTCAGGGGGTAGGGGATGCGGTCGAGGTCGCGGGTGGCCTCGTAGATCAGCATCGTGGCGAGCTCGGCCAGCGCCGCGCGGAACGTCGCGTCGTCGGTGTTCTCGTCGCGCAGGGTGCTCAGCCGGACGGCGGCCAGCGGGTGGTCGATGACGCGGACATCCATGGCGACAGACCCTACGAGATCACCGGCCCGGCCGCGGCATCGTTATCCTGAGCCGCATGGCAGCTGACCTCGTTCCTATCCGGCTGAGCGTGACCGCCGGCGACCTGTTCACTCTCTGGGCTCCGCCGTGGCGTGATGCCGGCGACGAGTGGGAGGCGTTTCTGGGTCACGACGAGGCCCTGTACGCGTTCACCAGCGCCGCCGATCTGGCCGCGTTCGTGCGCTCCGGCGCCGAGAACGATCTGACCGACCATCCCGCCTGGGAGACGCTGAGGGGTGCGAACGCGCACTCGGTCAAGCCCGGGGAGGATCACCACTTCGATCTGATCGCGGTCGAGGAGCTCGCCGCCGGCAAGCCGTCGGAGGAGTCGGTGGCCCAGCTGGCCGCCGCGCTGTCGGTGGTGTCGGCCATCGGTTCGGTGTGCGAGCTGCCGGCGGTGACCAAGTTCTTCAACGGCAACCCGTCGCTGACCAGTCTGAACAACGGCGTGTCGGAGTTCGCCGGCCGGGCCGGCCGCAAGCGCTGGAATGCCCTGGGCACCATCATCGCCCGCAGCTGGGAGAAGGTGCTGGCGGCGCTAGAGGAGGTGCTGGAGACCCCGGAGGTCGACGAGAAGCTTTCCGCGGCGGCGGCCGAGGAGCTCGACGCCGATCCGCCGGCCACCGAGGACGATGATCTGGTCGAGGGCACCGAGCCGGACGCCGACGACGACGACGACGACGCTCCGGAGCGCCGCCGGGCGGCCGGTGACACCGCGGTGCTGGGCAGCGACGAGAAGTTCTGGGAGCGCGTCGGCATCGATCCGATCCAGATCATGACCGGCAACGGCAGCCTGTTCACGCTGCGCTGCTATTTCAACGACCGGCCGATCTTCCTGGGCCGCAACGGCCGGATCAGTGTGTTTCCCTCCGAGCGCGCCCTGGCCCGCTACCTGGCCGACGAGCACGATCACGATCTGTCCGATCTGGTCACCTACGACGACATCCGCACGGCCGCCACCGACGGTTCCCTCGATGTCCGGGTGACCGAGGAGAACATCTACGTGCTGACCGACCTGACCGACGACATCACCGACGACACCGTCGACCCCGATCACCTGGAGCTGGTCGTCGAGTTGCTGCGCGACGTGGGCGACTACTCCGAGGACGACGTCGTCGACAAGGCCCTCGACGCGGGCAAACCCTTCGGCGCCTTCGTCGCTCAGGTGCTCGACGGCACCGACGCCGATGTGTCCCACGCCGACGCCGCCTCGGCGTATGAATCCCTCCAGAGGTTCGTGGAGTCGCGACTGAGGCGGGAGTAAGCGAGCGCAGCGAGCCCCGCCGAAGGAGTCGACGACAACCACCACAGCGTCGCGACTGAGGCGGGAGTAAGCGAGCGGGCTCGTCGAGTCAGCCGGCCAACACCGCGTACCGGGGCTTGATGACGTCGTCGATCAGTTCCAGGCGCTGGTCGAACGGCAGGAACGCGGACTTCATCGCGTTGATGGTGAAGCGCTGCAGGTCGCTCCAGCCGTAGCCGAATGCGTCCACCAGCCGGATCATCTCGTCGCTCATCGTGGTGTCGCTCATCAGCCGGTTGTCGGTGTTGACGGTCACCCGAAACCGCAGCCGGGCCAGCAGGTCGAAGGGATGCTCGGCGATGCTGGGCACCGCGCCGGTCTGCACGTTCGACGACGGGCACAGCTCCAGCGGAACCCGGTTGTCGCGCACCAGCGCCGCGAGCTCGCCGAGGTGGTAGCTGCCGTCGGCCGCGACGGTGATGTCGTCGACGATGCGCACCCCGTGGCCGAGCCGGTTGGCCCCGCAGAACGCCAGCGCATCGTGGATGGACGGCAGGCCGAACGCCTCACCGGCATGAATGGTGAAGTGTCCGTTGTGGTTCCGCATGTATTCGAAGGCGTCCAGATGCCGGGTGGGTGGGTATCCGGCCTCCGCGCCGGCGATGTCGAAGCCGACCACGCCGCGGTGGCGGAACCGGATGGCCAGCTCGGCGATCTCCTGGGAGCGTGCGGCGTGCCGCATGGCGGTGACCAGGCAGCGCACCAGGATCGGCGTGCCGTCGGCTGCCGCGTCCCGCTGCCCGTCGGCGAATCCGGCGAGTACCGCCTCGACGACCTCGTCCAGACTCAGCCCGGCGTCCAGGTGCAGTTCGGGGGCGAATCGGACCTCGGCGTAGACGACTGCGTCGGCGGCCAGGTCCTGCACGCATTCGTAGGCGACGCGGTGCAGCGCGTCGGCGGTCTGCATGACGGCGACGGTGTGGGCGAACGGTTCCAGGTAGCGGACCAGTGATCCGCTGTGCGCGGCGGTGCGGAACCACGCGGCCAGTTCGTCGGGGTTGGTGGCGGGCAGCCCGTCGTAGCCGGTGGCCGCGGCGATCTCCAGCACGGTGGACGGCCGCAGCCCGCCGTCGAGGTGATCGTGCAGCAGCACCTTCGGCGCCAAGCGGATGAGCGCGTGTTCCGGCGGGTTCAGCAGGTCGGTGCTCATCGGTCCATCATCGGCGACGCGCCCGGATTCGGGCCGGATAACGCGCGCCGGTTCGCGCAGTGTTCACCGCGGCACCCGCCCGAGGATCAGCGGTCGCACCGGCGGCCGGGTGGCCCCGATGCTCCACGCGCCGTCGAGTTCGGCCAGCGCCGCGGGCAGCCGCTCGGGGGTGTCGGTGTGCAGGGTGAACAGCGGTTGCCCGGCGGTGACCGGTTCGCCGGGGCGGCGGTGGATTTCGATGCCGGCCCCGGCCTGCACGCGCTGCCCGGCGACGGTGCGCCCGGCACCCAGGCGCCAGACCGCCATCCCGACGGCGTGGGCGTCGATATCGCCCATCACCCCGCCGCCTGCCGCGGTGACGGTCTCGGTGACGGTCGCCGTCGGCAGCCCGGCGTCCAGGTCGCCGCCCTGGGCACTCACCATCGCCCGGAACGCATCCATCGCGCTGCCGTCGGCGAGGGTGTCCGCGGGGTCCCGGCCGTCGATCCCGGCCAGGGTCAGCATCTCGCCGGCCAGCGCCAGGGTGAGTTCGACGATGTCCGGCGGCCCGCCGCCGGCCAGCACGTCGAGCGATTCGGCGACCTCCAGTGCGTTGCCGGCGGTGCGCCCCAACGGATTCGACATATCGGTCAACAGTGCGCGGGTCGGCACGCCGTACCCGGCACCGAGGTCGACCATCGTCGCGGCCAGCGCCGCGGCGTCGGCAGGGTCGGACAGGAACGCCCCGGAGCCGACCTTGACGTCGAGCACCAGGGACCCGGTGCCCTCCGCCAGTTTCTTGCTCATGATCGACGAGGCGATCAGCGGCAGCGAGTCGACGGTGGCGGTGATGTCGCGCAGCGCGTACAGCTTGCGGTCGGCCGGGGCGAGTTCGCCGGCGGCGAAGATGGCCGCACCGACGCGGGTGAGCTGGTCGCGGATCCGGTCCAGTGTCAGCTCGCCGCTGAACCCGGGGATGGCTTCGAGCTTGTCGAGGGTGCCCCCGGTGTGGCCGAGCCCGCGGCCGGACGCCTGCGGAACGGCGCCGCCGCAGGCCACGATCACCGGGACCAGCACGATGGTGATCTTGTCGCCGACCCCGCCGGTGGAGTGCTTGTCCACCAGCGACAGCGGCCGGCCGTCGCGGCGCAGGTCGGTGAAGTCGAAGCGGGTGCCCGAGCCGATCATCGCGGCGGTCCAGCGGGCGATCTCGGCGGCGTCCATGCCGCGCAGGAAGATCGCCATCAGCAGCGCGGCCATCTGCTCGTCGCCGACGTCCCCGCGGGTGTAGGCGTCGACGACCCAGTCGATCTCGGCGTCGGCGAGCCGGCCGCCGTCGCGCTTGGTCCTGATCACCGTCGGCGCATCGGTCATCGCACCCGCTCCAGGTCGTCGGGCCCGAAGGCGTCCGGCAGCAACTCCGCCAGCGGCCGCGGCCCGGCGGCGGTATCGATCAGCATGCCGGGCCCGCCGTGTTCGTAGAGCAGTTGGCGGCAGCGGCCGCAGGGCGACAGCGGCCGCCCGTCGGCGTCGACGACAGCCAGCGCCAGCAGCCGGCCGCCCCCTCCGGAGACGGTGGCGCAGACCACAGCGCATTCGGCGCAGAGACCCAGGCCATATGAGACATTCTCCACATTGGTTCCGGTGACGATGCGACCGTCGTCACACAGCGCCGCGGCGCCCACCGGGAACCGCGAGTACGGCGCGTAGGCCCGACCTGATATCTCTATTGCCTTGTCCCGCAACAACTTCCATTCGATCCCGGATCCAGTCTCGGTCATCGCAACCTCGCCTCCGACGACATTTCAGCACACATCCCAACTCGCGAGTAACTAAGGGCAGCCAAACCTAGGTACCGGTAGCATCCCGCCCCGGGCCTCCGGGTTTGGTTGGTTCCGTAGCACCGCATGGGACTAGAGTCCATGCGACGGTCCTCCCGAGCAAGCCGCCCTCACCTGAAGACTTCCGGAGGACACCGCCACGCCGGGGCGGGTGTCCTCCCCCGGCGTCCACCGACGACGTTGGAGGCGCTGAATGACGACAGCGGCACCGGCCGAGCCCGCCAAAGCGGGTCCCCGACGCCGACGCACCCTGTACCGCGGTGACGCGGGCATGTGGGCGTGGGTTCTGCACCGGATCACCGGCGCGACGATCTTCTTCTTCCTCATCGTGCACGTGCTCGACACCGCCATGGTGCGGGTCAGCCCGGAGGTCTACAACGAGGTGGTCGGCTCCTACAAGACCCCGCTCGTCGGCCTGATGGAAATCGGCCTGGTCGCGGCCGTTCTGTTCCACGCCTTCAACGGCGTGCGGATCATCCTCATCGACTTCTGGTCCGAGGGCCCGCGCCATCAGCGCAAGATGCTGGCCGCCGTCGCGGTCATCTGGCTGCTGGTCATGGTGCCGGCCCTGGTGACCCTCGGCATCCACATGGCAGAACACTTTCACTGGTTTGGAATGGCGAAATGACCACTGAATGGACCCCGCATCACCGCGAGGATCGCATCGCCCCGGTGATGGAGAAGGAATTCGACCGGCCGGCCAGCCTGGATCACCCGCGGGCACCGCGCAAGCCGCGCGGCATCCCGTACTTCGAGAAGTACGCCTGGTTGTTCATGCGGTTCTCCGGCGTGGCGCTGATCTTCCTGGTCATCGGCCACCTGTTCATCGGGCTGATGATGGAAAACGGTGTCTACCGGGTCGACTTCAACTACGTCGCCGAGCGTTGGGCGTCTCCGTTCTGGCAGATCTGGGACATGGCGATGCTCTGGCTGGCAATAATCCACGGCGCCAACGGCATGCGCACCATCATCGGCGACTACGCCCGCAAGAACGTCACCAAGTTCTACCTGAACTCGCTGCTTCTGCTGGTCACCGGTTTCACCGTGGTGCTGGGCAGCTACGTCCTGGTGACCTTCGCCGTTCCCGTCAAATAGATCTCCGGAAGGCCATCGATGATTCAGGAACATCGCTACGACGTCGTCATCGTCGGCGCCGGCGGCGCCGGGATGCGCGCCGCGGTGGAGGCCGGCCCGCGGGTGCGCACCGCGGTGCTGACCAAGCTCTACCCCACCCGCTCCCACACCGGCGCGGCCCAGGGCGGCATGTGCGCGGCCCTGGCCAACGTCGAGGAAGACAACTGGGAGTGGCACACCTTCGACACCGTCAAGGGCGGGGACTACCTCGCCGACCAGGACGCCGTCGAGATCATGTGCAAGGAAGCCATCGACGCGGTCTATGACCTGGAGAAGATGGGGATGCCGTTCAACCGCACCCCCGAGGGCCGCATCGACCAGCGCCGGTTCGGCGGCCACACCCGCGATCACGGCAAGGCCCCGGTGCGGCGCGCCTGTTACGCCGCCGACCGCACCGGCCACATGATCCTGCAGACGCTGTACCAAAACTGCGTCAAGCACGACGTGGAGTTCTTCAACGAGTTCTACGCCCTGGACCTGGTGCTGACCGAGACCCCGGGCGGCCCGGTCGCCACCGGCATCGTCGCCTACGAACTGGCCTCCGGCGACATCCACATCTTCCACGCCAAGGCGATCGTCTTCGCCACCGGCGGTTCGGGCCGGATGTACAAGACCACCTCCAACGCGCACACCCTGACCGGCGACGGCCTGGGCATCGTGTTCCGCAAGGGACTTCCGTTGGAGGACATGGAGTTTCACCAGTTCCACCCGACCGGCCTGGCCGGCCTGGGCATCCTGATATCGGAGGCCGTGCGCGGCGAGGGCGGCCGGTTGCTCAACGGCGAGGGCGAACGGTTCATGGAGCGCTACGCCCCCACCATCGTCGACCTGGCCCCCCGCGACATCGTGGCCCGCTCGATGGTGCTGGAGGTCCTGGAGGGCCGCGGCGCCGGACCGAACAAGGACTACGTCTACATCGACGTGCGCCACCTCGGCGCCGACGTGCTGGAGGCCAAACTCCCCGACATCACCGAGTTCGCCCGCACCTACCTGGGCGTGGACCCGGTGACCGAGCTGGTGCCGGTGTACCCGACCTGTCACTACGTGATGGGCGGCATCCCGACCAACGTGGCCGGCCAGGTGCTGCGCGACAACACCAACGTCGTGCCGGGCCTGTACGCGGCCGGTGAATGCGCGTGCGTGTCGGTGCACGGCTCCAACCGGCTGGGCACCAACTCGCTGCTGGACATCAACGTGTTCGGCCGCCGGGCCGGCATCGCCGCCGCCGAGTACGCCGCCAGCCACGACTTCGTCGACATGCCGGCCGAACCGGCCGCGATGGTGATCGACTGGGTCGGCGACATCCTCAGCGAGCACGGCAACGAGCGCGTCGCCGACATCCGCAGCGCGCTGCAGCAGTCGATGGACAACAACGCCGCGGTGTTCCGCACCGAGGAGACGCTCAAGCAGGCGCTCACCGACATCCATGCCCTCAAGGAGCGGTACTCCCGAATCACCGTGCACGACAAGGGCAAGCGCTTCAACTCGGATCTGCTGGAGGCCATCGAGCTGGGCTTCCTGCTGGAGCTCGCCGAGGTGACGGTGACCGGTGCACTCAACCGCAAGGAGTCCCGCGGCGGCCACGCCCGCGAGGACTACCCGGACCGCGACGACGTCAACTTCATGCGGCACACCATGGCCTACAAGGAGGGTGACGGTCTGCTGGCCGACATCCGGCTGGACTTCAAGCCCGTCGTCCAGACCCGCTACGAGCCCAAGGAACGGAAGTACTGACGATGAGTGCCCCTGTTCTGAGCCAGCCCGAAGCCGGTGACCCGCCGCTGCCGCCGATTCCCGACGGCGCGGTCATGGTCACCCTCAAGATCGCCCGGTTCAACCCGGAGGACCCCGACGCCGCCGGCTTCGCCAGCTACCGGGTGCCGTGCCTGCCCAGTGACCGGCTGCTGAACCTGCTGCTGTACGTGAAGGGCTACCTGGACGGCACGCTGACCTTCCGCCGGTCCTGCGCGCACGGCGTGTGCGGCTCGGACGCCATGCGGGTCAACGGCGTGAACCGGCTGGCCTGCAAGGTGCTGATGCGCGACCTGCTGCCCAAGAACGGCAAGCCGCTGACCATCACCATCGAGCCGATCCGCGGCCTGCCGGTGGAGAAGGACCTGGTCGTCGACATGGAACCGTTCTTCGACGCCTACCGCGCCGTCAAGCCGTTCCTGATCACCTCCGGCAACCCGCCGACCCGCGAGCGGATCCAGTCCCAGACCGACCGGGCCCGCTACGACGACACCACCAAGTGCATCCTGTGCGCCTGCTGCACCACCAGCTGCCCGGTGTTCTGGAACGAGGGTTCCTACTTCGGGCCGGCCGCGATCGTCAACGCACACCGCTTCATCTTCGATTCGCGTGACGAGGCGGCCGCCGAGCGACTGGACATCCTCAACGAGGTCGACGGGGTGTGGCGCTGCCGCACCACCTTCAACTGCACCGAGGCCTGCCCCCGCGGCATCGAGGTCACCAAGGCGATCCAGGAGGTCAAGCGGGCTTTGATGTTCGCCCGCTGACCCCGGTAGAACATTCACCATGCACTGGTACACCGGGGACACCTGCTACGACACCGTCTTGACCGCGGCGTTCGCGTTCGCCGCCTTCGTGATCATCGGCGGGTTCTTCGGGCAGAGCTCCTACGGCCGATTCTCCTCGGCCAAGCTCGGCTTCAACCTTAACCCGAAGCTCGGCTGGTGGCTGATGGAGATTCCGGCGACGGTGGTGTTCGCCGTCGCCTATCTGACCGGACCGGCCCGGTGGGAGCCGACATCGCTGGTGCTGGCCGGTATCTGGGCACTGCACTACGCCAACCGCGGCTGGTTCTTCCCGCTGGCGATCCGCCAGGTGCCGGGCAAGCGCAGCACGTTCAACCTGTCGGTGGTGGTGATGGGCATGCTGGTCACCGCCATGCACGGCTACCTCAACGGGGCGTTGTTCAGCCACGACTACTTCGGCCGGTACGGCACCGACTGGCTGACCGACCCCCGGTTCCTGCTGGGCCTGGCGATCTACCTGTGCGGGTTCGCCCTGCTGGTGCACTCCGAATCGGTCGTGCGGAACCTGCGCGACAAGAACAACCCCGGCGCCGCGGAGTACCGGATCCCGTTCGGCGGCGGCTTCCGATTCGTCACCAGCCCCGCCTATCTGGGCGAGCTGACGGCCTGGACCGGCTTCGCGATCCTGACCTGGGCGCTGCCGGGCGTCGCGATCCTGCTGATCACCGCCGGCAACCTGATCCCCCGGGCCCGCGACACCCAGCGGTGGTACAAGGAGCGCTTCGCCGACTACCCGAGCGACCGCAAGGCACTGGTTCCCTTCCTCTACTGAGCCCGCCCGACGTAGCGTCGAACCCGTGCCGTCCAACGCAGCCACCCCGCCGAAACCGTCGATCCACCCGGTCCGCTGGACCCCGCCCCCGGTCGAGAAACTGCCGCAGTACCCGCCCGCCGATCTGACCGTGGTGCCGATGCCCGGCGACGGGCCCGAGGACGTCGTCGTCGACACCGCCGGGGACCTGTGGACCGGTCTGGTCGACGGGCGCATCGTGCGGGTGCATCCCGACGGCGCGACGACCGTCGTCGCCGACACCGGCGGACGGCCGCTGGGCCTGCACGTCGCCCGCGATCACCGGCTGCTGATCTGCGACAGCCTGCGCGGGCTGCTGGCACTGGACCCGGCGACCGGGCAGCTGCGCACGCTGGTCACCGAGGTGAACGGACGGGCACTGAAGTTCTGCTCGAACGTCACCGAAACCGCCGATGGCACAATCTATTTCACCGAGTCGACCAGCCGATTCCATTTCCACCACTACCAGGCGGCGATCATCGAGGCCCGCGGAACCGGCGGCCTGTATCGCCTCGATCCCGACGGCAGCGTGCACCCGGTGGTGGACGGGCTGTACTTCGCCAACGGGCTCACCGTCACCGCCGACGGTTCGGCACTGGTGTTCGCCGAGACCCAGGCGCGAAAGCTGTCGAAGTACTGGCTGACCGGACCGGACAAGGGCACCGTCACCGAACTCGCGGTGCACCTGTCCGGCCTGCCGGACAACATCTGTACCGGCCCCGACGGGCGCATCTGGGTGGCGATGGTCAGCCCGATCGTCACCGCCGCCGAATTCCTGGCACCGCGGGCCCCGGTGCTGCGCAAACTGCTGTGGCGCCTGCCCTCGCGGCTGCTGCCCACCATCTCGCCGATGGTGTGGGCGGTGGCCTTCGACCCCGACAGTGGGGCGCCCGTCGCCGGCATCGAGGACCACCGCGACGACTTCGGCGCGGTCACCGGTGTCGTGGTGGCCGGCGACCGGCTGTGGCTGTCGTCGCTGGAGTTCCCCGCGCTGGCGCACTGCCCGATCCCGGGGTAATCGCCACAACTGCATCACAAATAACACCGTTCGCCGCGCGGCGGCGGGACTTCGCGACTACCGTCCCCTACCCTCGGTTGGCGATGGGGAACTCGACAACACCGCTACACAGCACCGCGCGACGCGCCGCCGGCCTGGCCGCGTCGCTGTTTCTGCTGGCCGGACCGGTGCTGGTCCCGGGGGTGGCCGCCGCCGATCCGGCGCCCGCGCCCAGCTGCCCGTACCAGGTCAACACCCCGCCGGCCGTGGACGCCTCCGAGGTGCCCGCCCCCGGCGAGGACGCCCCCGCTCCGCTGCCGGTGCCGGCCAAACCCGTCGGCGGGGCCGCGCTGGGTGACTGCGGCATCGTCACGGCCGCCAACACCGCCCCGGTGCCCGAGGACGTCTCGGCCGAGGCCTGGCTGGTCGCCGACCTGGACACCGGTGAGATCATCGCCGCCCGCGATCCGCACGGCCGGCACCGCCCGGCGTCGATCATCAAGGTGCTGGTGGCCACCCAGGCCATCAACGACCTGAACCTCAACAAGCCGGTCGCCGGGACCGCCGAGGACGCCGCCGCCGAGGGCACCAAGGTCGGCGTCGACGTCGGGGGCACCTACACCGTCAACGACCTGCTGCACGGCCTGCTGATGCACTCGGGCAACGACGCCGCGCACGCGCTGGCCGGCCAGCTCGGCGGCATGGACGCCGCCCTCGGCAAGCTCAACACGCTGGCCAGCAAGCTCGGTGCCCGCGACACCCGGGTGGCCACCCCGTCGGGCCTGGACGGGCCCGGGATGAGCACGTCGGCCTACGACATCGGGCTGTTCTACCGCTACGCCTGGACCAAACCGGAGTTCGCCCAGGTCGTCGCCACCCGGTCCTACATGTTCCCGGGCCACTCCACCCCGGAGGCCGGTGATCACCCGGCGTATGAGCTGGAGAACGACAACAAGCTGCTGACCAACTACGACGGGGCCCTGGGCGGCAAGACCGGATACACCGACGACGCCGGGCAGACCTTCGTCGGCGCCGCCGAGCGCGACGGACGACGGCTGGTCGCGGTGCTGCTGCGCGGCACCCGGCTGCCGATCGCCCCGTGGGAACAGGCCGCCCGCCTGCTGGACTACGGCTTCGCCACCCCGCGCGGCACGTCGGTCGGCACGCTGGTCGACCCGGATCCGTCGCTGATCCGTCCGGCGGCGTCCGACGCGCCGGTCAACCAGGCCGCCGCCCTGGTACCGGCCGCCGACGCGACCCCGGTGCGGGTCGGCGTCGGGGTGGTCGGCGCACTGGTGGTGTTCAGCCTGATCATGGGCGCCCGGTCACTGAACCGGAACACCGTCAAGGTCTGATCGGGCCCAGCGGGCCAGCAGCGCCGCCGCGCCGGTGCACAGGTCGTCGATCACCGCGGCCGCCGGGCGCGCCGTCGTCACCGAACCCACCGCCTGCCCGGCGTTGACCGGTGTGAGCCGGCCGTCGGGGTCGCGCAGCACCCGCTCGGGTTGCGACGGCGGCCAACAGTAGCCCGCCGCGACGTCGAACTCGGTGGTCAGCGCGGTGTCGACGGAGTCCGCGGCCAGCAGCGCGGCCCGCACCGGTTCCGGGGTGAGCGCCTCCGGGCAGGCCGCGAACCCGGTGCCGACCCAGGCGCCCGCGGCGCCGGCGGCCAGTACGGCGGCCAGCGCCCGGGCGGTCGCGATGCCGCCGGCGGCCAGCACCGGAACACCCACCGCGTCGAGCACCTCGGACAGCAGCGCCAGGGTGCCGATCCGCGGCTCGCCGTGCCCGCCGCCCTCGGCGCCGCGGGCCACCAGCACGTCCACCCCGGCGTCGGCGGCGCGACGGGCCGCCGCCACGTCGGCGACCTGGGTGGCCGCGGGGATTCCGGCGTCGTGTGCCCGCGCCACCCAGGACCAGTCGTCGCCGAAACTGACGCACAGCAGCTGCGGGGCCGCGGCCAGCGCGGTTTCCAGCAGCCCCGGATGATCGCGGGCCACCCAGGACACCAGCCCGATCCCGAACGGCCGGGCATCACCGAGGGCGGCCAGTTCGGCGGCCAGCGGCCCCGGCCGGCCGCCGCTGCCCATGCCGATCATGCCCAGCCCGCCGGCCGCGCTGACGGCGGCGGCCAGGTGCCCGCCGGCCGCCCCGCCCATCGGCGCGTTGACGATCGGGACGCCGAGGCCCATCCGGGCACTCCAGTCGGTGGAAAGCGCCATGTTCGCGACGCTACCGTGCCTTGTTACCGTCGGATCGTGGCATGGTTGATCCTGATTCTCTCCGGTGCCCTGGAAGCGGTGTGGGCGACCGCGCTGAGCCGCTCCGACGGGCTGTCCCGGCCGATGCCCACCGCGATCTTCGGTGTCGCGGTGGTGGTGTCGATGCTGGGACTCGGCTACGCCATGCGCTTCCTGCCGCCGGGGACCAGCTATGCGGTGTGGGTCGGTATCGGCGCGGCGCTGACGGTGGCGGTGGCCATGGCCAGCGGCGCCGAAGCCGCATCGTTCGCCAAGATCGCCCTGCTCACCGGCCTCATCGGCTGTGTGGTCGGGCTACAACTGGTCAGCCACTGACGCTCGTCGGTGGCGCGGGCGCCGCGACCAGCTCAGCGCGCCCAGCGCCCCGGCGACCGCCGCCCCGAGCAGGTACACCGGTGCCGGGACTCCGCGGGTGACGGGCCGGTTGTAGATGACCGCGGGTGGCGGCGGGGCGATCACCGGCTCGACGTTCTCCCGGGCGGTCGCCGCCCAGGCGGTGGAGAACAGCACCAGCCGGGCGGTCACGTAGGCGAACACCATCAGACCCAGCACCGGGCCGAACGTCGCGCCGGCCGGGCCGGAAACCACCGACTGCAGATAGACCGAGGCCACCTGCTTGAATCCCTCGAAGCCGACCGCCGCGATCAACCCGGCCCGAGCACTCGAGCGCAGGGTCACCGACTCACGGGGCAACCGGGCGATCATCCAGGTGAACAGCAGCCAGGACACCGTCAGCGACATCAGTACCGAAACCGCCCGCAGCGCGATCGTCGTCAGTATCGAGTCCGGTACCCGCAGCCAATGCAGCAGGTTGTCCAGCAGTGACGTACTGCCCAATGCCGTCAGTGCCACCGTGGCCAGGATCGCCACGAACGCCGACAGCAGCGCGGCCAGGTCCGACAGCTTCGCGATGACGAAGTTCGGCCGGGCCCGGCGCTGCTGCCCCCACATCTGGCTCAGCGCCTCCCGCAGGTTGGCCATCCAGCCCAGCCCGGCCCACGCGGCCGCCGCCAAACCGATCACACCGACGGAGGTGCGGGACGCGATCGCGGCGTCCATCAGCGCGATGAGCTGCGGCCCCAGGTCCCCGGTGATCGTCGCCCTGATCTGGTTCTCGATGCGATCCAGCAGATCGGGGTGGTTGACCAGCACGAACCCGCCGACCGCGAAGCCCACCATGAGCAGCGGGAACATCGCGAAAACGGTGAAGTAGGTGATGCCGGCGGCGTAGAAGTCGCCCTTGGCGTCGTTGTACCGGGTCTGGGCGGCCCAGATGTGGTCGAACCAGTGCCAGCGGGACCGCAACCGGTCCAGCAGACCCGGTTTTTTCGCCGCCTCGTCCGGTCCGGTCATCGTCGGGGCAGCAACCCCAGCGCGTCGTACACCCGGCTCAGCGTCGCCTCGGTGACGTCGCGGGCCTTCTGCGCCCCGGCGGCGAGCACCGCCTCCAGCTCGTCGCGCTCGGCCAGCAGCTCCTCGACCCGGGCCCGGATCGGGGTGACGTAGTCGACGACGACCTCGGCGGTCTCTTTCTTGAGGTCCCCGTAGCCGCGCCCGGCGTAGCCGTCGACCAGCTGCGCGACCGGGGTGCCGGTGATGGCGGACTGGATGGTCAGCAGGTTGGAGATGCCGGGCTTGGCGTCCGGGTCGAACCGGATCTCGCGCTCGCTGTCGGTGACCGCCGAGCGGATCTTCTTGGCGGTGCGCGCCGGGTCGTCGAGCAGCGAGATCAGCCCGGCGTCGGTGGCCGCGGATTTGCTCATCTTCACCGCCGGGTCGGCCAGGTCGTAGATCTTGGCGGTGGCCTTGGGGATCAGCGCCTCCGGCACGACGAAGGTGCCCGGGAAGCGGGCGTTGAACCGCTGCGCGAGGTCGCGGGCGAGTTCCAGGTGCTGGCGCTGGTCCTCGCCGACGGGCACCAGGTCGGTGTTGTAGGCCAGGATGTCGGCGGCCATCAGCACCGGGTAGGTGAACAGCCCGACGGTGGTGGCGTCGGCGCCGTGGCGGGCCGACTTGTCCTTGAACTGGGTCATCCGCGACGCCTGCCCGAAACCGGTGAAACAGCCCAGCACCCAAGACAATTCGGCATGCGCGGGGACATGCGACTGCACGAAGACGGTGGCCCGCGCCGGGTCGATACCCAGCGCCAGGTACTGCGCGGCGGTGACCAGGGTGCGGCGGCGCAGTTCGGCGGGGTCCTGGGCGACGGTGATGGCGTGCAGGTCGACGACGCAGAAGTAGGCCTGGTGATCGTCCTGCATCCCGGCCCACTGCTTGATCGCGCCCAGGGCGTTGCCCAAATGCAGTGAATCGGAGGTGGGCTGAGCCCCGGAGAAGACGACCGGTCTGTTCATGGTGGTTCGATCTTGTCACGCCCGGCTGGGCCGGCGATGGGCCGCTACCGGTACTCGACGGTCACCGGGGCGTGGTCGGACCAGCGCAGCGCGTACGCCGCCGGACGCTCGGTGCCGGCGGCCACCGCGCGGGCGGCCAGACCGGCGGTGGCCAGCTGATAGTCGATGCGCCAGCCGGCGTCGTTGTCGAACGCCTTGCCCCGCCAGGACCACCAGCTGTACGGGCCGTCGACGCCGGGGTGCAGCCCGCGCACGACGTCCGACCAGCCCGCGGCCAGCCGGTCGGCCACCCACTGGCGCTCCTCGGGCAGGAAGCCGGCCTTGTTGCGGTTGCCCCGCCAGTTCTTCAGGTCGGCCTCGGCGTGGGCGATGTTCCAGTCGCCGCACACCACGGCCTCGCGGCCACGCGCCGGCGCCCCGTCGACCAGCTCGGCGAGGCGCACCTCGGTGGCGGCCAGGAACCGTTCCTTCTCCGCCTGCCGCTCGGTCTCGGCCTCACCGGTGGGCACGTAGATGCTGGCCACCGTCACCTCGTCGCCGCCGATGTTCAGATCGACCTCCAGGTAGCGACCGTGGTCGGCGAACTCGTCGTGGCCGCAACCGGCGCGGATGTCGGTGAACGGGACGCGGGCGAGCACCGCCACCCCGTTGCGGCCCTTGCGCGACGGCGCCGCGTGCGCCAGGTGCCAGCCGTCGTCCAGCGCCGGGGCGAGGGCCCCGGCCAGCTGGTCGTCGTCGGCGCGGGTTTCCTGCAGGCAGACCACGTCGGCGCGGGTGGTCGTCAACCAGGGCAGCAGGCCGAGATTCTCGGCGGAACGCTGCTTCACCGCGGCGCGAATTCCGTTGACGTTGATGGTTGTGACGATCACGACCGCTGACCCTAGCTGGTTGTTACAGTGCAGCGATGCGACCCGTCCGCGACCCGATTCACCTCGGCTCCGGTGAGCCGGTGGTGTTGCTGCACCCGTTCATGATGTCCCAGAACGTCTGGAAGGACGTCGCGCCGATACTGGCCGACACCGGCCGGTTCGAGGTGTACGCCCCGACCATGCCGGGCCACAACGGCGGCATCAAGGCGCGCTGGTTCCTGGACACCAAGGAACTCGCCGACGACGTCGAACGCCGGATGGACGCCCTCGGCTGGCGCACCGCCCACATCGTCGGCAACTCGCTGGGCGGCTGGGTGGCGTTCGAGCTGATGCGCCGCGGCCGCGCCCGCACCCTGACCGCGATCGCCCCGGCCGGCGGCTGGCACCACCTGTCCTGGGTGAAGTTCGAGATCGTCGGCAAGTTCGTCGCCGGACTGCCGGTGTGGATCGTCGCGAAACTGCTCGGTCAGCGGGTGCTGCGGTTCCCGTTCACCCGGTGGTTCGCCAGCGTGCCGATCAGCTCCACCCCGGAACGCCTGCCCGAGGCCGATCTGCCCGCCATCATCGACGACGTCACGCACTGCGCGGCGTACTTCCAACTGCTCGCCAAGGCGTTGCTGCTGCCCGGTCTGGCGGAGCTGGCCAACGCCGACGCACCGACCAACCTGGTCATCTGCGATAAGGACCGGGTGCTGCCGCACCCGCGGTTTACCCGCCAGTTCGAGCGGGAACTCCCCCCGGGGCACGTCGTCACCCACCTGGACCGTTCCGGGCACATCCCGATGTTCGAGGACCCGGGTCGCACCGCCGCGCTGATCGCCGGATTCATCGACGAGCACCTGGGCCGGCCGGCCGGCGAACTGCCCGCTTGAACGCCCGCTGGCAGAGCATCGCCGAGTTGGGATATTCTGCATATCGGTCATGAGTGCCAGCGCATAGCCCCGGCTTGCTGGCCGGCAACCCTCCAACCGCGGTGGGGTGCCCCGGGTGATGACCAGGTTGGGTAGCCACGGCTACACGGCAAGCGCGGGTCCGCTGATGTCCGGACCCCATCGAGAACAGGGGTAATTCCGTGTCGTCATCCACAGAGGCGTCGTCCTCTCCAGAGCAGAACTGGTCCTTCGAGACCAAGCAGATCCACGCCGGCCAGCAGCCGGACGCCACCACCGGGGCCCGAGCCCTGCCGATCTACCAGACCACGTCGTACGTCTTCAACGACACCGATCACGCCGCGGCGCTGTTCAGCCTGGCCGAACCGGGCAACATCTACACCCGGATCATGAACCCGACCGCCGACGTCGTCGAACAGCGCGTCGCCGCCCTCGAAGGCGGGGTGGCCGGGTTGTTCCTGTCCTCGGGGCAGTCCGCCTCGACGCTGGCGATCCTCAACGTCGCCGGTGCCGGTGACCATGTGGTGAGCTCCCCACGGCTCTACGGCGGCACCTACAACCTGTTCCACCACACCCTGCGCAAGCTGGGCGTCGAGTTCGACTTCGTCGAGGACCCCGACGACCCGGCGTCCTGGGCGGCGGCGATCCGCCCGAACACCAGGGCGTTCTTCGGCGAGACGATCGCCAACCCGCAGGGCGACGTCTTCGACATCCCCGGGGTATCCGCCGTCGCGCACCAGCACGGCATCCCGCTGATCGTGGACAACACGATCGCCACGCCGTACCTGATCCGGCCGTTCGAACACGGCGCCGACATCGTCGTGCACTCGGCGACGAAGTATCTCGGCGGGCACGGCACGGCGATCGCCGGGCTGATCATCGACGGTGGCACCTTCGACTGGACCCAGGGCCGGCACCCCGGCTTCACCACGCCCGACGAGAGCTACCACGGTGTGGTGTACGCCGACCTGGGCGCACCGGCCTATGCGCTGAAGGCCCGGGTGCAGTTGCTGCGCGACCTGGGCTCCGCGGGTGCGCCGTTCAACGCCTTCCTGATCGCCCAGGGCCTGGAGACGCTGAGCCTACGGATGGAACGCCACGTGGCCAACGCGCAGCGGGTCGCGGAGTTCCTGGCCGCCGCACCCGGGGTGAACCGGGTCAACTACGCCGGTCTGCCCGATTCCCCGTGGTACGCCCGGGGCCGGGAACTGGCCCCGCGCGGCACCGGAGCGGTGCTGGCGTTCGAGCTGGCCGGCGGGCTGGCCGCGGGCAAGGCGTTCGTCGACGCGCTGACGCTGCACAGTCACGTCGCCAACATCGGCGACGTCCGCTCGCTGG
The DNA here is from genome assembly GCF_010731615.1 of Mycolicibacterium insubricum. NCBI lineage: Bacteria > Bacillati > Actinomycetota > Actinomycetes > Mycobacteriales > Mycobacteriaceae > Mycobacterium > Mycolicibacterium insubricum. Next base: position 1,572,472 of record NZ_AP022618.1, on the reverse strand, counting down.
TGATCCACCCTGCCTCCACCACCCACCAGCAGCTGTCCGACGCCGAGCAGCGGGCGTCCGGGGTGACCCCGGGGCTGGTCCGGCTGGCCGTCGGACTGGAGGGTATCGACGACATCCTGGCCGATCTGGCCCGCGGCCTGACCGCCGCGGCCGCCGCCGAGGGGCACAGGTGACAATCTTCGACGTGCCAACCGTGACACTGCCGGCCGAGGGTGAGATCGGCCTGGTCGACATCGGGTCGCTGACGCTGGAGCGCGGCGCGGTGCTGCCGGATGTCACCATCGCCGTGCAGCGCTGGGGTGAGCTGTCCCCGGCCGGCGACAACGTCGTCGTCGCGCTGCACGCGCTGACCGGCGACTCGCATGTCATCGGGCCGGCCGGCCCGCCGGCCGGCCCGGGCCACCCCACACCGGGCTGGTGGGACGGCATGGCCGGTCCCGGCGCCCCGATCGACACCGACCGCTGGTGCCTGGTCGCCACCAACGTGCTCGGCGGCTGCCGCGGTTCGACCGGACCGAGTTCGCTGGCCCGAGACGGCAAGCCGTGGGGATCCCGGTTCCCGACGGTGACCATCCGCGACCAGGTCGCCGCCGATGTGGCCGCGCTGGCGGCGCTGGGCATCACCGAGGTGGCCGCCGTGTTGGGCGGCTCGATGGGCGGCGCCCGTGCCCTGGAATGGGCGATCGAGCATCCCGACGACGTGCGGGCCGCGCTGGTGCTGGCCGTCGGCGCCCGGGCCACCGCCGACCAGATCGGCACCCAGAGCACCCAGATCGCGGCGATCAAGACCGACCCGAACTGGCACGGCGGCGACTACCACGACACCGGCGACGTCCCGGCCGCCGGACTCGACGTGGCACGGCGCATCGCGCACCTGACCTACCGCGGCGAGGCCGAGCTCGACGAACGGTTCGGCAACGGCGCGCAGGGCAGCGAGGACCCGCTGACCGGCGGGCGCTACAGCGTGCAGAGCTACCTGCAGCATCAGGGCGACAAGCTGGTCGGCCGGTTTGACGCGGGTTCCTACGTGCTGCTTTCGGACGCGCTGAGCAGCCATGACGTCGGCCGCGGGCGCGGCGGGGTGGCCGCCGCGCTGGCGTCCTGCCCGGTGCCGACGGTGGTCGGCGGGGTCACCTCCGACCGGCTCTACCCGCTGCGGCTGCAGCAGGAGTTGGCCGAATTGCTGCCCGGCTGCGCCGGCCTGGACGTGATCGACTCGCCGTGCGGGCACGACGCGTTCCTGATCGAGGCGGACGCGGTCGCCGGCCTGCTGCGTCGCACCCTCGAGCTGGCCGCGCACCGATGAGGAACGAGCGAGCGCAGCGAGTGAGCGATCGAATCGATCGAGGACAGCGATGAGCACACCGCGCTCCCTGTCCTTCGGTGCCCAGGCCGCCGCCTACGAGCGGGGCCGCCCGTCGTACCCGCCGGAGGCGATCGACTGGCTGCTGCCCCGCGGTGCGACCAAGGTGCTGGACCTCGGCGCCGGTACCGGCAAGCTGACCACCCGGCTGGTGGAACGCGGCCTGGACGTGGTGGCCGTCGACCCGATCGCGGAGATGCTGGAGGTGCTTTCGGCGTCGCTGCCGGACACCCCCGCGCTGCTGGGCACCGCCGAGGAGATCCCGCTGCCAAACGAGAGCGTGGACGCGGTGCTGGTGGCCCAGGCCTGGCACTGGGTGGACCCGGAGCGGGCGGTGCCCGAGGTGGCCCGGGTGCTGCGCCCGGGCGGTCGGCTGGGACTGCTGTGGAACACCCCGGACCAGCGGCTGGGCTGGGTCCGCGAGCTCGGCGAGATCGTCGGCTTCGCCCACGACCCCTTGGATGCGCATTCCGGGCTGCCGGCGCCGTTCACCGATGTGGAACGGCACCGGGTGGAGTGGACGAATTACCTGACGCCGCAGGCGCTGATCGACCTGGTCGCCTCGCGCAGCTACTGCATCACCTCGCCGGCCGACGTGCAGACCCGGGCGCTGGAGCGGGTCCGGGAACTGCTGGCCACCCACCCGGCGCTGGCCAACTCCCCCGGTGTCGCGCTGCCCTACATCACCACGTGTGTGCGGACCGACCTGGGCTGACTAAAATAGCCAAATCGACTAAAATAGCCCGATGGGACCTTTGAGCTTCCGCAACCGGGCCGGCGAACTGGTCGATCTGCCGACGGTGCCGGCCACCCGATTCAAGAACGAGTTCGGATCGATCATCGAGCAGGCCACACTGACCGGGGCGGTGGCGATCACCAAGCACAATGCCACCAAGGCCGTGTTGCTTTCGGTGGCCGAGTTCGAAGCCCTGACCCGCGCCGCCACCCCGGAACTCGACGAACTCACCGACGAATTCGACGCATTGCTGGCGCAGATGCAGACCCCGAGGTCGAAATCCGGCGTCGCCGCGGCCTTCAGCGCAACCCCCGAAGAACTCGGTGATGCGGCCGTGCGGATGGCCAACCCGTCGTCGTGACCGAACCGCCCCGGATCTCTGTCCTGGCCGGAGTCAATGGCGCCGGCAAGTCCAGCCTCGGCGGGGCGATGATCCGGGCCTCCGGCGGGCAGTACTACAACCCCGACGAGACCGCCGCAAAATTGATCGCCGCCAACCCGGGCCTCGACCAGGCCCGGGCCAATGCCCTGGCGTGGCTCAAAGGCACCGAGCTGCTGCAGCGTGCGATCGACGATCGCCTCGATTTCGCCATTGAGACCACGCTCGGCGGCGCCACGATCCCCCAAAAGCTCACCGCGGCCGCGGATGCGGGTTTTCAGGTGCGCGTGCTGTATGTGGGATTGAGCAGCCCGGAACTTCACCTGCGGCGGGTACGCAACCGCGTCGCCGCGGGCGGGCACGACATCCCCGAGATCGACATCCGCCGCCGCTGGCGGCACAGCCGGATGAACCTCATCTCCCTGTTACCCGCGCTGACCGAGCTGCGGGTCTACGACAACTCCGTCGACGGTGATCCGAAGGCCGGGCAGACGCCGAGGCCGTCCCTGGTACTGCACGTCGTCGACACGCAGATAGCGGCACCGCCCGACCTCACCTGCGTCCCCGCCTGGGCTCGCCCCATCGCCGCCGCCGCGATGAAACTCGCTCTCGGCAGCGGTCCGGAGTAGCGCGACCCGGCCGGACCGTCAGGCCGTCCCGAGCGGGTCGATGGTCCAGGCGATGAACACCATGGCCGTCGCAGCGGTGGCGGTGGTCGCGAAATCCAGGCCGCGGCTGCGCACCACCAGCAGCCCGGCGACCTCGTCGGACAGCAGCAGCCGCAGAGCGGCGGCCACCCCGACGCCGATGCCGATCAGCAGGGCGCCACGGCGCCAGAAGCCGGCGGCGACCAGACCGAACGCCCCGACGAAGATCAGGAACACGCTGATGATCGGCCACTGACGGCGGATCACCCGGTCCTGGAAGCTCTGCCAGGTCGCGCTCGGATTCACCCGAGCGCCTCGGCGCGTTCGACGACGTTGGTCAGCAGGAACGCCCGGGTCAGCGGGCCGACGCCGCCGGGGTTGGGCGACACGTGGCCGGCCACCTCCCACACGTCCGGGTGCACATCGCCGGTGAGCTTGCCGTCGACCCGGGACACCCCGACGTCGACGACGGCTGCGCCAGGGCGCACCATGTCGGCGGTCACCAGGTGCGGCACGCCGACCGCGGCGACGACGATGTCGGCCTGCCGGGTCAGGGCCGCCAGATCGCGGGTTCCGGTGTGGCACAAGGTGACCGTGGCGTTCTCGGTGCGCCGGGTCAAAAGCAGGCCGAGCGGGCGCCCGACGGTCACGCCGCGCCCGATCACCACCACGTGCGCCCCGGCGATCGGCACGTCGTAGCGGCGCAGCAGCGCCACGATGCCGCGCGGGGTGCAGGGCAGCGGCGCCTCCTTGCCGAGTACCAGCCGGCCCAGGTTCATCGGGTGCAGGCCGTCGGCGTCGCGGTCGGGGTCGATGCGTTCCAGTGCGGCGTTCTCGTCGAGGTGGCGCGGCAGCGGCAGCTGCACGATGTAGCCGGTGCACGCCGGGTCGGCGTTGAGTTCGTCGATGACGGAGTTGAGCTGCTCGGTGGTGGTGTCGGCGGGCAGGTCGCGGCGGATCGAGGTGATGCCGACCTGGGCGCAGTCGGCGTGCTTGCCGCGCACGTAGGCCTGCGATCCGGGATCGGAGCCGACCAGCACGGTGCCCAGGCCGGGGGTCCGGCCGGCCGCGGTCAGCGCGGCCACCCGCTGGGCCAGGTCGACGAAGATCTCGTCGCGAAACGCCTTACCGTCGAGCACCGTCGCAGTCACGGCTGCAATTCTGCCATTGACACTCCTACCGGCGCCGTGTTGGAGTGCCCCAGTGAACACCAGCCCAAATGTGTTCAGTCCCGCCCAGCTGGGACCGATCACCCTGCGCAATCGGATCATCAAGGCCGCCACCTTCGAGGCCGCCACTCCCGAGGCGCTGGTCACCGATGACCTGATCCACTACCACCGCCGGCCGGCCGCCGGTGGCGTCGGGATGACGACGGTGGCCTACTGCGCCGTCACCCCGGGTGGCCGGACCGACGCGCGCCAGATCTGGATGCGCCCCGAGGCACTTGCGGGCCTGCGCCGGCTCACCGACGCCATCCACGCCGAGGGCGCGAAGATCAGCGCGCAAATCGGGCACGCCGGTCCGGTGGCCGACTCCCGCTCCAACCGGGCCGAGGCGCTGGCCCCGGTGAAGTTCTTCAACCCGATCGCCATGCGCTTCGCCCGGCGCGCCACCCGCGACGACATCCTCGACGTGATGGCCGCGCACGCGGGCGCCGCCCGGATCGCCATCGACGCCGGTTTCGACGCCGTCGAGATCCATCTCGGCCACAACTACCTGGCAAGTTCGTTCCTGTCGCCACTGGTCAACCGTCGCGCCGACGAGTTCGGTGGTTCGCTGGAGAACCGCGCGAAGGTGGCCCGCGGGGTGGTGAACGCGGTCCGCCAAGCGGTCGACGAGCAGGGCGGATCCATCGCGGTGACCGCCAAGCTCAACATGTCCGACGGGGTGCGCGGCGGCATCAACCTCGACGAGTCGCTGCAGACCGCCCGCTGGCTCCAAGACGACGGCGGGCTGGACGCCCTGGAGCTGACGGCCGGCAGCTCGCTGCTCAATCCGATGTACCTGTTCCGCGGCGGCGCCCCGGTCAAGGAGTTCGCCGCGGCCTTCAAACCGCCGATGAGCTGGGGAATCCGGGCGTCGGGGAACAAGTTCATCCGCAAGTACCCGTACCGGGAGGCGTTCCTGCTGCGCGAGGCAAAACAGTTCCGCGCCGAGCTGAGCCTGCCGCTGATCCTGCTCGGCGGCATCACCAACCGCGAGACCATGGATCTGGCGATGGCCGAAGGCTTCGACTTCGTCGCCATGGGCCGGGCGCTGCTGGCCGAGCCGGATCTGCTGGCCCGCATCGAGGCCGACGGTTCGGTCCGCTCGATCTGCAACCACTGCAACGAGTGCATGCCCACCATCTACAGCCATACCCACTGCACGCTGACCGGTGCACCGGACCGGTAGCACCAATCGCGGCGTTTGGGCATAGGGCCGTTTAGAGTTAGGGACGATGACCGGACCAGCTGCGCCCACCCTGACCGTTCGGTACGACGGTTCCTCGCGCAATTTCGCCCCAGGCAATGACATCGTCGTCGGCCGCGACCTGCGGGCCGACGTCCGCATCGCGCACCCGCTGATATCGCGAGCGCACCTGATCCTGCGGTTCGACCGCGGCCGGTGGCTGGCGATCGACAACGGCTCGCTCAACGGCATGTTCGTCAACGGCCGCCGGGTGCCCACCATCGAGATCGGCGACGGCACGGCCGTCAACATCGGCAACCCGGACGGCCCGCAGCTGACCTTCGGCGTCGGGCGGCACACCGGCACGGCCGGGCGCACCCCGGCCACCAGCGCCATCCCGATGTCCGGCGGCGTGCCGTCGGCCGGCATGTCCTCCGGCGGCATGCGGCCGCCGTCTGCGGCGAACCCGACGATCGCGCCGCCGCGCCAGTACCCCACCGGCGCGCGGCCGCCGGTGCCCAGCGGCCCGGTCGCCCCGCCCGTCGGCAACGCCCCCACCATGATGGGCCCGGCCGCTGCACCCCGCGGCGGGGACGGCGCCAACCTGGCCACCAGCATGCTCAAGATGCTGCGGCCCGGCCGCGGCGGCGAGGCCCCGCCCGGGTCGATCAAGATCGGCCGCGCCACCGACAACGACATCGTCATCCCCGACGTGCTGGCGTCGCGGCACCACGCCACCCTGATCACCGGCCCGTCGGGCACCCAGATCCTGGACAACCGCTCGATCAACGGCACGTTCGTCAACGGCAGCCGGGTCGATTCGGCCCAGCTGCGCTCCGGCGACGTGGTCACCATCGGCAACATCGACCTGGTCTTCGACGGCACCACGCTGACCCGGCGCGCCGCCGACATGACGGCCACCAAGACCGGCGGCCTGGAGGTCCACGGCCTGACCTGGACCATCGAGGGCAACAAGACTCTGCTCAACAACATCTCCATCGACGCGCGGCCGGGCACCCTGACCGCGGTGATCGGGCCGTCCGGCGCGGGAAAGTCGACCTTCGCCCGCCAGGTCGCCGGCCTGACCCACCCGACGTCGGGCACGGTGACCTTCGAGGGTCACGACATCCACGCCGAGTACGCCTCGCTGCGCTCCCGGATCGGCATGGTGCCCCAGGACGACGTGGTGCACGGCGAACTCACCGTCAAGCAGGCGCTGATGTATGCCGCCGAGCTGCGGCTGCCGCCGGACACCACCAAGGAGGACCGCGAACGGGTCGTCCTGCAGGTCCTCGAGGAACTCGAGATGACCAACCACCTGGACACCCGGGTGGACAAGCTCTCCGGCGGCCAGCGCAAGCGTGCGTCGGTGGCGCTCGAGCTGCTCACCGGCCCGTCGCTGCTGATCCTCGACGAGCCGACGTCGGGTCTGGACCCGGCGCTGGACCGCGCGGTGATGACCATGCTGCGCCAGCTGGCCGACGCCGGCCGCGTGGTGCTGGTGGTCACCCACTCGCTGACCTACCTCGACGTGTGCGACCAGGTGCTGCTGCTGGCGCCGGGCGGCATGACCGCGTTCTGCGGCTCGCCCAGTGAGATCGGGTCGCAGCTCGGCACCACCAACTGGGCCGACATCTTCTCCACCGTCGCCGGCGATCCGCAGGCCTCGCACCAGCGCTACCTGGCGCGCTCCGGACCGCCACCGCCGCAGCCGCCGGCCCGGCCACCCGCCGACCTGGGCGCACCGGCCAAGACCTCGTTGCTCCGGCAGTTCTCCACCGTTGCCCGCCGCCAGTTCCGGCTGATCATCTCCGACCGCGGCTACTCGGCGTTCCTGCTGTTTCTGCCGTTCATCATGGGCGCGCTGTCCCTGTCGGTGCCCGGCGGCGGTCCCGACGGCAAGAGCATCGGCTTCGGCGTTCCGGTCCCGACGCTGCTGGGTGGTGAATCGCCGAACGAACCCGGCCAGATCCTGGTCATGCTCAACGTCGGCGCGATCTTCATGGGCACCGCGTTGACCATCCGCGCGCTGATCGGCGAGCGGGCCATCTTCCGCCGCGAGCAGGCGGTCGGGTTGTCCACCACCGCCTACCTGCTGGCCAAGATCGCGGTGTTCACGCTGTTCGCCATCATCCAGTCGTCCATCGTGATGACCATCGCCCTGGTCGGCAACGGCTGGGGTGGTGAAGCCGGCAAGTGCCAACCGACAACCAGCGGTCCGGGCATGTACCTCGGCAAAAACGGCCAGCCCACCCCGGATATCGCCGACGCGGTGCAGCGCTGCGTCGTCGAGCACGGCGCGTTCCTATCCAGCCGCAACCTCGAGATGTATGTAGACATGTCGATGACCTGCATCGCCGCGGCGATGACCGGCCTGGCGCTGTCGGCGCTGGCAAAGTCCGCCGAGCAGATCATGCCGCTGCTGGTGGTGGCGGTGATGAGCCAGCTGGTGTTCTCCGGCGGCCTGATCCCGGTGACCGGGCGGGTGGGGCTCGATCAGCTGTCCTGGGTCACCCCGGCCCGCTGGGGCTTCGCCTCGTCCGCGTCGACCATCGATCTGACGAACATTGTCGGGCCACCGATACTGCCCGACGACCGGATGTGGCATCACACCTCGGGCACCTGGCTGACCGTGTTCGGCCTGTTGGTCCTGCTGTGCGCGGTCTACACCGGCTTCGTGCGCTGGAAGATCCGGCTCAAGGGCGAGGGCACGCTGCTGCGCCGGAAGTCCTGATCCCCGGACACTGCTAGTCACCGGCGACGTTCAGCCCGTGCGCGACGGCATACGTCAGCGCCTGGGCGACGTCGATCTTCGCACCGCGCAGCGACGCGGTGGTCCACAGGTCCGCATCCACCCGGGCGCCGCGCAGATCCGCGCCGTCGAGCCGGGCGCCGAGTGTGCGCGCCCCGGTCAGGTCCGCGCCGGCCAGGTTTGCCTCGCGCAGGTCGGCCTGCACCAGCGAGGCCTCCCGCAGCCGGCACCCGGACAGGTCGACCTTGCGCAGGTCGGCCCCGCCCAAGGTCGCCAGGGTCAGGTCCACCTCGTCGAAGGTGATCGGCCGCAGCCGGGCGTCACCGAACACCGACCCGATCAGCGAGCAGCCGGTGAAGCTCGAATGCCACAGGGTGGCGCGGGTGAAGACGCAGTTGCGAAACGCCGAGCCGACATGGCGCGACTCGCTCAGGGTGGCGCCGGTGAAGTCGCAGCCGTCGAACACCGTGCGTTCGGTGCACAGCCCGGTGAGGTCCTCGTCGCGGAAGTCGGCGCCGGTGAACTCCCGGTCGGTCCAGCTCGGTTCGGCCATGCTGCCATCATCGTTGGCATGTTCCACCTGCTGTTCCACTCCCCCCGGATAGCTCCGAATACCGGCAACGCGATCCGGATGGTCGCCGCCACCGGAACCCACCTGCACCTGGTGGAGCCGCTCGGGTTCGACCTGTCCGAACCCAAGCTGCGCCGCGCCGGGCTGGACTATCACGACCTGGCGTCGGTGACGGTGCACCCGTCGCTGGCCGCAGCCTGGGAGGCGCTGATGCCGGCGCGGGTGTTCGCGTTCACCGCGCACGCCCGGACGTCGTTCACCGACGTCGCCTACCGGCCGACCGACGTGCTGATGTTCGGCCCGGAGCCCACCGGGCTGGACGACGAGACCCTGGCCGACCCGCACATCAGCGCCCAGCTGCGGATCCCGATGCTGGCCGGCCGCCGGTCGCTGAACCTGTCGAACGCCGCCGCGGTGGCCTGCTACGAGGCGTGGCGCCAGCACGGGTTCACCGGCGCGGTGTGACGCGCGCGGCTACCAGTGGTTCCAGTGGGTGAGCTGCTCGGCGGGTAGCCGACGGGCCTTCTTGAAGTCGGTGCCCTTGGTGTAGGCGATCGGGAACAGCCCGCCCTGGGCGTAGTCCTTGAACGGGATACCGAGCAGCTCGGCGGCTTGGCGCTCCCCGTCGCCGATCAGGTGCAGCGTGGTCCAGGCCGAGCCGAGGCCGCGGGCCCGCAGCGCCAGCATGAAGCTCCACACCGCGGGCAGCAGCGATCCCCAGTAGGACGCGCTCATCCCGGCGTCCACGCCGTCGGGCCGACCCTCCAGGCACGGGATCATCAGCACCGGCGCCTTCTCGAAGTTCTCGTTGAGGTAGCTTGCCGAATCGCGCACCGCGACCTGCTGCTGGTCGCGGATGTCGCCGCGCTCGGGCGGCGCCAACTGCAGGTACCCGGTGGCGTTGGAGCGGTAGATGTCGGCGAGCGCCTTCTTGATGTCCGGGTCGTCGACGAAAATCCATTGCCACCCTTGGGCATTGGAGCCCGACGGGGCCTGCAGGGCGATGTCCAGGCATTCCATCAGCAGCTCCCGGGGCACCGGGCGGTCGAAGTCCAGGCGCTTGCGCACCGAGCGGGTGGTGGTCAGCAGTTCATCGTTGCTCAGTTCCAGGGCCATATCGCGAGACTACATTTGGCGGCATGCCCATTGACCTGAACGCCGAAGTTATCCAACGCCTCACCGACGACACCGACGGCTGGCTGACCACCGTCGCCAAATCCGGACAGCCGGTTCCGCGGCTGGTGTGGTTCCTGCTCGACGGCACCGACGTCGTCGTGTACAGCCACCCGACCGGTGCCAAGGTCCGCCACATCGGCAACCACCCGCGGGTCAGCCTGAACCTGGACTCCGACGGCGACGGCGGCGGGGTGATCGTGGTCGGCGGCGTCGCGACGGTCGAGCCGGAACCGGTCGACCCGCGCACCGACGAGCGTTACTGGGCCAAGTACGACGAGCTGGCCGAGAGGCTGGGGTACGTCGAGATGATGGGCGACTTCAACACCCGGATCCGGATCGCCGTGGACAAGGTGTGGACCACGCCGGTCGCGTGACTCAGCGGAAATCCCGCGAGCGCGAACCCACCGACAGCTCGAGGCGGGCCATCGCGTCGGCGATGACGGTGACCGCCCCGCTGGCGTTCTGCACGATGCCCCGCACGGTCAGCGCCGGCGCGGTCTGCGCCAGCCGCCGGTAGCGGGCCCACACCCCGGGTGAGCACAGCACGTTGACCATGCCGGTCTCGTCCTCCAGGTTGACGAAGGTGACCCCGCCGGCGGTGGCCGGGCGCTGCCGGTGGGTGACCGCGCCGGCCACCAGCACCCGGGTGCCGTCGGGCACGCCCAGCAGACGCGCCGCGGCCAGCACCCCGCGCTCGTCGAGCGCCTCGCGCAGGAACTCGGTGGGAAAGCTGTCCGGGGAGACGCCGGTGGCCCACACGTCGGCGGCGGCCAGTTCCAGCCGGCTCATGCCGGGCAGGCTCGGCGCGGCGGCGGCGGTGCCGATCCCGGGCAGCCGGTCCGGCCGCTCGGCGGCGGCCGCGCCGGCGGCCCACAGCGCCTGACGACGGTCGGTGCCGAAGCAGCCCAGCGCCCCACCGGTGGCCAGCGCCTCGGTCTGCGGCACGGACAGCTGCACCCGACCGGTCAGGTCCAGCAGAGAATGGTAGCGCCCGTTGGTATTTCGCTCCTCGAGGATCCGGGTGGCCAGGTCCTCGCCGATGTGGCGGACCGCACCCAGCCCGAGCCGGATCTCGGTGCCGGCGTTCTCCAGGTCGGCGTGCACGGAACTGGCGTTGACGCACGGTCCGTGCACGAGCACGCCGTGCCGGCGGGCGTCGGCGACCAGCGACTGCGGCGAGTAGAAGCCCATCGGCTGGGCCCGCAGCAGCGCCGCGCAGAACGCGGCCGGGTGGTGCAGCTTGAGCCAGGACGAGTAGAACACCAGCGAGGCGAAGCTCAGCGCATGGCTTTCCGGGAAGCCGAAGTTGGCGAACGCCTCCAGTTTTTCATAGATCCGCTCGGCCAGTTCCCCGGTGATGCCGTGCAGTCGTTCCATGCCCTGGTAGAACCGGCCGCGCAACCGGCGCATCCGCTCGGTGGAGCGTTTGGAGCCCATCGCCCGGCGCAGCTGGTCGGCCTCGGCCGGGGTGAATCCGGCACAGTCCACTGCCAGCTGCATCAGCTGTTCCTGGAAAAGGGGAACTCCCAGGGTTTTCCGCAGAGCGGGCTCCATCGACGGGTGGTCGTAGTGGATCGGTTCCAGTTCGTTGCGGCGCCGGATGTAGGGGTGCACCGAACCGCCTTGGATCGGGCCGGGCCGGATCAGCGCCACCTCGACCACCAGGTCGTAGAAGTTCCGCGGTTTCAGCCTCGGCAGGGTGGCCATCTGGGCACGGGACTCCACCTGGAACACCCCGACCGAATCGGCGCGCTGCAGCATTTCGTAGACCGCCGGCTCGGACAGGTCGAGCGTGGCGAAGTCGACGGCGATGCCCTGATGCTCGGCGATCAGGTCCTTGGCGTAGTGCAGCGCCGAGAGCATGCCCAGGCCCAGCAGGTCGAACTTCACCAAACCTATTGCCGCACAGTCGTCCTTGTCCCACTGCAGCACACTGCGGTTTTCCATCCGGGCCCACTCCACCGGGCAGACATCGGCGATCGGCCGGTCACAGATCACCATGCCGCCGGAGTGGATACCGAGATGCCGCGGCAGATCCTTGATCTGGCCGGCCAGCTCCAGCACCTGCTCCGGGATGCCTTCCACCTCGGGCGCATCCCTGGCCCCACCCCACCTGCTTATCTGCCTGCTCCAGGCGTCCTGCTGCCCTTGGGAGAAGCCCAGCGCGCGGGCCATGTCCCGCACCGCGCTGCGGCGGCGGTAGGTGATGACGTTGGCGACCTGCGCGGCGTGCTCTCGCCCGTAGCGGGTGTAGACGTACTGGATGACCTCCTCGCGGCGGTCGGATTCGATGTCGATGTCGATATCGGGCGGGCCGTCGCGGGCCGGGGACAGGAACCGTTCGAACAGCAGCTCGTTGACGATCGGGTCCACCGCGGTGACCCCGAGGGCATAGCAGACCGCCGAGTTGGCCGCCGATCCGCGACCCTGGCACAGGATGTCGTTGTCCCGGCAGAATGCCACGATGTCGTGCACCACCAGGAAGTAGCCGGGGAAACCCAGCGCCGCGATGATGCCCAGTTCCCGCTCCAGCTGGGCATAGGCCCGCGGCGCCGAGTCCGGCGTCCCGTAGCGTCGGCCGGCGCCGCGGTGCACGAGTTCACGCAGCCAACTGTCCTCGGTGTGCCCGGCGGGCACGTCGAACGGCGGCAGCCGGGGCGCGATCAGCGCCAGCCCGAATGCGCACTGCTCCCCCAGTTCGGCTGCGGCGGTGACCACCTCGGGCCGGTGCGCGAAGATCGCCGCCATCTCCGCACCGGACCGCAGGTGCGCCCCACCGAGCGGGGCCAGCCAGCCGGCGGCCGAAGACACCGACTCCCGCGCCCGGATCGCACCCATCGCCGCGGCCAGCCGGCCGCGCTCCGGTGTGGCGAAGTGCGCCGCAGTGGTGGCGATCAGGCCCACCCCGAACCGCGGTGCCAGTTCGGCCAGCGCGGCGTTGCGCTCGTCGTCCAGCGGCCCGCCGTGGTGGGTCAGTTCCACGCTGACGCGGTCGGCACCGAACCGGTCCACCAGGTCGGCCAGGGCCGCCGCGGCAGCAGCCGGCCCGCCGTCGCTCAGCGCGGTGCGCACGTGTCCCTTGCGGCAGCCGGTGAGGATGTGCCAGTGCCCACCGGCGGCCTCGGTCAGTGCGTCGAAGTCGTAGCGCGGCTTGCCCTTCCGGCCGCCGACCAGGTGCGCGGCGGCCAGTTGCCGGGACAGCCGCCGGTAGCCCTCGGGTCCGCGGGCCAGCACCAGCAGGTGCGGCCCGGGCGGGTCCGGGACCTCGGTGCGCTGCCCGGGCCCGGGGTCCAGCGACAGTTCGGCGCCGAACACCGTCGCCAGCTCCAGTTCCCGGGCGGCCTCGGCCAGCCGCACCACGCCGTAGAGCCCGTCGTGGTCGGTCAGCGCCAGCGCCCGCAGCCCCAGCCGGGCGGCCTCGGCGGCCAGTTCCTCCGGGGTGCTGGCGCCGTCGAGGAAGCTGTAGGCCGAGTGTGCGTGCAGCTCCGCGTAGGCAACCTCGGCCGGCCCGCACCGCGGCGCCCGGGGCTCCGGCCGGGCCGCCGAGGTCAGCGGCAGGCCCGCGCGCCGCGGGCGGCCGTCGAGCACCCGTTCCATCTCGGCCCAGCTCGGCGGCCCGCTGTGCCAACCCATGCACCCAGCATATCGAACTATTGTTCGATTATCATCGGTGGCGGCCGGTGCCCGAGGTCCCGGCCCCCGGCATCTTCCGGCACTGACGAAACACCCAGCCCAGCGGGCATAGTGGAGCCCATGGAACGACTATCGGTCCTTGACGCCGGTTTCCTGCAGGTCGAGGATTCCGATCCGCGGGTCAGCCTGGCGATCGGTAGCGTCACGATCCTGGAGGGCCCGGCACCGGACTTCGAGGAGTTCACCACCGTCCTCGGCGGGCGGCTGGCCGCGGCGCCGCGGCTGCGGCAGGTGGTGCGCACCCACCCGCTGGACCTGGAACCGCCGCACTGGGCCGACGTCGACGAACTGGACCTGGGCCACCACCTGCGCCGGGTGGCGCTGCCCGCCCCCGGCGGCGACGCCGAGCTGTTCGACCTGGTCTCCGAGATCATCGAACGACGGCTGGACCGCAACTATCCGCTCTGGGAGTGCTGGCTGGTCGAGGGGCTGGCCGACGACCGGTGGGCGCTGATCGTCAAGCTGCATCACGCCGTCGCCGACGGGGTGTCGGCGACGGCGATGATGGCGGCGCTCAACGACGACGACGGCACCACCGGATCGTTCGCCACCCACCTGCACGAGGCGCACGAGACCGAGCACCCCAGCCTGCTGTCCCGGATCAGTCTCAACCCGCTGGACTGGGGCAAGGCCGCCTGGGAGCTGTCGGCCGGCGCCGCCGACCTGGCGATCCAGACGGTGCGCGGTTCGGTCACCATCGTCGGCGACATGGTGCGCCCGGCACCGGAGTCCTCCCTCAACGGACCCGTCGGCTCCCTGCGCCGCTACCGGGCCGTCCGGGTGCCGATCGCCGACATCCGCGCGATCGCCCACGCCTTCGACGCCACCTTCAACGACGTCGCGCTGGCCGCCGTCACGCACGGCTACCGCCAGGTCATGCTGAACCGGGGCGAATCACCCCGGCCCGACTCGCTGCGCACCCTCATCCCGGTCTCGGTGCGCGACACCGCCGCTCTGGACACCCCGGACAACCGGGTGTCGCTGATGCTGCCGCTGCTGCCCGTCGACCTGCAGACCCCCCTGGAACAGCTCAAGACGCTGCGGCGCCGGATGCGCCGCGCCAAGTCCAGCGGCCAGCGCCAGGCCGGGGCCAACGTCGTCGACGTCGCCAACCGGTTCCTGCCGTTCCCGCTGACCGCGTGGACGGTGCGGGCGGTCAGCCGGCTGCCGCAGCGCAACATCGCCGGCCTGGCCACCAACGTGCCCGGCCCGCGCGAGCAGGTGCGGATGCTGGGCCGGACGGTGGTCGCCATGCTGCCCATCCCGCCGCTGGCGGTACGACTGCGCATCGGCGTCGCCATGCTGTCCTACGCCGACGACCTGACCTTCGGCATCCTCGCCGACTATGACAGCAACCCCGACCTCGACCTGCTCGCCGAGGGCATCGAGTCGGCCGTCGCCGACCTGGCCCGCCAGGTCTAGTTCCCGCGGGCGGCCTCCAGCAGGATCCGGCGCTCGGCGGCGGCCACCACCCGGCGCGCGGCCGCGGCGGCGTCCGGGTTCACCGACACCGAGGTGATGCCCATCCGCACCAGGTGCTCGGCGAAGGCCGGGTCGTTCGACGGTGCCTGGCCGCACAGCGACGAGGTGATCCCGCCGCGGCGGGCGGCCGCGATGATCTGGCCGATCGCGTCCAGCACCGCCTCGTCGGCGGTGTCGAACAGTTCGGCGCATACGTCGGAGTCGCGGTCCACCCCGAGCATCAGCTGGGTCAGGTCGTTGCTGCCGATCGACACCCCGTCGATGCCCAGCCCGATGTATTGCGGCAGCCAGTGCACCACCGAGGGCACCTCGGCCATCACCCAGCGGTGCAGTCCGCGCTGGCGTCCCAGCTCGCTGGCATCGACCAGCGAAAGGCATTCCTCCAGTTCCCATTTCGTCCGCACAAAGGGGATCATCAGGCCCAGATTGGGGCTGGTCTCCCGGATCCGGGCCAGCGCCCGACATTCCAGCGCGAATAGCTCGGGTTCCTTGACGTAGCGGTAGCAGCCCCGATAGCCGATCATCGGATTGTGTTCGACGGGTTCGTATTCCGCGCCACCGACCAGGTTCGCGAACTCGTTGCTGCGGAAGTCGGTGGCCCGGTAGATCACCGGCCGATTGCCGAACGCGGCGGCGATCCGCCCGACGGCCCCGGCCAGCGCATCGACCAGCGCGTCGCTCTCGCCGGCGGCCATCATGGCACGAGGATGCCGGCCGGCCAGCGCCTCAGTCAGGATGAACTCCGCGCGCAGCAGACCGACGCCGTCGACATCTTGCGCGGCAACGGTTTCCGCACTGTCCGGCATGGCCAGGTTGACGTAGATCTTCGTCGCGGTGACCTCCGCGGCGACGACGGGCCCGCTGCGTTCGGTGACGGTGACCGCGGCGGGCGCGGCGGCCGGCGCCCCCGCCCGCACCTGCCCGTGGGTGCCGTCGACGGTCACCTCGGTGCCGTCGGCCAGGTCGGTGGTGGCGGTGCGCGCCCCGACGATGCACGGCACCCCGAGTTCCCTGGCGACGATCGCGGCGTGACAGGTCATGCCGCCGGTGTCGGTGATGATCGCCGCGGCGCGGCGCAGCGTCGGCAGCCAGTCCGGGTTGGTCATCGGCGCCACCAGCACCTCGCCGGTCACCAGCGCGACACCCTGATCCGGGGAACGCAGCACCCGGACCCGGCCGCCGGCCACCCCCGGCGCCGCCGACAGGCCGCGGGCCAGCACCGTCCCGGCCGCCGGCGCGGCGCTGCCCAGCGTGGTGATCGGGCGGGCCTGCACCAGCCAGATGACGCCGTCGACGATGGCCCACTCGGTGTCCTGCGGGCAGCCGTAGTGCGCTTCGACGGCGACCACCAGCTTCGCCACCCGGTACAGCTCGTCGTCGTCGAGCACCCGGGCGTCGGCCAGCGCCGGATCGAGGTCCTCGGTGCGATCGTGGCCGTCCGGCCCGCGAACGATCCGGAAATCCTGGTGCCCGACCCGCACGTCGAGGATCTTGCACCCGTTCTTGTCCAGCACATAGGTGTCCGGCTGTACCAGCCCGGACACCACCACCTCGCCCTGGCCGAGGGCGGCTTCCACCACGACGTGGTCGCGGGCCCCGGTCGACGGGTCGGCGGTGAAGGCGACACCGGAACGCTGCGAGGCGATCATGGTCTGCACCACCACCGCCATCGCCGGTTCGGCGGTGAAACCCCGGCTGGCGCGGTAGGCGATCACCCGCGGACCGAACAGCGACATCCAACAGCGCCGCACCGCGTCGAGCAGGTCCTCGTCACCGGCGATGTTGGTCAGCGTCTCGTTCATCCCGGCGAACGAGGCGTCCTTGCCGTCCTCTCCGGTCGCCGAGGACCGCACGGCCACCACGACGTCGGCACCGAGCCGGCGGTAGTGCTCCAGCAGTTCGGTGCGCACCGCCTCGGTCATACCGGCCCGGGCCACCAGGTCGCGACACCGGTTGGACAACTCACCGAGCCGAGTCTCGTCGCCGGAGGCGGCAATCGCCTCGCGGTGCAGTTTCACCAGCTCCCGGTCCACCCCGGCCGCCCGCATCGACTCCAGGTAGGCGTCGCGCAGCAGGACGAAACCGGGCGGCACCGGAAGCCCGGCGCCCGCCATCTCGCCGAGGTTGGCACCCTTGCCGCCGGCTTCCTCCGCGTCGGTCAGCCGCAACTCGTCGAAACCCTTGATGATGGTCACGGTGTCAGGCCCTCGCGACGATCACCGGCATCCGTACCGCCTGGACCACCGACGCGCTCACCGAGCCCAGCAGCATCCCGGTGAATCCGCCGCGGCCGTGGCTGCCGACCACCACCAGCTGGGCGTTGTCGGACTGTTCGATCAGCGTGTTGGCGGGCTTGTCCCACACCACGATCCGCCGGACCGCGACGTCGGGGTAGCGCTCGGAATAGCCGGCCAGCCGCTCGGCGAGCACCTCCTGGCCGCGCTGCTCGAACTCGGAGAACTGCTGCCCCGGCATCGACAGCACATCGGCGTCGCTCATCGCGTGCACGGCCACCAGATCGACGCCGCGCCGCGACGCCTCGTCGAAGGCGATCGCGGTGGCGGCCTCCGAGGCGCGGGAACCGTCGATCCCGACCAGCACCGGCGCCTTGGCCGGATCGGCCATCAGCGGGTCCTCGTCGTGCACCACCGCGACCGGGCAGTGCGCGTGGCGCACCAGCGTGGAGCTCACCGAGCCGAGCAGGCCGCGGGCCAGAGCGCCGCGCCCGCGGCAGCCGACCACCACGATCCCGGCCTCGCGGGTGAGTTCGATCATGGTGGCCACCGTTGGGCCGCTGAGGATTTCGGTGGTGACCTCGACTCCGGTGACGGCCTCCGCGGCGGTGGCCACGGCGGCGTCCAGGAGATCCCGGCTCTGCTCCTCCTGCCACTGCAGGTAGCCGTCGGGCAGCGGGGCCTCGGGCCAGGCCATCATCACCGGCGAACTGATGATGTTGACCAGGCGCAGCGGCTGGTTGTGCAGCTTGGCGTAGCGGGCACCCCAGTCGACGGCCACCCGCGACGAGACGGAGCCGTCGACCCCGACGAGGACGGCACCGGTTGATTCGGCTGTGGACATGTGCATGCTCCCTTCCCTCCGCGAGACTAGCCGCAACCGCGCGGGGATACGGGG
The DNA here is from genome assembly GCF_010731615.1 of Mycolicibacterium insubricum. Taxonomy (NCBI): domain Bacteria; kingdom Bacillati; phylum Actinomycetota; class Actinomycetes; order Mycobacteriales; family Mycobacteriaceae; genus Mycobacterium; species Mycolicibacterium insubricum. Next base: position 1,554,150 of record NZ_AP022618.1, on the reverse strand, counting down.
GAAGGTGGTAACGACATTGGGGACCAACGACACCCGGTACCCGGTTGTGCGCCGGAACACCCGGCATGGCTGGATTAGGGGTATGGCGGTTTCGCTGAACGACATTCTGGCGGTGCTACGCCCGCTGCCCGACGGCCCGAACGTGTACCTGGGCCCGCAGCCCGACGACGGCGCGGCACGGACCCGGGTGTACGGCGGTCAGGTGGCCGCCCAGTCCGCACTGGCGGCCGCCGACACCGTCGGCGACCGGCGGTTGCACAGTCTGCACGTGGCGTTCCTGCGGCCCGGGAATCCGCGGATCCCGCTGCGCTATGAGGTGACCGTGCTGCGCGAGGGCCGCACGCTGTCCACCCGACGGGTGACGGTGACCCAGGACGGGGTGTTCCTGATGGAGGCACTCGCGTCGTTCATCGCCCCGGTCGACGGGCCGGAGTTCGCCGCCGGGATCCCCCGGGTGCCGGCGCCGGAATCGCTGCCGCGCGTCGTCGAGCAGTTGGAGCCCGACGATTTCAGCGTCGCCGAGGCCGCCGAGCTGGCCTGGCTGAACACCTGGGACATGCGCTACGTGGATCCGCCGCCGCTGCGCAGCGCCATCCGGCGGGCGGGGCCGGTGCCGGCCGATGCGCCCGCGCAGTGCCGGATGTGGCTGCGCGCGGCCACCGCACCGCCGGTCCAGCTGCTGACCGATCCGCTGCTGGCCACCGGCCTGCTGATCTATCTCACCGACTGGTCGGTGCTGGATCCGGTGCAGCTGGCGGTGGGCCGCAACTGGGCCGACCTGGAGGTGATGGCCTCGCTGGATCACGCGGTGTGGTTTCACCGGCCGGTCGACTTCTCCGACTGGCTGCTGTTCGACCATCGCAGTCCGTCGGCCTCCGGCGGCACCGGCCTGGGCTGCGGCGAGGTCTACAACCGCTCCGGCGCACTGGTGTGCACGGTCACCCAGGAAGGGTTCCTGGGCCGCCGATGAGTGGGTCAGTGGGGAGCCGGCCGCGCCTGCCGGTGTTCGCCGACGTCGACACCGGTGTCGACGACGCGATGGCGCTGGTCTACCTGCTGGCCAGCCCGGAGGCCGAACTCGTCGGCGTCGCATCGACCGCGGGCAACGTCGGCGTGGCGCAGGTGTGCGAGAACAACCTGGCCCTGTTGGCGCTGTGCGGGGCACCGGATATTCCGGTGTCGACGGGTTCTGCTGTGCCGCTGAGCATTCCGCTGCGCACCGCCGAGGACACCCACGGCCCCGCCGGGCTCGGCTATGCCGAACTCGCACCGGCGAGCAGCTCACCGACCGACTACGACGCCGCCACCGCCTGGATCCGGGCCGCCCGCGATCATCCCGGCGAGCTGATCGGGCTGGCCACCGGCCCGCTGACGAATCTGGCGCTGGCCCTGCGCGCCGAGCCGGAACTGCCGCGGCTGCTGCGCCGGCTGGTGATCATGGGCGGGTCGTTCGAGTACCGCGGCAACACCACGCCGGTCGCCGAGTGGAACATCGCCGTCGACCCCGAGGCCGCCGCCGAGGTGTTCACCGCCTGGGGCGCGGCGGTGGCCGACGGCCACCGCGGCGAACTGCCGATCGTCTGCGGGCTCAACATCACCGAACGCATGGCGCTGCGGCCGCCGTATCTGGCCGAGCTGGCCGCCGCCGCCGGTGTGCCCGGTGACCCGTCGGCCAATCCGCTGGTGCGGGTGCTCACCGATGCGCTGCGGTTCTACTTCGAGTTCCACGAGTCCGTCGGCGAGGGGTACCTGGCGCATGTGCACGACCCGTTCGCGGCGGCGGTCGCACTCGACCCGTCGCTGGTGATCACCCGGGATGCGACCATCGGCGTCGAGCTCGGCGGCGCCCTGACCCGCGGCATGACCGTGGCCGACTGGACCGGGCACTGGGGCCGGCCGGCCAACGCCCGCATCGCCGTCGACGGCCCGGGCCTTCCGCAGGTGTTCTTCGACCGCTATCTGGTGCGGGTGGCCGCCTTTGCCCGAGGGCTGAGTTGATTCGGGCGGCCCGACTTCACTCATAGCTGCCCTCCAGATACCAGCGGCGGCGGCGGTAGCACAGCAGCAGCGCGGCACCGGGGGCCTGCGGTTCCCCGGCCAGCAGCACCTGGGCCCGGGCGGTGCGACCGGGTGAGCCGGCCTGCGGATCCCACCAGCGTTCGTCGACCAGCCACGGCCCGGCCCACCAGTCCAGCGCGCCGGCGTAGCGCCCGGCCAGCCGGGCCGGGGTGGCGCTGAACAGACCCCGGCCGGTGACGTGCACCGGTTCCCCGTCCGCGGCGAGCAGGTCCACCGGATCGTCGAGCAGTACCGCCGGCGCCGGTTCGGGCAGCCGCCCCGGCCACGGCTGGGCCGGGTCGTCGCGCACGACGGGCTCGTCCCCCAGCGGGGTCAGCACGATCCGCTCGGCCGGCCCGCGGCCACCGGAGGGCACCGGGATCTGCACCGCCTCCGGACCCAGCAGACCCTGCACCCGGACCAGTGCCCGACGGGCGCGGGCCCGGTCGGCCTCACCGCCGCCGCCCCACAGCGGCAGCTGCAGCGCCGCCGCCGAGATCACCTCCACCGGTTCCAGCCGCAGCACCGTGATCGGGCCCGCCGGGCGCTCCGCCGCTCGCCGAACCCGGCGGTCCAGTCGCCGCCGGGCCTCGTGCTCGCGGAAAAGCGCCGCTCGCCGAACCCGGCGGGTCAGCCAGCCGTCGAGCTGCCAGCGCACCCGGTCGGCGGTGGCGTCGGCGGTCAACGGTTCGGCGCACCGCCACACCCGGACCAGTTCCGCGCCGTCGGCGGTCGCGGCGTGAATGGCCAGCCGGGTGCAGCCCACCCCGGCGTCCTGCAGTCCGCGGTGCAACGCGGCGGCCAGGCTGCGGCCGGCGAACGCCGCGGCGTCCACCCGGTCGATCGGCGGGTCGCAGGACAGTTCGACGGTCAACTCGGCGGGCGGATCGGTGCCCGACGGCGGCCGGGCGGGTTCGGCCGCCGCCATCCGGTGGGCGATCACCGCGTCGGTCCCGAACCGGGTGGCCACCTCCGCCCGGCTCAGCGCGGCGAACTGGCCGATGCTGCGGATTCCCATGCGCCACAACAGATCCACCAGGTCCGACCGAGTGGGGTCGCACAGGCTGGGTTCGACGGCCAGTTCCCGGATCGAGCGCCCGGCCAGGAACGCCGCGTCACCGCCGGGTTCGACGGCGACCCCGGCCCGGGCGGCCAACACCGCGGTGGGCAGCCGGTCGGCGACGCCGATCTGGCATTCGGCGCCGGCCGCGGCCACCGCATCGACCAGCCGTTCCCCGGCGGCGGCCTCCGACCCGAAATAGCGGGCCGCGCCGCGCGCGGAGACCACCAGCAGCCCCGGGCGCAGCACCTCGGCGCGGGGCACCAGATCGGCCACCGTCGCGGCTACCGCCTCGAAGTACCGGGCGTCGCGGGCGGTGTCGGCCGCCGCGATGTGCACCGCCGGGCAGCGGGCCTGGGCCTCCCGGCGGCGCAACCCGCGCCGCACCCCGGCGGCCCGGGCCGCCGCCGAGCAGGCGATCACCCGGTTTGCGCAGGTGATCGCCACCGGTGCAGTGCCGGGCAGATCGGCGGCCGCGGCCGCCGCGACCGCCGGCCAGTCCATGCACCACAGCGCCAGCACCCGGGTGCTCATGCCGGCCTCGGGATGCCCACCCCGCGCCCCCGGGCCCGGACCGCCAGCCGCACGCGGCACAGCCGACCCCGGCCGGGCTCGGCGACGGTCGTCTCATAACCGCGCACCCGGGCGTCCAGCCGCAGCGCGGGTCCCGGCCAGTCGCCACCGACGACCACCAGGACCGCACCCCGGTGCCGCAGCCGCCCGCCGATCACCCGGGCCCTCCCCGGTGACACCGCCGTACCCGTCATGCCCAGCAGCACCAGGTCCATGCCGTCGGTCAGCACCGCGGCCACCTCCACCGGGTCGGGGCCCGGGTCCGGGATCATCGCGATCCGGCTCAGGTCCGCACCCATCTCGGCGGCGGCCAGCAGCCCGGCGCCGGGCAGCCCGACGATGGCCGCGTGTCCCCCGGCAGCAGTCACCGCGGCGGCTATGCCCAGCGGCAGAGACCGGGCCCCCGAGGTCACCGCGACGCTGCCCCTCGGCAACCCGCCGGGGAGCACTCCGAGCAGCGATTCCGGGACCGGCAGCAAACTTTCCGGGGCCACATCCGGCAGGGCGCGCGCCGTCGCCGTCCCCGGTCCGCGGTGCGACGAACCCACCCGGCCGGAGATCGCAGCCATCCGTTTTCTCAGCTGTTCGAGCTGGTCAGCTCGATTTTCCGGAGCAGACACGCCCATCGAACCATCCTCCACGCGCACCGAACAACCGTCCCTGTTCGAACTTCTGTTCGATGCACTCGAGTAAACACCCGCCCACCGACAGGCGTCAAGGAGTCAGAGAGTCAGGGCTAGTCCCGATGGCCCGACTCCTCACCCCTCGTCCCTCGGGGCTTCGTCGTCGGGCTACTCCCACTCGATGGTGCCCGGCGGCTTGCTGGTGACGTCCAGCACCACCCGGTTGACCTCGGGCACCTCGTTGGTGATCCGCGTCGAGATCCGCTCCAGCACCTCGTAGGGCACCCGGGTCCAGTCCGCGGTCATCGCGTCCTCACTGGACACCGGCCGCAGCACGATCGGATGCCCGTAGGTGCGCCCGTCACCCTGCACGCCGACCGAGCGGACGTCGGCCAGCAGCACCACCGGGCACTGCCAGATCTGGTTGTCCAGACCCGCCATGGTCAGTTCCTCGCGGGCGATCGCGTCGGCCCGGCGCAGAGTGGCCAGCCGCTGCGCGGTGACCTCCCCGACGATCCGGATGGCCAGGCCCGGTCCCGGGAACGGCTGGCGGGCCACGATCTCCTCGGGCAGGCCCAGCTCCCGGCCGACCGCGCGCACCTCGTCCTTGAACAGCAGCCGCAGCGGCTCGACGAGGGTGAACTTCAGGTCGTCGGGCAGCCCGCCGACGTTGTGGTGGCTCTTGATATTGGCCGTGCCGGTGCCGCCGCCGGATTCCACCACGTCGGGATACAGCGTGCCCTGCACCAGGAACTCGGTTTCGGCTTCGGAACTGCCGAGGGTGTCGCGCACCGCGGCCTCGAAGGACCGGATGAACTCGCGGCCGATGATCTTGCGCTTGCCCTCCGGGTTGCTCACCGCACTCAGCGCGTCCAGGAACTGCGCCTGGGCGTCGACGGTGACCAGCCGGGCTCCGGTGGCGGCGACGAAGTCGCGTTCCACCTGGGTGCGCTCGCCGGCGCGCAGCAGCCCGTGATCGACGAACACACAGGTCAGCCGGTCGCCGATGGCCCGCTGCACCAGCGCGGCGGCGACCGCGGAGTCCACCCCGCCGCTCAGGCCGCAGATCGCCCGCCCGTCGCCGATCTGCACGCGGACCGCCTCGATGAGGCCCTCGGCGATATTGGCCGGAGTCCAGGCCGCGTCGATGCCGGCGAATTCGTGCAGGAACCGGCTCAGCACCTGCTGGCCGTGCGGCGAATGCAGCACCTCGGGGTGGTACTGCACCCCGGCCAGCCGGCGGGCCCGGTCCTCGAACGCGGCCACCGGGGCCCCGGCACTGGCGGCGGTCACCTGGAATCCCGGCGGGGCGGCGGTCACCGCGTCGCCGTGGCTCATCCACACCGGCTGGGTGCCGGGCAGACCCGAATGCAGTTGCCCGCCGGTCACATTCAGTTCGGTGCGGCCGTATTCACTGGCCCCGGTGCGCGCGACGGTGCCGCCGAGGGCCACCGCCATCGCCTGGAATCCGTAGCAGATGCCGAACACCGGGACACCCAGGTCGAACAGCGCGGGGTCGATGCCCGGCGCACCGTCGGCGTACACACTGGCTGGGCCGCCGGAGAGCACCACGGCCAGCGGCTGGCGCGCGGCGATCTCGGCGGCGGTGGCGGTGTGCGGAATGACCTCCGAGTACACCCGGGCCTCACGCACCCGGCGGGCGATCAGCTGCGCGTACTGCGCGCCGAAGTCGACGACGAGCACCGGACGAAGGACCTGAGAGGCCGACTGCGATTCCACCGGGCCAGTCTAGGAGACGCCGGGGGGCCCTCCCCCGAGGCTTGATACTGAAATAAGGCTAGGCTTACCAATGGTGTAGGTTTGGGGCATGGAGAGCTCAACGCCGGAGCGCATCGACGCCGCCCTCGAGGAGATTCTGCGCGACGACCTGAACGTCGACATCAGCCGCGTCACCCGGGAGTCCCGGCTCGTCGACGACGTCGGTCTGGACTCGGTCGCGTTCGCCGTCGGCATGGTCGCCATCGAGGACCGGCTCGGCGTCGTGCTGACCGAAGAGGACCTGCTCACCTGCGACACCGTGGGCGATCTGGAAAACGCCATTCTGGCCAAGGTTCCGACGGCGAAATGAGCCTCCGGTGAACGTCCTGGCGAGCGCACTGACCCGGGCGATGACCGAATCCGCCAACGATCTGGTGGTTCTCGACTCGGCCCGCGCGGAATGGATCCGACACCCGTGGGCCGAGGTGCACGCCCGCGGCCTGGCCGTCGCCCAACGCCTGCTCGACGGCACCCGCGGCGAGGTCGGCCTGGTCGGCGAGCCGACGGTGGAATTCGTCGCCGCGATCCACGGAGCCTGGCTGGCCGGACGCGCGGTGTCCATCCTGCCCGGACCGGTCCGCGGCGCCGACGTCGGCGAATGGGCCCGTGCCACCCTCGACCGGTTCGCCGGCATCGGCGTCGGCGCGGTGTTCAGCCACGGCCCCACCCTCGACCCGCTGCGCGGGTCCGGCGCCCTCCCGGTGCTCGATCTGCCGGATGTCGCCGCACCCGGCTCCACCACCCCCCTCACCCCGCCCGCCACCGACGGCCCCGCGGTGCTGCAGGGCACCGCGGGCTCCACCGGCACCCCGCGCACCGCGGCCCTGCCTGCCGAGGCGGTGCTCAACAACCTGAGCGGGCTGCTGCAGCGGACCAGCACCGACTCGTCGGTCGACGTCGGTCTCACCTGGCTGCCGCTCTACCACGACATGGGCCTGTCCTTCCTGCTGTCCGGGGCGCTCAGCGGCTGCGAAACCTGGCTGGCGCCGACTGGCGCGTTCTCCGCCTCGCCGTTCCGCTGGCTGAACTGGCTCTCCGAGAGCCGCGCGACCCTGACCGCCGCACCGAACTTCGCCTACAACGTGCTCGGCAAATACGCCCGCCGCATCAGCGATATCGACCTCGGCGCACTGCGATTCGCGCTCAACGGTGGCGAGCCGATCGACTGCGACGGGCTGGCGCTGTTCCTGACCGAAATGGCCCGATTCGGCCTGGACCCCGGTGCCGCCGCGCCGTCCTACGGGCTGGCCGAGTCCACCTGCGCGGTCACCGCACCGGTCCCGGGCAGCGGTCTGCGCTACGACGAGATCCGTGACGACGCAACCGGTTCGGTGCGCAAACAGGCGACGCTCGGGCACCCGGTGCCCGGCATGGAACTGCGCCTGGCCCCGATCGACCACGAACAGTCCGACATCCCCGGCCGCGACGTCGGCCAGATCGAGATCCGCGGTAGCTCCATGATGTCGGGCTATCTCGGTGAGGCGCCGCTGGATCCGCAAACTTGGTTCCCCACCGGGGATCTCGGCTATCTCACCGACGACGGCCTGGTGGTCTGCGGCCGGGTGAAGGAACTCATCACCGTCGCGGGGCGCAACGTCTTCCCCACCGAGGTGGAGCGGGTCGCCGCGCAGGTCCGCGGGGTGCGCGAGGGTGCGGTCGTCGCGGTCGGCACCGCCGCCGACGCGCTGCGCCCAGGACTGGTCATCACCGCGGAGTTCCGCGGTCCCGACGAGGCCGGCGCCCGAGCCGAACTCGTCTCGCGGGTGGCCTCCCAGTGCGGTCTGGTGCCCGCCGACGTGCGGTTCGTCGCGCCCGGGACGCTGCCGCGCACCTCTTCGGGCAAGCTGCGGCGGCTGGCGGTCAAGCAGGAACTGGAGGTCACGCGGGGATGACGGCAGCAACCGAGATCGGTGTCGACGAATACCGGCAGTTGCTCGGCGAGGTGTTCGACGAGCGGGTGAAGGCCTGGACGGCCGAAGCCGAAAAGACCGAGCGGTTCCCCCGCGCACTGATCGAATACCTCGGCAGCTCCGGTGTTTTCACCGCCAAGTGGGGTGATCACCAGCACCCGGACGTGGCCAAGTTGCTGGAACTGGCCTACCGGCTGGGCCATCTGGGCTCCGGCGGCATCGGCGTCGGCGTAAGCCTGCACGACTCGGCGATCGCCATCCTGCGCCGGTTCGGCAAATCCGAGCATCTCAAGGACATCGCCGAGCGGGCCATCCGCGGCGAGGCGGTGCTGTGCATCGGTGCGTCGGAGGAATCCGGCGGCTCCGACCTGCAGATCGTGGAGACCGAGGTCCGTTCGGAGCGCGGCGGTTTCGCGATCAGCGGGCGCAAGAAGTTCGTGTCCCTGTCGCCGATCGCCGACTATGTCCTGGTGGTGGCGCGCAGCGTCGACCACGATCCGGCCAGCCGGCACGGCAACGTGCTGCTGATCGCGGTGCCGCTGGCGCAGACCGAGGTGCAGACGCCCTATCGCAAGGTCGGCGCCGGCCCGCTGGACACCGCCGCGGTGCACATCGACACCTGGGTGCCCGCGGAGGCACTCATCGCCCGCGCCGGCACCGGGCTGGCCGCCATCTCCTGGGGCCTGGCGCATGAACGGATGTCGATCGCCGGCCAGGTGGCCTCGTCCTGCCAGAAGGTGCTGGGCATCACCCACGCCCGGATGGTCACCCGCCGCCAGTTCGGCGCGACCCTGTTCGAGCATCAGGCGCTGCGCATGCGGATGGCCGACATGCAGGCCCGCGTCGACCTGCTTCGGCACGGGCTCAACGGAATCGCCGCGGGCGGGAAGCTGGACCTGCGCACCGCGGCCGCGGTGAAGGTCAGCGCCGCCCGGCTCGGCGAAGAGGTGCTCGCCGAGTGCATGCACATCTTCGGCGGCGCCGGCTATCTCGTCGACGAGACGCCGCTGGGCCGCTGGTGGCGGGACATGAAACTGGCCCGGGTGGGCGGCGGCACCGACGAGGTGCTGTGGGAGCTGGTCGCCGCGGCGATGAAGCCCGACTTCGACGGCTACCGGGAGATGATCGGCCCCGCCGAGTAGAACTACACCGCTCGTCGAGCCGGCCGGTGCAACGCATACAGCGCCATCCGCCGGTTGGACATCTGGTGCTCGCCGAGGAACTCACAGCCCGCCCACTCGCACAGCCGCCGGGCGCCGTCGTTGCGGTGGTCGGGATCGAACATGATCCGCCGGCAGTCCGGGTCCAGGTCGAACAGCGCCGCAGTCAGCCGCGGCAGCAGCAGCGGCGCGAAACCCCGGTTGACCATCCGCAATTCGGCGATCGCGGCGTGCATGCCCAGGTCGTGCGGGTCGGCGTCGTAGCGCGGGGCGATGGAATCCTTTGCCGCCCGGTAGATCTCGATGTAGCCGTGCGGCTGGCCGCGGAAGCCGCCGATCAGCGGGCGCGAATACTCCCCGGCCAGCTGCGCTTCGAGATAGGTGTGCCACCGGTCCACCGGCCAGGCCGATTCCCAGCCGGTCACCAGGTGCGGGCGGTTCATCCATTCCGAGACCATTCCGGCGTCCCGGTCGGGTTCGACCAGCCGGATCGAATAGGGTTCGGCCACCACCGGGATCGGCGGTGCGGGTACCGCCGCGACGGCGTCGCTCACATCGGTCAGCTCGCGTGGCAGTGTCGACACGAGGCCCGAGCCTACCGGATCGGTTAGGGCAGGTTTACCTTAGGCCACGGGCCCTTGATCGCCGCGCGCAGCTGCTCCTCACTCAGCTCCTCCAGCCCCAGCGCGGTCACCAGATACGGGCCCACCAGCCGCCAGCCGATCTGGGTGGCCAGCAGATTGGCCGCGGCCACCCGCGCGGACAGATCGTCGACGCCCGGGGACACCCGATCCAGCAGCCGGGCGATGTTCGGGAAGCTGGACTGCAGCTCGCCCACCGGGTAGCCGTCCATCAGCGCCCGCACCACCACCCGGGCCTGGCGGTCCAGCGCCCGGTCGATGTCCGCCTCCGGCGCGCCGGCATCGAGCAGGGTGTTCAGCTCGGCCGCCAGGTGGTCGAGTACCGCGCCGACCAGCTTCTCCTTGCTCCCGAAATGTCGGTGCACCAGACCGTGGTTGACCTTCGCCCGGGCCGCGACGTCGCGGATCGACGTGGCCGACGGCCCCCGCTCGGCGAACAGTTCCGCGGCCGCGGCGAGTACCGCCGCGGAAACCTCGTCCCGCCCCGATGGCACGTCTGTAGACATTCGTCTACACTAGCGCACACCACCGTAGTCATCTGACTACACTTCGCTTCGATCGGCAGGAGACTCCCATGACCAGCCCCGCAACCAGCCCGTTGACCATCACCCGACTCGGGTCGGCGCTGGGCGCCCGGATCGACGGCATCGCCCTGGACGGCGACCTCGCCCCGGAGACCGTCGCCGGCATCCGGGCCGCGCTGCTGCGCCACCGGGTCATCTTCTTCCGCGGCCAGCACCACCTCGACGACGCCGGGCAGCGCCGATTCGCCGAGCTGTTCGGCACCCCGATCGGGCACCCGGCCGGCGCCCACCTCGCCGGCGCCGAGGCCCCGGTCATCACCCCGCTGGACTCGCGCTACGGCAAGGCCGATCGCTGGCACACCGACGTCACCTTCACCGTCGACTACCCGGCGATCTCGGTGCTGAGGCCGGTCACCCTGCCGCCCTACGGCGGGTCGACGCTGTGGGCGTCCACCGCCGCCGCCTACGCCGAACTGCCCGAACCCCTCAAGCGGCTGACCGAGAACCTGTGGGCGTTGCACAGCAACCGCTACGACTACGCCGCGGCCGCCCCGCTGTCCGAGGAACAGCGGTTGCTGCGCGCGGCGTTCGAGAAGCCCGACTTCCGCACCGAACATCCGGTGGTGCGGGTGCATCCGGAGACCGGCGAGCCGGTGCTGGTCGCCGGCCAGTTCGTCCGCGGTTTCACCGGCCTGGACGCGGTGGAGTCCACGACGCTGCTGGAGCTGCTCCAGCGTCGGATCACCGCGCCGCAGAACACCATTCGGTGGAACTGGGAGTACGGCGACGTCGCTGTCTGGGACAACCGGTCCACCCAGCACTGCGCCGTGGCCGACTACGACGACCAGCACCGCGTTATGCACCGGGTCACTCTGATGGGCGACGTGCCCGTCGACATGCACGGCCGTCCCAGCCGGTGCGTCGCCGGCAGCCCGCTGGCCCCGGCCGCCTGAGCGGCTACACCGGCTCGATCGGCAGCCGGCGCAGTTCGCCGGGCGCCCCGAGCGGCACGACGGGTTTCGCCGGCGCGACGGGATCCATCCGGATATACGGCTTTCCCTGCGCCGGCCGGGCGTCGTCCTCGCCCTTGTTCGGCCACAGCGAGGTGGCCCGTTCGGCCTGGGCGGTGATGGTCAGCGACGGGTTGACGCCGAGGTTGGCCGACACCGCGGTGCCGTCCATCACGTGCAGCGTCGGATAGCCGTGCACCCGCTGATAGGGGTCGATGACGCCGTGCTCGGGATCGTCGGCGATCACCGCGCCGCCGAGGAAGTGCGCGGTCAGCGGAATGTTGGCGATCTCGCCCCAGGTTCCGCCGGCGACGCCGTCGATCTTGGCGGCGATGCGCCGGGTGACCTCGTTGCCGGCCGGGATCCAGGTCGGGTTCGGCTCGCCGTGGCCCTGCTTGCTGTCCATCACCCGCACCCCCGCCTTGGTCTTGCGGGTGAACGTGGTGATCGAGTTGTCCAGGTGCTGCATGACCAGCGCGATCATGGTGCGCTCGCTCCACTGCTTCGGGTTCAGCAGCCGCATCATCCGGCGCGGGTTTTCCCGGGTCTGGTCCACCAGCTGCTTCCACCGGGGCACGTCGGTGCCCTCCGGGCCGGCGCCGTCGGTCATCAGGGTCTGCAGCAGGCCCATCGCGTTGGAGCCCTTGCCGTAGCGCACCGGCTCCACGTGGGTGTCCGGGGTGGGGTGGATCGACGAGGTGATCGCCACGCCGTGGGTCAGGTCCAGGTCGCTGCCGACCTCCAGGCGCCCCGCGCCGACGATCGACTCCGAGTTGGTCCGGGTCAGCACGCCGAGCTGGTCCGACAGCTTCGGCAGCTGGCCGGCGTCGCGCACCTTGAACAGCAGCTTCTGGGTGTTGTAGGTGCCCGCCGCGACGATCAGGTGCCGGGCGGTGAACGTCGTCTTCTTACGCCGGACCTTGCGGCCGGTCGGCACGGTCACCACCTCCCAGATGCCGTCGCCGCGCTGACTGAAGCCGGTCACCGTGGTCATCGGGAACACCTGCGCGCCGGCCGATTCGGCAAGCCCGAGGTAGTTCTTGACCAGGGTGTTCTTGGCCCCGTGCCGGCAACCGGTCATGCATTCGCCGCATTCGATGCAGCCGGTCCGGGTCGGCCCGGCGCCGCCGAAGTACGGGTCCGGCACGGTCTTGCCGGGTTCCTGCTGACCGTCGCGACCGAAGAACACCCCGACCGGGGTGCGCACGAAGGTGTCACCGCAGCCCATGTCGTCGGCGACGGCCTTCATGACCTTGTCGGCGTCGGTGATGGTCGGGTTGGTGACCACCCCGAGCATCCGCTGAGCCTGCTCATAGTGCGGCATCAGCTCGGCTTTCCAGTCGGTGATGTGCGCCCACTGCTTGTCGGCGAAGAACGGCTCCGGCGGCACGTAGAGGGTGTTGGCGTAGTTCAGCGACCCGCCGCCCACCCCGGCGCCGGCCAGGATCATCACGTTGCGCAGCAGGTGGATCCGCTGGATGCCGTAGCAGCCGAGCTGCGGGGCCCAGAGGAACTTCCGCAGGTCCCAGGAGGTGTTCGCGAATTCCGCGTCGGAGAACCGGCGACCGGCCTCCAGCACACCCACCCGATAGCCCTTTTCGGTCAACCGCAGCGCGCTGACGCTGCCGCCGAAACCCGAGCCGATGATCAGAACGTCAAAATCCGGTTCCATCCGGTCAGTATGTCCTTACCGAACGGTAACAAGCTAGATAGGACGCCCTAACTACGAGCGGACCGACAGCCCGACCTTCTGGAACTCCTTGAGATCGCAGTACCCGGCCTTGGCCATCGCCCGGCGCAGCCCGCCGACCAGATTCAGCGAGCCGAACGGGTCGTCGGACGGACCGGTCAGCACGCGCTGCAGCGACGGCCGGTCGTCGACCTCCACCTGCAGCAGCGCACCGCGCGGCAACGACGGGTGTGCGGCGGCCGACGGCCAGTACCAGCCCTGTCCCTGCGCCTCGGCGGCCGAGGCCAGCGGCGTGCCCAGCACGACGGCGTCCGCACCGCAGGCGATCGCCTTGGCCAGGTCACCGGAGGTGTGGATGTCGCCGTCGGCCAGCACGTGCACATAGCGGCCGCCGGTCTCGTCGAGGTATTCGCGGCGCGCGGCCGCGGCGTCGGCGATCGCCGTCGCCATCGGCACGCTGATGCCGAGCACCTCGTCGCTGGTGGTCACCCCGAGCGTCGACCCGTAGCCGACGATCACCCCGGCCGCCCCGGTGCGCATCAGGTGCAGCGCGGTGCGGTGGTCGAGCACACCGCCGGCCACCACCGGTACGTCCAGTTCGGAGATGAAGGTCTTGAGGTTCAGCGGCTCCCCATCGTTGGCCACCCGCTCGGCGGAGATGATGGTGCCCTGGATGACCAGCAGGTCGATCCCGGCGGCCACCAGCGTCGGAGTCAGCGCCGCCGCGTTCTGCGGGCTGACCCGCACCGCGGTGGTGACGCCGGCGTCGCGGATCCGCCCGACCGCGGCGCCGAGCAGCTCGAGGTCCAGCGGTGCGGCGTGCAGTTGCTGCAGCAACCGGATCGCCGCGTTCGGCTCGTCGGGTTCGGCGGCGGCGGCCTCCAGCACCCGGGCCAGCGCGGCCTCGACGTCGGCGTGCCGGCCGATCAGGCCCTCGCCGTTGAGCACCCCGAGCCCGCCGAGGCGGCCCAGCTCGATGGCGAACTCCGGTGAGACCAGCGCGTCGGTCGGGTGGGCGAGCACCGGGATCTCGAACCGGTAGGCGTCCAGCTGCCAGGCCGTCGACACGTCCTGGGACGAGCGGGTGCGCCGGGACGGCACGATATTGATGTCATCGAGCTCATAGGTACGACGGGCGGTGCGGCCCATCCCGATCTCGACCAGGTCGCGCATTCCGATGTGTCCTCTAGGGGGTTTCGTAGTTCTAGCGGGTGTAGTAGTTCGGCGCTTCGACGGTCATGGTGATGTCGTGCGGGTGGCTCTCCTTGAGACCCGCGGCCGTGATCCGGACGAATTGTGCCTGTTGTAACTCCTCGATGGTCGCCGAACCGGTGTATCCCATCGCCGCACGCAGACCGCCGACGAGCTGGTGGATCACCGTGTTCAGCGGGCCGCGCACCGGCACCCGGCCCTCGATGCCCTCGGGCACCAGCTTGTCCTCACTGAGCACGTCGTCCTGGAAGTAGCGGTCCTTGGAGTAGGAGCGGGCCTCGCCGCGGCCCTGCATCGCGCCGAGCGAACCCATGCCGCGGTAGCTCTTGAACTGCTTGCCGTTGACGAAGATCAGGTCCCCCGGGGACTCGGCGGTCCCGGCCAGCAGCGAGCCGAGCATGGCGGTCGACGCTCCGGCGGCCAGCGCCTTGGCGATGTCGCCGGAGTACTGCAGTCCGCCGTCGGCGATCACCGGCACGCCGTGCGGCTTGCAGGCCGCCGTCGCCTCCAGGATCGCGGTGATCTGCGGGGCACCCACCCCGGCGACCACCCGGGTGGTGCAGATGGAGCCCGGTCCCACACCCACCTTGACGGCGTCGGCGCCGGCCTCGACCAGGGCGGCCGCGGCCGCGCGGGTGGCGACGTTGCCGCCGACCACGTCGACCCGGTCGCCGACCTCGGCCTTGAGCTTGCCGACCATCTCCAGCACCGAGCGGTTGTGCGCATGCGCGGTGTCCACGATCAGCACGTCGACCCCGGCGTCGGTGAGTGCCATCGCCCGCACCCAGGCGTCGTCGCCGACGCCGACGGCGGCACCGACCAGCAGCCGGCCGTCGCTGTCCTTGGTGGCGTTGGGGTGCTGTTCGGTCTTGACGAAGTCCTTGACGGTGATCAGTCCGGTCAGCTTGCCGTTGCCGTCGACGATGGGCAGTTTCTCGATCTTGTTGCGGCGCAACAGGCCCAGCGCGGCATCGGCGGAAACCCCCTCGCGGGCGGTGATCAGCGGCGCCTTGGTCATCACCTCGGAGACCGGCTTGCGCTGGTCGGCCTCGAACCGCATGTCGCGGTTGGTGATGATCCCGACGAGTTCCCCGGCGCCGTTGACCACCGGCAGCCCGGAGATCCGGAACCGCGCGCACTTGGCGTCAACCTCGGCCAGCGAGTCGTCCGGCGAACAGGTGACCGGGTCGGTGACCATGCCGGCCTCGGACCGCTTGACGGTCTCCACCTGGGCGGCCTGGTTCTCCAGCGGAAGGTTGCGGTGCAGCACGCCCATGCCGCCGGCGCGGGCCATCGCGATGGCCATCCGGGATTCGGTCACGGTGTCCATGGCGGAGCTGACGAGCGGCACCCGCAGCCGGATCCGGCGGGTCAGCTGACTGGAGGTGTCGGCGACCGCGGGGATGATGTCGGACGCCGCGGGCAGCAGCAGCACGTCGTCGAATGTCAGGCCCAGCATCGCGATCTTGTGCGGGTCGTCCCCGCCGGTCCAGACGGTGCCGTCGGAGATCCCCTCGGCAACGGACATATGTGGAGCCCTCCCATCGGCGCTGGCGAGTCTTCATCCTATCGGCGGAGTGTTCGGTGGCGCGATGTCGGCCCGGCTGCGTAGGCTGGGCCCGTGCGCGACCATCTTCCGCCGGGTTTGCCGCCCGACCCGTTTGCCGACGACCCGATCGATCCGGCCACGGCGATGGACGACCTGGAGCCGGGTCAACCACTGGACCCGCACGAGCGCACCGCCGTCGAGGCCGACCTCGCCGACCTGGCGGTCTACGAGGCCCTGCTGGCCCACCGCGGCATCCGCGGCCTGGTGGTCTGCTGCGACGACTGCCAGCAGGACCACTACCACGACTGGGACATGCTGCGCGCCAACCTGCTGCAACTGCTGGTCGACGGCACCGTCCGCCCACACGAGCCGGCTTATGATCCCGAGCCCGACGCCTACGTCACCTGGGACTACTGCCGCGGCTACGCCGATGCCTCACTGCACGGCGCCACCACCGATAACGACGGGTTCCGCCGCTAGCCGATCTAGCCGACCGGCGGCAGGTGCAGCCCCGGGGCGGCCGTCTGATTCGGTGTCGGCCCGTGGTGCGCCGGCGGAGTCGGTTCCGGCGTCGCCTGGGCAACCTGCGGCTCCGGGCTGGCGCCGGCGGCCGTCCGCGCCGGGGGTGCCGACGTTGTCGTCGTCGGGCTCGGCGAACTCGTCGTCGTTGCCGTCGTCGACGTCTCCGATGCGCTGGAGGTCGTCGTCGTTGCCGTCGCTGAGGTCGTCGTCGAGGTCTCAGCCGTGCTCGACGTCGTCGACGTCTCGGAGGTGGTCTCCGATGCGCTGGTTGTCTCGGTGGCACTCGTCGTCTCGGTGACGCTCGTCGAGGTCTCCGGCGAGACCACCGTCGAGGTGCTCACCCCGGTGGGCAGCTGACCCGGATCGGTGGTGCTCGACGGTACCGTCGCCTCGGGGTCGCGCTGCTCGACCTTCACGTTGAGGTTGTCCAGCTCGTTCTGCAGATCGTGCTTGACGGTCTGGTTGTCGACGCTGGCCACCTTGGTGCTGAGCACCTCGAGGCGCTGCTGCGCCTGTTCCCACTGGCCGTTGTCGATGAGCTCGCGCACCTGCGCCATCTCGGTCTGGGCGGCCAGGGCCACCGCGTCGTCGCGCACCGAGTCCGCCTCGCCGAACAGCGCGGTACGCAGACCGTAGAGGCTGTCGCCCGGCCCGGCGCCGTGGATCACCGCGCCGAACCCGCCGAGACCCAGCATGACCGCGGCCACCGATCCGGCCCAGGCGCGGCCGTGCCGTGGCCGGTGGTGTTCGGCCAGGCCTTCCCGCAGCGCGGTGACGGCCTCGCCCTCGGTGACCACATCGTGGTGGCCGTGCCGGCGGACGTCGTCGCGCCAGCCCTCCAGCAGGCCGATCAGTTCCAGGTCCACCGGGTCGTTGGCCATGATGCGGCGCTCGGCGGCCAGCGCATCGAGCAGCCCGTCGGTGCGCAGGATCTCGTCGAGCGAGTCGTGTCCGAAGTCAGCCACGGTCGTATCCCGTCACCGTCATCTCGGTGCGCAGCTTGGCCAGCGCCCGGTGCTGGGCCACCCGTACCGCGCCCGCGGTGGAGCCGACGGCCTCGGCCGTCTCCTCCGCCGACAGACCGACAACCACCCGCAGGATCAGGATCTCGCGCTGCTTCTCCGGCAGTACCTGCAGCAGGGCGTCCATCCGCGCGGCGGCGTCGGAGTCGATCGCCCGCTGCTCGGGACCGGCGGTCGTGGAGAACCGCTCCGGCACCTCGTCGGTGGGGTCGGCACGGTTGCGGGCCGAAGCACGGTGGGCGTCGGCGACCTTATGCGCTGCGATGCCGTACACAAAGGCCAGGAACGGTCGTCCCTGATCCTGGTAGCGCGGCAGCGCCATCATGGCGGCCAAGCACACCTCCTGTGCGACGTCATCAGCTGACAGACCGCTGCGCTCCGCGGTTCCGATGCGGGCTCGGCAATACCGAACCACGATCGGGCGGATGGTCTCCAGCACTTCCCGGAGCGCATCTCGATCGCCGGCGACCGCTTCTGCGACCGCGGCGTCAAGACGCTCTCCTGGAATGGTCATCGACGGCGGTCTCTCCAACGTTACGAGCGGGACTTTTTCCGGCTACATGGCGAAAACCCACAATAACGGGGCGCCTGCGCGGGGTCGGGAAAGCCGCGAACGCCGCGGGCCGGCCTCAGGGGTGCCAGTGCCCGCCGCGGCTGGTGACCAGCGCGGCCGCGGTGTCGCGGATCTCGGCGATCTGCTCCGGCGGGCGGCTGCTGCCGATTCCGGCCAGCAGACTGGCGAGTGCCCAGCGCAACGGCACCAGACCATGTGTTTCGGTGTCGGTCAGCGCGGCGTCGGCCCCCTCCCGGGCGCCGTCGAGGTCACCGGCAGCGCACCGGGCCGCGGCCAGCACCACCGCGCTCTTCACCCGATGGCGCACCGATGCGAAATCGGCGGCCAGTTCGACTCCACGTTCGGCGCGCCGCAGCGCGGTGGCCCCGTCGCCGGTGGCCATCGCCAGCTCGGCGCCCACCCAGGCCAGCCGGATCGCCAGCCGCGGCACATCGTCGGTCACCGCGTCGGAGGCCTGGGCCAGCAGTGTTGCCGATGCCGCGAACCGGCCCAGCCCGAGGGCGTCGGCGGCCAGTCCGGTCAGCGCGTCGGCGCGGGCCTGCCGGTCGGTGCCGGCCAGTAGCATCGCCCGGCCGTCCAGCCCGCGGGCCAGGGCGTGGGCGCCGAGCTGGCGCAGCAGCGACGCCCGGGTGCTGTGCGCCAGCGAGCCCAGCGGCCCCGCGACACCCAGCAGCGGCTCCAGCTCGGCGTGGGCCGCCGCGTAGTGCCCCTGGCCGCCGGCGGCGACGGCGCGCAGCCAGGATTGCCCGGGTCCGTCGGCACCCGGCAGCGGCCAGTACGACGGCAGATCTCCGAACGCCGCGCGGCGCAACACTTCGGCGCTCATACAGCGCACGTTAACAGTTGTCGGCAAACACGTTACAAACGCATCAACGCGACGTTGCCCACAGAAGTCCGGCCGGTGGCCGTCGACCGATCCACCCAGGATACGACCGCGGGGCACTCCCGAAATCCGTTGACATGTCCGCACAATGATGAACGTGACGTAAATTCCTGGCCTGCGGTTATGCGATTCACCACAGCGCTTGCTCCTTGACGGCGTTTGCTGGGCCCCCCTAATTTGTGGGTATCGAGCGGTCATCGGCGACAGCACTCGTAGGCCAGATCAAAGGGGTGTCCCATGCCACAGCCGCAGCAACTACCCGGACCCAACGCCGACATCTGGGATTGGCAGATGAAGGGCCTGTGCCGAGGGGTCGATTCCTCGATGTTCTTCCACCCCGACGGCGAACGCGGCCGGGAACGCGCCGCGCGGGAGAATCGGGCCAAGGCGATGTGCCAGAGCTGCCCGGTACTGACCGAATGCCGCACGCACGCCCTGCGGGTCGGCGAGCCCTACGGCATCTGGGGTGGGCTCAGCGAATCCGAGCGGGAGCTGATGATCAAGCGCGGGGTGCGCCGCAGCGCCTGACAAGATGGCGCGGTGAGTGAATGGCTCGGCGCGCACTGGCTGGAGCTGTTCGGTTTCGTCACCGGTGCGATCTGCGTGGCACTTGCCGCGCGGCGCAGCATCTGGAACTTCCCGCTGGGCCTGCTCAACAGTTCGGTGTTCTTCGTGGTGTTCACCGGTGCGGCGCTGTATGCGGCGGCCGGGTTGCAGCTGGTGTACATCGGTCTCGGTGTCGCGGGCTGGGTCGGCTGGTTGCGCGGCACCCACCTCGATGACGACCGGATCGCCCCGCGGTCGACGCCGCGCGGTGCCGTCCTGCCGCTGGCCGCCGCCACCGTGGCGCTGACGGCCGGGCTGTGGTGGGTGCTGGACACCTGGACCGATTCCACCACCCAGCTCGCCGACGCAGCCACCACCGGGCTGAGCCTGACCGCGCAGTTCATGCTCAACAAGCGCTGGTTGCACAACTGGCTGGTGTGGATCACCGTCGACGCCGGCTACGTCGGCCTCTACCTGGCCAAGGGACTCGTCCCGACCGCGCTTTTGTACCTGATCTTCATCGGCATCGCCGTCGCGGGCTACCGCAGCTGGCGCGCGACGCTGACCCGGGAGAATGCGATGTCCGACCGGTGACCGCTCGGTACGGCCACGGCCTGGTGCTCGGCAAGTTCTACCCGTTGCACGCCGGTCACGGCGCGCTGATCCGCCGGGCCACGATGGACTGCGGGCGGGTGACGGTGCAGGTACTGGCCTCGGAGGTGGAATCCGTCTCGCTGCAGACCCGGATGGGATGGCTGCGCGAGGAGCACCCGACGGTCACCGTGGTCGGCGGCTACGACGAGGCCGAGGTCGACTACGGTTCGCCGGCGGCCTGGGACGCGCACATGCGGGTGATCTCGGCTCTGCTGGACGCGCCGGTGGACGCGGTGTTCACCGGCGACGACTACGGTGCCGAGCTGGCCCGGCGCCTCGACGCCGAGTGGGTGCGGGCCGACCGCGCGGAAATCCCGGTGTCCGGGCGTGCGGTCCGCGCCGACGTCGCCGGGCACTGGCATCTGCTGCCGGCGGCGGTGCGCCGCGCGTTGACCCCGCGGGTCGTGGTGCTCGGCGCCGAATCCACCGGTACCAGCACGCTGGCCGCCGATCTCGCCGGGGTACTGGGCACCGTGTGGGTGCCCGAGTACGGCAGGGAATACACCGAGATCCGCGCCGGCGGGCTGCACGCCCCCTGGCGCGACGACGAATTCGAGCTCATCGTCGACCGCCAGCTCGCTGCCGAAGCCGCCGCGGCGCGTCGCGCGCCGCGCCCGCTCCTGGTCTGCGACACCGACGTGCTGGCCACCGCGGTGTGGTTCGAGCGCTACCGCGGGCGCTGGCCGGCAGCGCTTTACCGGCGCGCGCTGGACCATCCCCCGCTGCTGTATCTGCTGACCGGTGACGAGATCCCGTTCGTCGCCGACGGCATGCGCGACGGCGAACACATCCGCCCGGAGATGGCGCGACGGTTCCGCGAGGTGCTGGCCGGCCAGCCGGTGCCGTGGACCGAGCTGCGCGGTGACCGGCGACACCGGCTGGCCGCGGCGGTCCGCGCCGTCGAAGCCCGGCTGCCGGAGGCGTTCCGGTTCGCCGACCCGCTGGAAATGCGTGCCGACAGCCCCCTGCCGCGCCGATAGACTCAGCCCATGGCGGACCACTGGGGGCACGTGTCGCAATCGCCGACCCGTCCGCAGGCCGCCACCGCGTCCCCGTTGACCGCCGCCGATCTGTTCGGCGAGCACCGGCCGCCGGCACCGTCGCTGGATGAGCGGCTGCGTCAGGCGTATTTCTGGATCGTCAACAACGCGGTCATCTCCCCCTTCTACGACATCGGCTTCAGCGGCGACACCGCACTGTCCGTTCCGGTCGGCGATGCCGGAGCGGCGCTGGAACTCGGCGGTGACCAGTCCTATTCATCCAATGTGCTGTTGCCGCTGCTGAGTTTCGCCGTCGGCGGCCGCTGCCTGCTGATCGGCGGCCCGGGCCGCGGCAAGACCAGCCTGGCCGTCGTGCTCGGCGTGCTGGCCGGCACCGATCCGCAGCGGGTGCGCACCGCGGTGGTCCAGGGCCAGCCCCAGTTGACGGTCAGTGATCTCGTCGGCACACCGCTGCCCAAGGACCTGATCAGCGCCGAACGCCTCGACGAGGTCCGGGTCGCCTGGCGCAACTGGCTGCGACTGCCGGTCAAGATCATCGACGAGTACAACCGGATCCCCACCAAGACGCAGTCGGCACTGCTGACCATGGTGGCCGAGGGGTACGTGGAAACCTACGACCAGTCACTGTCCACCACCGGCGACACCGGTATCGACAGTTGGTTTTTCACCGCCAACGACGACGCCGGTGGGGGCACCTTCGCGGTCATCCAGGCGCTGCGCGATCGGATGGACGTCACCGTCGCTGCGCTCGGTTTCAACTCCCGGTTCCTCGACGAGCTGATCGCCCGGGTGGAGAGCGACGAACGCCCGGAGGAGCACGTGCCGCCGGAACTGGTGCTCAGCGGACAGGACCGCCGTGACATCGCCGCCGCGATCCGCGCTGTCCCGGTCCCCGACCCGGTCCGGCGCCGCATCGAATTCTTCGTGTCGCACTTCGAGTTCGTCCAGCACGGCGGCCGCCGCTTCGAGTACCGCACCAAGGACACCGCGGCAACCGCCGGGATCGACATCGGCGAGATCATCGAACGGAACTCCGGTGCCGACCTGGAGGTCGACCCGGGTGCGCAGACCGTGACGAGCATCTCGGTGCGGGCGATCCTGGTACTGATCACCTACGCGAAGGCCATCGCCTGGTTCCGGGGTCAGGCCGAGGTCGGCGTGGACGACGTCGGCGCGGTGCTGCCGTTCGTGCTGCGGGGCAAACTCCTGCCGAACCGACGCCATCCTCGTTTCGACGGCGGCTCCGATCAGGAACTCGGCCTGGATTCGGTGAGCTGGCTGGCCGACCTGTGGGCGGACTCGAATCGTCAATTCTCCGCGCTGGGGCGGGATTCCGACGATCCGGTCGGTGCCCTCCTCGTCCAGTTCGATGCCGGGATCGATCACCTCGACGCGGTTGCGGTGGCCGGGCGGATCACCATGGTGGAGACCGAGATCCGCAGGATCGCCGACACCGGAAAGCTCTACGGCCGCGACTACGACGACCTGCTGGCACTGAAGTACCTGCATCAGCGCTACACCAACTATCGCCGCTGGCTCGACCTCGCGCGATGATCACCGCAGGCTTCGCCGTCAACGCCGGCGTCCCGGGTGCCGACGATCTTCCCGCCGACGCGCCCGCGGAGTTGCGCGACACCGTCGATCGGGTCCGCGGCTGGTCCGGGGACGTCGCTCGATACCGCTATTTCCTGTGCGCGGCAACGGGTCTTGTGCGTGACGACCCGGCGGTGCTGCGGTCGGTCGCCGTGCTGGCGGCGTGGCGCGCCGGGGTGGTGCGGCTGCGCGAGGACGCACTGTCCCGCGCCGCCGGACTATCCCCCGAGGTCACCGAGGCCGCCCTCGGACTGCCACCCGGCACCGGGGCGTCGTTTTTGGCCGGCCAAGGGCTCGACCCGTTTCACTTTCCCGGCGCCGAAGCTCTGGTCGGCGTGGCCGGCGGCTTCCGTGGCTTCGGCGGGCCCTGGCTGCAACCACCCGAGGAGGTGAGGACCACCGGGACCGGCACGGTCGAAGTCCGCACCGGATCGCAGTGGTGGCAGGTCAGTTGCGATGTGTTCGGCGCCCGTGTCCAATCGACCCCCGCACCCGCTCCGGCCGCCCCGGGGCGCCTGTTCGGGCGCATCGCCACGTCCTATCACCTGTGGTTATACCGTTGGCAGCAGTGACTTTCGCCGCCCTGAACGACACGCAGCGCCGAGCGTGGGAGGACGCACAGGCACTGTGGGGTGTGCGGCTGCACGACGCCCGCCAGGCCCCGGCCGCGGGGGCGCCCAGCTTCGCCTGGTTCAGCTTCCCGCCGTCGATCACCATCGACCCGGTGCTGGCCGCCCGTCTGGGGGTCGACACCGAACTGGCCACCGTCTTCGCCCACGAGATCGGCCACCATGTGCTGTCGCCGTCCACCCGGCGCGGCTCGCTGCTGATCACCCAGCAGATGGCCCGCGCTCTGACCGCCAGCAGTGTGGGCACGGTTACGCGGTTGGCGGACAACGCGGCGCTGGCCGCCAATCTCTGGAGCGATCTGCTGATCAACACCCGGGTCGTCGACCTGCAACGCCGCCGCAACCCCGGCGCCGAGCCCGGCATGGTGCGGCTGTGGCGCATTCTCTACACCCAGCGGCCGGATCCGCTGTTCTGGGTCATTCTCCGCGCCTGTGAGGATCTGTGGGGGCTTCCCGACGGCACCCTCTGCCCCACCGAGGTCCCGGCCGCGCCACCGCCGCGCACCGACGGGACCGAGACGATCGCGGTCGCCGACCCGGCGCTCGACTCCCGGCTGCTGGCGCGCGCCGCGCGCAGTTTCGCCAACGACCCGGTGCGCGGAGCACTGCGGTTCGGGCTGATCGCCGCGCCGTATCTGCTTGCCACAGAATCGGAATCGTCGACACTGAGCACGGTGCCGTGCGCCGGCGACGCCACTGCGGACCCGCCGACCGCCGCCGAACTCGCCGATGTGCTGCGCGACCCGCGGTTGCGGGAGTTGCCGGTGCATCCCGCGTTGGAGAGCCGCGGCGGCATCGGTGCTTCCGATGAGCCACCCGGTGCACAGGGCTACGGGCTGGCCGAGACACTCCAGTTGTACGCGACGATGCCGGTCCTCGATGTGCTCACCGCGTGGTACACCGACCGGGCACGGCCGTGGATTCGGCCGTTTCGCGAACCGGCGGGCCCGGCTCCGCAATCCTGTGATGTGCCCGGCGCGCTGGCGGTCTGGGAGGTCGACGACGACCCCGCGCTGTTGGACTGGGCGGCGACGTTTGCGGCCAGCCCATGGGTGATCCCGGGGGTGACGACCCGGCGCCGGGAGGCCGGGGAGGACGAGCCGCAGCACCGGGACGAACCGGTCGAACTGGATCTGTACATCGACTCGTCGGGATCGATGCCCCGGCCCGAGCGGGATTCCTCGGCCCTGCTGGCCGGGGCGATTCTGGTGCAGTCGGTGCTCGCCGGAGGTGGCCGGGTTCGGGTGACCTCGTTCTCCGGGCCGGGCCAGGTGGCCGGCACGCCGCGGCCGACCGCCAACCGCAGCGAGGCGATCTCAGCCCTGCTGCACTATTTCGGCCACGGCACCAGCTTTCCGCTGGACCTGCTGGCCAACCGCTACGCCCGGCCGGGCGGGGGTGTGCGCCGGCACCTCGCGGTGATCTCCGACGACGGACTGGCGTCGTTCTTCGGCGAGGGCCAGCAGGAGTACGCCGGGGTGGCCGCGGCGGTGGGCACCAAATGCGACACCGCGACGCTGATTCTGCTGGACGCTCGACGCTCCACCGCGAAGACCGCGACCGCCGCCGGCTACGACGTGGAGTACCTGGACTCGATGGCCGATGCGCCCGCTGCCTGCGCGCGCTTGGCCGAACGGATCCGTCGTGGCTGAATACCGTCCGCCCGCAGACGAATTGCCGCCGGCGCTGGCGGCCTGGTTCACCCTGGGCTACGACGAGCAGGCCCAGTGGCGGCGGCTGTCCGCCGGGCCGCCCCTTGCCGAGGTCACCGGCCGGCTCGGCGGGCTGCCGCGCGATTTCCTCGATGACCGGGTTTCGTTGCCCGCATTGGCCGCCGACGTGCTGGGCGCGCACGTGCTCGACACCCCGGAGGTCCGGGCACTGGCCGGCTATCCGGAGGCCCGTGGCGGCGCGGCCGTCGGGTTGTGGTTGGTGGCCGGTCAGCCGCTCAGCGGTCTGACCGCCGTCGCCGCACTCGGGCTGCGCCTGGCACCCGTGGTGCCGCCGGCGCGGTGGCTGGCCGAACCGGACCGCCGCGAGGAGGCCGCCCGGCTCTTCCTGCTGTGGTGCGGATACCATCCGGCCGGTGAGACACCGGAGGCGGCACAGACTTTCGCCGTCCGGCTGGACTCGCTGAGCCGCGATCGGGAGCTGGCGGTCGCCGCGGCCGAGCATCTGCACCGGATGGAGGTGCAGCGCCGACTTCGGGAACGGCGCGCCCAGGAAGCGGCGGCGAGGTACACCCATGAGTGACCCCGACGTCCCGGACCCGTTGGCACTGACCGACTATGCACACGGTGCCGCCGTCGAGCTCACCGACGCGCAGCGGTGGCCGGGCATGACAAGCACCCAAAGGCGGGTGCTCGAGGAGGTCCTGACGCATCCCGGGGCTCCGCGCTGGCGGCACCGGGCCGGCCACCGGCTCGACGCCGTGGCGGTGGCCCGGGCCCGCGAGCCGTTGTCCACCGCCGGTTGGCTCACCGACCACCTGGCGGTGGCCCGGCGGCTACCGGCCTACCGGTCCTATCCGAATCTTGTTGAGCTGAACGATTTTCCGCTGATCTCCCGCGCTGACCTGCGGGGCGATATCGCCGCCTTCGTGCCGTTGGACGCCGATCTCAGCCGGATGGTGACCGGATCGAGTTCCGGAACCACCGGCGCGGCGCTGATGATTCCCGACGATATCGAGGACGTGGCCCGAACCTTCTGGCTGCTGGTGGCACTGCTCGCCTCCCGCGGTGTCGACTGGTCCCCGGATCCGGATCGGCTGGCACTGGCACTGCTGGTCTGGCAGCGTCAGGCATTCAGCTATGCGTCGCTGATACCGGGGTTCGGTGACGCAGCGATGGCTCGGCTGAATCTGGATCCGCGGGACTGGGATCCCGATGCTCGTGACGCCTACCTGCGCCGGTGGGATCCGCAGGTACTCAGTGGCAGCCCGTCGAGCCTGGCCGCGCTGCTGGAGCGCCCGGCCGCGGCCGACCTGCACCCGCTGGCCGTGGTCTCCGGCGCACAGCACCTGGCCGCCGGGCTGCGCGCGGCGTTGCGGGACCGTTTCGGGGTGCCCGTGCTCGACATCTACGGCCTGCACGAGACGAGGCCCATCGCGGTCAGCCCCGACGGCGGGCCGTTTCGCCTGCTGCCCACCCGGATCCACGTGGAGGTCGTCGATCGCCACGGCGCACCGGTGCCGCCGGGGGAACGCGGCGAGCTCGTCGTCACCTCCGGCTGCAATCCGCTGCTGCCGCTGGTGCGTTACCGCACCGGAGACTACGGTCGGCTGGTCGATCTCGGGGATGGCTTGGCCATCGCCGATCTGGAGGGCCGCGAGGACATCGTCTTCACCGCCGCCGACGGATCCGCGGTCCCGTGTGTCGACCTCACCCAGCAGTTGCAGGACGCGGGGGCGCTGGGCTGGGTGGTCGAGCAGTCCGGCGACGAGGTGCGCACGACGGTGTGCGGCGGGGATCCGGCAGACATCGCCGCACGGCTGCGCCTGATTTTCGGGGCGACGGTGCCGGTGAACACCGTCGGCACGCTCGCCGAGCTCGGCGAGGGCAAGCCGCGGCGTTACCGGATCACCGAGTCGTACAACTCGGTGAACCGCCGCAGCAGATCGTCGTAGTACGCCCGTTCGGTGGGGTTGGGGACGGTGAGGTCGGTCTGTGGGATCCGCGCCGGCGGCGTTTCCGGAGCCAACGTCGACAGGGCGAGTACCGCGGCGCCGCGCATGGTGACCCGTTTGACGTCGACTACTTGCACCGGGAAGCCGATGGCGTGCGCGACGACCTGCATGAGGCCCGGGTAGTGACCGGTCACCCCACCGGATGCGATCACCCGCTGCACGTCGGGGTTGACCCGACGGAGCTGTTCGAAGACCCGGGCATACGAGATGGCGACGCCCTCGGCGACGCCACGCCAGATGTCGGTCGGCGTCGTCGACGAAGACATCCCGGTGATCGCGGCGCGCGCGTCGCCGGCCCAGCCGGTCGCCCGTTCGCCGGTCAGGAACGGCAGCACCAGTGGAACATTCGGCCGGGCGGGGCCGGTCAGAGCGTCGTGGATCTGTTCCGCGGTGACCGGGGCCAGGGTGGCCTGCAGCCAGTTCATCGCTCGGCCGACATCGTTGAGCGCCCCGCCGACGATGGCCTGAGATCGCGAAACGGAATAGGACCACAGCCCCGGCGGGAGTCGATCGGGTGTGCCGTCGACCAGCACCCGGATCGCCCCGGAGGTCGCCGCCGAAAGCGCAGCCGTCGTCGGAGTGTCGGCGCCCACCCCGATGTTGGAGGCGTAGCCGTCGGGGATCGCCGGGAACCACGCCGCACCGGCCAGCGCCGGCCAGTTCGCCGCCACCGCCGGTGCGACGTCGGTGATCGGCCGGTCCGGGTCGACGATCGGCGCGAACCGGTCGGCGTCGACGCCGAGCACCGCCAGCAGTTCCTCGTCGAGCGCGTGGGTGTGGCGGTTGAGCATGCCCGCCCACGCCGTCGTCGCGGTTGCGGCGCCCTCGATCCCGGCCAGCCGCGCGTAGACGTACTCCCCCAGCGACAGGAATTTCGCGGTGCGAGAGGCGATACCGGGATGGGTGTCACGCAGCCAGCGCAACCGCGCCGGGTGATAGCTGGTGTGCAGCCGAGTGCCGGTGCGCTGGTGCACACCTTCCTCGTCCAGCTGGGTGCGCAGGAGCGCCAGTTGGCCGGCCGGCCGGGAATCGGCGTAGGTGAAGCACGGCGTCAGCGCGGTCCCGGCGGCGTCCACGCAGACCAGTGAGGAGGCGAAGGTGTCCATCGCGACGCCCGCGATGACCCCCGCATCGATGCCGGCGATGGCCGCGGTGAGCACCGATGCCACCTCGCGGACGACCTGGTCGGCGTCGATCTCGGCGGTGCCGTCGGCACGTTCGGTGAACGCATGGTCGGCCTTGACCAGATGCTTCTCGATCGGCCGGGCGTACGCGTCGTAAACACAGCTGCGCGTGGAACCCGAACCGATGTCGATGGCCACCACGAACGGGGGGACGGCATCGGACAGCGGCACGGGGCGGGCCTCGGGGACGGACGTCGGCTCGGTCATCGTGCTCGATGCTAAGCGCCGCGGCCCGTCTACGACATAGGGTGAGCCGGTGATTGCCGTGGCGTCCGTCCTGGCCGAGGCGGCGAGGCCCGCCGCCGGTACCACCCAGCTGGTCGTTGCGGCGGCCGTCTCGATCCTGTTGATCGTCGCGCTCATCATCTGGGCCAAGATGCACCCGTT